>JAZDOU010000099.1:0-12964 GCA_043798385.1 Pseudomonadota bacterium
TCGGGAACGGCGAACTGAAATAATTCTCAAATTATTATTCCGGTAAGAGCAAAATGGGGAACTGGCCCCTTGACTATCTGACCTGAAACTCCACCGAATCAAGGATACGATTTTGCGGGTCGACAATAGACAAGACGTAATTCCCCCGCTCCGGTTTCCATAAAAAGAAAGGATCAGAGGACCCCATCGGGTGGTGGTTCAACACCCAGGTATAGTGATTGGTCTCCGGCTGAAACTGAAAAGGAACCCGCTGAAGGGTCTCGGGGATCTCCGGGTCCATACTGATCAGCGTTTCATGGGCCGGGTAGATGATCCGGGGTTTCTGATAATGGGTATCGGCCCGGACCTGGAAAACAGGTTCGCTGCCTCTTAGAAAATATTCCTGCCTGGACGGTTCCAGGTCCTGATGAAAAGAGACCTTGGCCTGGTTCACCCCGGCGGGTAACCTGGGAGGCCTGGAAGGTCGGTTGGCATGGAGGGTGTTCATCATCTCCATCCAGATAGGTGCTGCGCCGGAAACGCCGCTGACATTTCGCATGGGCTCCCCGGAAAAGTTGCCCACCCAGACCCCGACGGTATATTTCTCTGAATATCCCAAGCACCAGTTATCTCTCATATCCTTGCTGGTGCCGGTCTTGGCGGCTGTCCAGAACCGGGTGGACAAAGGATTTTCCAGGCCGAAGGTGGAGCTTCTGGCCTCCCGATCCGAGAGGATATCGGAGATGATAAAGGCCGCCCTTTTATCAATTATCCGCACAGGCTTTCCAACCTCCTGATCAAAGCTGAATTTCACTTCACTCCATCTCCCTTCATTAGCCAGGGCCCGGTAGGCGTTTGTCAGGGTCAGAAGGGTGATGTCGGCCGAGCCCAGGGCCAGAGAATACCCGTAATATTCGTCTTCTTCGGTAAGGCCTTCCAGGCCGAGGTGCTTGAGCCGGTCCACAAAGGCAGTCAAACCGACCAAGAGCAGGGTCCGGACGGCCGGGATATTGATCGAGGCCGAGAGGGCTGTTCGGACACTCACCGGGCCCCTGAAGAGATTGTCATAATTCTGAGGGACATAAAGCCCTGTCGGAGTGGGTATCTGGAGCGGGGAATCATCCAGAAGAGAGGCGGCAGTCAGGAGGCCTTTCTCGATGGCCAGGGAATAAAGAAACGGTTTGAGGGTTGATCCGGCCTGTCTGCGGGCCATCAACCCGTCAATATACGAGGCACTGGATGACAGCCCGCTGTTTCCGACATAGGCCAGGACCTCACCGCTCTTATTGTCTAATACCAGGACGGCCCCGTCGGAGACCTGACCCTCTTTCAGGAGGCCCAGATAGTGGTTCAGTGTTTCCAAGGCAAAGCGTTGAAGCTTCCCGTCGAGGGTTGAGCGGCAGGGTGTCTGGCTTCCTTTCAACAGCCTGCGGGCCACCTGGGGCGCCAGGGCCACCAGGGGCTTAATCTGATAAGGCGACCGCAGCCTTTCAGTGGCCAGGGCCGTAATGGCCTCACTGCCGGTCTGTTCGCCCAGGGACTTCCCGAAAAAACAGGCCCGGCGGATAATGCGATCTATCGGGGCATTGGGAGAGCTGATCAAAGAGGCCAGAATCAAGGACTCGGGCTGGTTTAGACCATTGGGGTCTTTATCGAAAAGGCCCCTGGAGGCAGCGGTTATACCTTGTAATTCAGTCCGGTAGGAGATCAGATTGAGATAGGCTTCCAGAATCTGTTCTTTGGTCCAGGTCCTTTCCAGGGCCCGGGCCGCCAGGATTTGGTTCCACTTTTGTTTTAAGGTCCGCCGCTGCCGCTTCGGTTTCAGCCTTTTGTCGAGGAGGGCGGCCAGTTGCATGGATATCGTGCTGGCCCCCCGCATCTGATGCGACCGGGGGGTATTAAAAAATGAAGAGGCCAGGGCCAGCCAGTCCACGCCGTGATGCCGATAAAACCGCCGGTCTTCCACGTGAAGGACTGCCTGGATGAGGGCCGGAGAGATCTCCCCAAGCCCGGCCCACTCCAACCGCCGCCCCCTTTTATCGATCCTCATCTCCTGGATGACCTGGCCATATCTGTCCAGAAGCAGGGCCTCTGATTTTTTGTAGGAGTCTTTTACCTTCCCGAAAAAGGGGGGTTCCTGATAGTCGCCGGTTAAGATAAAAAAAATCGCCGCCAGCAAGAGACCGGCTGCCAAGACATATCCTGACCACTTTAAGATTCGAGACATCGGCAACCTATTTCACCAGTTATCCCCTCTCAAAAACCTTCGGGCTGCGGTACACGTCGCTCAACGCCGAACACCGAACGATTTATTCTACGGCTTATTTTATCTCCATCGTCTTATTGGGCAGTTCCCCGAACATCTCCGGTGAATAGAGGGCCTCGACCCTGGTTTCCGGTAAAGAAAAGGTCCCGGCATTATTAAGCCTCAGGGTATATTCGATGGTCCAATTTCCTTTCGGGACAACTTCATAGTAGACCCTTAAGGCCTCAAAGGAACGCTCCCGGAAGGTCTCCCAGGCCCGGCCCCGCTCCTGCTCATCTTTGGTCAGCATCCTGGAATCCCTTCCCAGGCCGCTTCCCAAAATCATGGCACCGGCCGGTATGGGGTCGCTGACCACGACCCAGGTCCTATCGGCCTGGGCTTCCATCTCGAGACGCACCCTGAGCAGGTCCCCCTGGCTCCAGGTGCCCTTGGTCTTCTGTTCGATGGGGATGAGGGTCTTTTTAATCCGGTAGCCGCTGAAAAAAGACTGTTTCAGCGGGATGGCCGCCAGGCTTTGAATGGTGGCCCAGGGACTTCCGCTGCCTTTATGAACGAGGGTGAGCCCTTCTTTCTTTTTAGCCCAAGGCCAATGGATCTCCCGGCCGGCCGGGGTCTTGCCCCAGTCAATCGATTCCGTTTTTTGATGGAGCGTTGCCTCGCTGACCCCGGCAACCGGAACCGATTCGTAGCGACCTGAAAACTTTTTCATGGCCAGCATCCCCCAGGCATTGGCAATGGTGGTGTCCCAATGGCCTTTTTTCATCCTGCCCAGAAGGCCTCTGGCAATCCTGGGGTTGTCTCCTTGCCAGCCGTCCAATTGAAGGCCGGCCAGCAGCATCTTGACGGCATTGCTATCCGGTGTGGCCAGGAGCCACCAGAGGTTATCCGTCTTTTCCGTCGAAAGGCCCAGGGTGGTTCCCTGGAGATTCATTCGCGAACGGAGAATCTGCTCCGCTTCCTTCAGTTGTTTAGTCTGGTCCGGGATATTTTTGATCCTCAACAAGGCATTCAGCCAGTCCAGGACCGTTGAGGTCGGCCAGAGATTGGGTTCTATGATCAGAGTGCTCAAGAGGCCCTGGTCGGCTTCTCCATAACGGGCCAGGGCCTCCAGTGCGGCTATCTTTCTTATGGAAAGGTCGGCCGTCGGCAAAGGGGAATAGCGGATTATCTTGCCTTCCATGAAATCCTTTAGGCCGTGAAGCATTTTCTCTCTAAGCTGCCCGGGGATGTCCTGTTGGGCTTCCTGACTGATTGAAAGCAGGTAAGCCGTCAGGGCATCGCTTCCCTGTCTCATGTTGGGAAAATATTTGGCCAGCCCGTTATCATCCAGGTAGGCCGGTAAATCAGCCATGATGGACTTCCACATCTCCCGGTCCTGAAGCACCACGGCCTTGGATATCTTCTGTTCCAGGCAGACAAAGGGATATCCTTTCATATAGGCCGTAAGACCGCTGAGCCCCTCTGAGAGTTTCGGCTTGACCAACACATTTAACCCTCCCCGTCCAGGCAGGGCCTCTGCGGGCATTTCAACCTCCAGGCGCACCGGGTCTTTAACCGGGAGGAGAGTCGCCTGGAAGGTCCGCACATGAACGGCCGGGACTACCTTCTGAGAGACCTTAAGGCGGTCAGAGGCGGTTCCTCCTGTCTCTGTGACTAAGGCTTCATAGTCCAGTTTCTCAAGGCCCGAAGGCACCAGGATCTCCCATCCGAGATCCCTGGCCTCTCCGGCCGGGATCGTTTCCCGAATGGGCTCCATCCCTTTCTTCCCCTGGACCTCTTTGACCGTCAATCCGGCTTCAACCGTCATTAACCTTTGAGAGGCGTTTCTGACGGTAAACCCGGCCCTGAAGCGGTCCCCTTCCCTGACCAAAGGTGGCAGTCCCGAGAGGATCATGAGATCCTGAGTCGTTCGGATAGTCGTCCCGCCGGTCCCGAAAAGCCCTTGGCCCCCCTGGGCAACGGCGACTATCCGGAAGGACGTCAGGGAATCGTTCAAGGGGAATTTTATCGAGGCCTGACCGTTTTCATTCAAGGCCACCACCCCTGTCCAGTAAATGAGGGTGTCGAATAATTCCCTGGTCAACTGCCTCCCGCCGCCGCCGCCGGGGGGGAGGGCCTTGCGGCCGAAGTGTCTTTTCCCCACTACCATCATCTGGGCCGTTGAGGTCTCGACATCGCAGCCCTTCTTCTTCATCATGGCCTCGAGCAGCTTCCAGCTTTCATTGGGCTTCAGTTCCAGGAGCCCTTCATCCACCACCGCCACAGCCGCTTCACTTCCCCTGGGAGGCGCCTTCCCAGAGGCGGTGGTCACTTTTATCTTGGCGGTAACGGCCTCCCGGACACGATAGATTTTTTTGTCCGCCTGAACCTCAACCTTCAATTCATACGGTTTCCAACCGACCTTGATCTCCGTCAGACCGAGCTTGTAAGCCGGTTTTCCCGGATCGAAGGTGGCCGTGGGCTGTGTCTTGGGAACCCGACCCCTGACCACCAGGGCCGAGACAAACACATTGGGGGCATAATTTTCTTTGACCGGGATTTCCACCAGGGGGTTATTCCGAAGGAGTTTTTTGACGAAGGCCTCCATGACCCCTTCCCGTTCAACGGTAATCAGGGCGGTGGCTTCCCTGAAGGGCATCTTAACCTGAAATCTGGCCGTTTCACCGGGTTGCCAGTGTTTTTTGTCCGGGATTAAATCAATGCGGTCATCATTGCGGGCCTCATCCCATTGGTCGTCTTTTCCGGGAATCCAGATCTCCCGGTTGGCCAGGGAAGGATTGTTTTTATCGTCGGCCACCTCGGCCTGGATGATGACATTGCCGCTGACGGGCGATGGTCCCTGACAGGTCAAAATGCCACGTTGATCGGTTTTACCCTTAACGTGGGGACCGAGATCTTTTGTCTCGGTTATATGTTCAAAGGCATAAAATCCTCCGGTCAGGCGTCTCCGGTGAGAATAGGTCTTTCTCTGCAAAAGACGGGTTTTCACTTCGGCATTGGAAACCGGGTTGCCTTTCAGGTCTAAGACCACAACCTGATAGGTAAGAGACTTGGTCGTCGGTTCGCCGATGCCCGGGTTAATCCCCAGGAGCCATTTTGAGGGATAGCAGGGGATCTTGGAGGCCACGGTTTGAACCTCCCCATTGGGGTCTTTGAATTCCAGCTCGACCAGGATATCCTTGGGGGACTCCATGGCCGGGAGCCCGGTCAGTTTCGTCCGGCTGACCCCTTGTTTATCCAGGGTCAATTCCATCGTCTGGAGACTCTTCTTCCCCTTGGGGCGGTTCTCCGGCGGTCCTTCTTCCTCTTCAGAATAGTCTTCCTCGTAGGACCTCGATTTTTCAATACCGGTCTTGACCCTTCCATTGGAAAAGACCAACTCTTCATAATCGGCCAGGATTACACTTTTGGGTTGAATCTCCGTCCTGATCTTGACCGGCAGATCGGCGGCCCCGCCGCCGGAGAGATAACTCACCGCCAGATCCACAGCGATCTCCGAGACGTTAATAACGGCGTCCTTGGGCCCCTGGATGATGGCTTTCATCAGGGGGAGGCGGAATTCTTCCACCCGGAAAGAACCGCAAGACAGCCGTGGTTGGCCGGCTCGGGCTTTGGGGGTATCGGACTTAGGGGCCAGGAAGACCTCATAGGTTCCCAATTTGGCATTGACCGGAATTTTAAAGACCGTCTCCGCGGTCCCATTGGTCCGCCACTTCAAGGGGAAAAAATAGTGTTGATTGCCGGCCACCTGTTCAACAACTACTTCTTTCAGTTCCCCGATCTCTGCAGGGATGGAGAGTCCGCTCATGGAGGACTTCCTGACAAAGTGTTTCATGTGCACTTCTTCCCCGGCCCTAAAAAGGGTTCGATCAAAGACCGTATGGGCCAGAAACCCAGGGCGGTCCGGATAAGCCCCTTCCGAAACGTTGAAACGCCAGGGCTCGATTCCCTGATTCCAACTGGAATGGGTAAAGGTCAAATCCTGGGCCTTTTGGGCAAAGACAAAAAGCCCCTCCCTGATACCGGCAAGGGCCGGTGAAAATTCCTCCAGGTCCTGTTTGTCGGAGCAGCGGCGCAGGGCTTGGGCCGAAGGGAGGGCCTTATTAATTTTGGCCACCCCGTTTTGATCGGACAGGCCCTCCCAGATCTTTTTCCCGGCGCAATCACGGATGGTGACGGCGGCCTCTTTAACCGCTTCCCCTTTATCCAGGCTGGTCACCCAGACCAGGGAGGATTCCCGGCCCCATTTGAAATGGGCCGAGAGATTGGTTACCAGGGCGGCCGCCGGGACATACAGGGGAGCGGGCCTGGCCAGCAGGCGTGAACCGAGGATGTCGCTCTCCAGTTCCACGACATAAAACCCCGGCCCTTTCAGGGGGATTCCGATTACTTCGAATTCTTTCGGTCCCCCCGGTTTAGGGATGGACAGCTTTTGGGTTTGATCCTGGCCTTTAAAAATGGATTTCCCCCGTTTGGCTGTTCGTAAAAGGTTTAACCACTCAATAATTTTTTCTTCCTTATCCCTTCGGACTTGATGGACCTGCCCCTTGATGTTCCGGTCGATTTTTCCGGAATCCCCTTTAACGGATTGAGGCAATAACGGATTGACAGACTGAACCATTTTCAAGGCCCGGTCTAAAATCCCTTCTTTGGGAGGATCTTTCTTGTCCTCCGTGGTCGTCATCCAGCCCTTGATCTCGGCCTCGAGGTTCCTGACCGTCAAGGGTAATAAGGGGGCTTCGGTGGCTTCGATAATGCCGAACCGAGAGGCGAATTTTGCCAGCGAGGGATAGCGGTCGGTTTTGACTACCAGCGGAAATTTATCCTGATTGGAAAGAGGCCGGCCGGAGTCGTCTTTTACATTCTTGGGAAGGTTGATGGTGAAGGAGTGATTTTCCGGGAAGGGTCCCTCAAAGATGATCCGGTCAACCGTTTTTTTAGGTCCCTCCCCATCCGCTTTGGGTTTCCAGACCGTACCGGTTTGACTTTTAAGGGTTATCAGCTTGGCGGTTTCCCAGGCCACCGGGGCGGAAAAGGTCAGTTTCATGGGCAGAAGGGGGATACAGCCGGCCGTAGGCTTCTCTTTTTTGCCGATGAACTTGGCCTGGAAAGATTGCCGTGTCTTGAACGCCAGGATCTGGTCTTCCCGGGTGGCCACACCACTCATGGACTTTACCCCCCGGCCCCAGATGATCTTGACTTCGGACTCCGGCGGGAAGGTTTGTTTACACTGGAAGACCAGGTTAGGGGCCTGGTCTTTTCTATAATTTATGGCCTTAAATAATCGTTCCTTCTCCGGCCCTTTTATGAGCCGTAACCCCACCCGTTCCTGAAGGCCTTCCACCGAAAAGTAGACATTTTTCAAAACAGAGGCCTCCTCCGGTTCGGCATCGAGGGAAACGATAAAGACCTGATGTTCATCAATCCAGTTGTTTCCCTCTTCGGGTTTTGAGCCTTTGACGGCCGGGCCGCCGGTATTGAAGACAAATCTTCTCGGACCGCTGATCGTCTCCCTGGCCAGGGTCTTTAGATCCGCCCTCAAGTTAAATTCGCAGACCAGGCCGGCCGGCAGGTCTTTCTCAAAGTCATAGGACCAGGTTCGGCCGTCCACCCAGCGTCCTCGACCTTTTTCAGGACAGGTTATGGAGAAGGGGTCTTCCAGACGGGGATCCCCGAAGGGGACCATCTGTGCGGAAAATCTGGCCACGACTTGACGGATGCCTTTGACCTGTCCCTGAGGGGTAAACAGTTCTATCTGGGCACCCTGCCCGGCCAAGGCCAGACTGAGAGTGAAAAACAGACCGATGAAACCCTGTAATAAAATCTTCATAAACCCCTCCCGTGATGAGTTGTAACCAGTTCCATTTTGTCCATGATAATTCTACCGCCATCCCCCGGGAATGAAAATAAAAAAATCCCCACCCTCTCTGTCTCTACATCAGTCCCTTAAAATACCCCCCGTCCACCTGGATAGTCACCCCGGTGATATAGCCGGCCCGCTCGGAGGCCAGAAAGACCACCAGGTCGGCCAATTCCTCGGGCCTCCCCAAACGGCCCAGGGGGATTTGGGACTCCCACTCCCGGATCACCTTTTCAGGATCGATCCCTTGACGCCCGGCAACCACTTTCGATAACTCCGAGACCCGTTCGGTCAGGGTATAACCCGGGCAGACATTGTTAATGAGGATATTTTCAGAGGCATAGGTGTTGGAAAGGGTCTTGGCTAGCCCGATCAAGCCGGCCCTGAGGGTATTGGACAGGATCAGGCCGTCAATCGGCTGTTTAACCGCTACAGAGGTCAGGTTGATAATCCGGCCGAAGCGCCTGGCTTGCATAACCGGCAGGACCTCTCGAATCAGGGTCACGGCACTCATCAGTGTTAAATCGAAGGCGGATCTCCAATGGTTATCGCTGATCTCGTCAAACGGCAGGGAAGGCGGCCCCCCGGCATTGGTCACCAGGATATCCACCCGGCCAAAATGGCCCAGGGCCTCCTTAAAAAACCGAACGGCCTCTTCGGTCCGGGACAAGTCCGCTGAAATCCCCTTTATCTCAACTCCGGTTGATTGGGCTATCTCAGCGGCAGCCCTCAGGATGTTGGCCTTGTTTCGGGAACAAATGGCCAGCCTGGCCCCCTCCCTGGCCAATCCCAGGGCGACAGCCTTGCCCAGGCCCTGACTGGCCCCGCAGACCAGGGCAACGCGATCTTTCAGACCTAAATCCATAAACCCTCCTTGGGAATTGTGACGAGTGTCGAGTGACGGGTGACGAGAAAAAGACCCCCAATTCAGAGTTTATCGTTAACGTCTCGCTTGATTTGTCGCCGAAGGCCGAACGCTTAACACCTTAACGGGGAGCTATTCCCCTTTTGCCCTCAGTCCTTTTCTCGTCACCCGTCACCCGTCACCCGTCACTCGTAACATTATTAAACTGCAACTGATAGAGCCTGAAATAATATCCCTTCTTCTTCATCAGCTCCTCATGCGTCCCATCTTCCACCAATCTTCCTTCATGAATGACCAGGATGCGATGGGCCTGTCGAAGGGTGTGGAGCCGGTGGGCTATAATCAAGGAGGTCCGTCCCTCAAGCAATTTGCTCAGGGCCGCCTGAACCAGCCTCTCCGTATAGGCATCAATCTGGGAAGTCGCCTCATCCAACACCAGGATTACCGGATCATGGACCATCACCCTGGCCAAGGCCACCAATTGCTGTTCCCCGGAAGAAAGAGACCTGACCCGATGGGTGTCATTCTTATACAGCAGGGGTCCCAGTTGCAAGGTCTCCGTCAACGCCTTCCAATCCCATCGGGAGGCTTCGGCCTCTTTAAGGAGAATATTTTCCTTAAGGTCTCCTTCAAAAAGAAAGGTTTCCTGGGGGACCAGGCCGATATTGGAACGGAGGACTTTTTTAGGAAAGGTCTGGATGTCCTTTCCGTCAATCAGGATCCGCCCGCTTTGAGGAAGATAGAAACCTTCCAGGAGATGAATCAGGGTGCTTTTGCCTCCACCGGTCATCCCCACAACAGCCACCGCTTCTCCGGGATTGATGCTAAAAGACAGGTCCTTGATAACCCAGTTCTCAGGGGTATAGGCAAAGCGAACGTTTTGAAATTCGATTTTCCCTTTAAATTTAGTGAAAGGCTCCCAGGCGGGTTCTTTGATCTCTGCCTCGGCCGGTTCATCCATGAGTTCGAAGATTCGTTCCAGCGAGGCCATGGCCGACTGCATGACACTGTATTTTTCAGTCATTTCCCTCAGAGGCTTAAAAAACATTTGAATATAAGAAAGAAAGGCCACCAGGGTCCCAAGACTCAAGGTCTTCTGGACCACTTGTCCCCCTCCATACCAGATCAGGAGGGCGATGGCCGCCACGGAAATCAGTTCCATCAACGGCAGGAAAAGGGCAAAGACCTGGATCTGTTTCATGCCGGCCAGATAGGCCAGGTGATTCACTTTTATAAAATCAGCCGATCTTTTTTTCTCCCGGACCAGGATCTGGATCAGGACCATACCGGCCAGACTTTCCTGAAGGAAGGCATTCAACTGGGCAATTCTCCGGCGCAGATCCCGGAAGGCATCCCGGGCCTTTCGGCTGAACAGTCGGGCACTGATGAAAATTAGAGGGATCAAGGTAAAGGTAACCAGGGCCAATCGGAAATCCAAATAGGAGAGGATGCCTAAGATGCCCAGGGCCAGGAAGACATCTTTAAAAAGGGTAGCCAACAGAGACTTGACCATCTCATTGAGGTTTTCAATGTCATTCGTCAGGCGGGTAACCAGCCTCCCTATGGGGTTGTGTTGGAAAAACGAAAGGGGAAGCGACAGAAGGTGAGAAAACAACCTTAACCGCAGGGTGTGCATAACCTGTTGTCCCAATCGTTCCAGGACCATGACCTGGAGGTACTGGAGAGCGAAGTTAACGGCCAGGACCAGCAGCATCACCAGGGCCAGAGAGCCTAACCCGTCGAGTTCTCCGATCAGGATATGCTGATCGATGGCCTGTTTGGTCAGATAGGGAGGGATGAGTTCCAGAAATGTCAGGCCCAGGGAGACAACCAGCCCGAAAATCCAGCGGTATCGCCAGGGCCATAAATAGGGAAACAGTCTTTTTAACAGGCCCAGGTCATAGGGACGGCCCAACTGTTCCCCTTCGATGTATCCAAAATCTCCGAAAGCCATTTAAAAGACCCCCTGACGCAATTCCATCTCCAGGCGCTGAACCTGGTAAAGTCGATAGTAGAGCCCTTTTTGTTGGAGCAATTCCTGATGGCTGCCGGATTCTAACAAGGCCCCTTCTTCCAGAAGAAAAATGGTATCCACCCCTTCCAGGCCGATCAGTCGGTGCGAGATATAGACCGTCGTCTTGCCTTTTCGAAAAGGAAGCAGGGCTTCTTGAATAAGGCGTTCGGTATTTAGATCTACAGAGGATAAGGTATTATCTAAAATCAAAATAGGGGGATTTTCCAGCAGTGCCCGGGCCAGACAAAGCCTTTGTTTTTGACCGCCCGAGAGTAAGACCCCTTTTTCTCCCACCACGGTATCCAATCCCTGGGGAAAGGTCCGGACCTCGTCCTGAAAGGCGGCGGCCTTCAGGACGACCCAAAGATCCTCCTCCCCGGCCTCAGGCCGGGCCAAAAGCAGATTGGCCCGGATCGTGTCGGAAAAAAGAAAGGGTTCCTGGGAAATCAGGGAGACGGTCTTTCGGAGTTGCCATAAGGGGATAGAATGGATCTCCTGACCGGCTAAAAAAATTTTGCCCTGCGACGGCTCCAGGAGCCGCATCATCACCATGGCCAGGGTTGTCTTTCCGGATCCGGTTTTTCCGGTAATGAGATAGCTCCTGTCCGGGGCGATCTCAAAGCCAACCCCTTGCAAGGCTGGCCTTTCTCCGTCAGGATATGAAAAAGTCAAATCCTTCACCTGCAGGTCCAGGGGGCTAAGTGACGGTGTTCCAAGTCCCGGGAGGTCGGCAATCTCAGGAGACACATTGAGAATGCGCTCGATCCTTTCTAAGGAAACCGCTCCCCTTTTTATCAGGTTGATAACCCACCCCAGGGCCATTACCGGCCAGGAGAGCAGGCCCAGGTAACTGATAAAGGCCACAAAATCCCCGGCTGTAATCTCCTTGGTCAAAACCTGCCGGCCGCCTATCCAGAGAACCGCCGCCAGACTCAGGTTGGTCATCAAAAACGCCAAAGGGAACAGGGTGCCCATGATCCGGGCCAGGTGGATGTTTTGCTCCTGATACTGAAGGCTTAAACGGGCCAGGTTGTTTTCCTCCCGTTCTTGCAGGGTATAGGCCTTGACCACTGTGATCCCGACCAGACTCTCTCGAACCTTTTCCATTATTTTGGAAAAGGTTCCCTGAACCGATTCAAATCGCTGCTGGAGCAGTTTACTCAACCGCTGGGTAAGAAAGGCCACCAGGGGTATGGGCCAAAGAGAAATCAGCGTCAGGTGGACATTGATATAGGCCATAAAGGCGATGGCCGCCGAACCTAAGATTAAAGAATCCACCAGGGAAACCAAGCCCATGCCCAGGGCCATGCGAACCGCCTCGATATCATTGGTGGCATGGGCCATCAAATCCCCGATGGAGGTCCGCTGATAATAAGAGGTAGAAAGCCTTAAGAGATGTTCAAAAAGCCGGCGGCGCAGGGCCTCTTCAATCCGGCGGGCCTGACCGAAGATCAGTCGCCGCCAAATCATCCGTAATCCGAATATCAGCAGGGCCGTCCCGAGGATCAACAGAACGGTTTTAACCAGCCCGGAGGCCAAGGCTTGTTTAGCCGTCAAATCATCAATCGCCCCCTTAATAAACCGTGGGATGATGAGCTGGAGGAAATCCACCGACAAGAGCAAAACAATACCCACCGAAAGGGGGATCAGCCCCTGGCGGAAGTAAGGAAAGAGAATTCGATAGGATTTCATAGACGATGATCTCGTGAAAGATAAATTTGCCGGCCAAGACGTTCCGGGGTCTGAATTTCAATGGTTGTCCATCTTCGACTCTGAGTTTCTTTGCCGGGCCAAATTTTGATATTTTATCTTCAGCAGGCCTACACCCAGGATTGAAACAGGCTTTGGTGAATGCCCTGCTCGATTCAAGTTAGCCATTGGGCCGGGATAGGGCGATAAGTTGCCTTTTGGACAACCATTGAAATTCAGACCCTGGAACGTCTTGGCCGGCACATTTACTTTTTGCGAGATCATCAAGAC
>JAZDOU010000102.1:0-11049 GCA_043798385.1 Pseudomonadota bacterium
GCCAGAAATCCTTTAAAAAGGATTTCTGGCGAGAGCTTCATGCCGGTCCCCGAATGGGGACCTTAGCATAGGTCGATAAAATCGACCGGCCGAAATCGAGGTGTTTCCATCCGGAAATTCGAATTTCCGGATGGAAACAAAATAGGGTTAGTCTTATAAAAAAATCAGGCATTGTCTCCAGGAGTTAAAAGACATGGCACTATTACCGGAAGTCAAGAAACACTACGGACATTTGAAACTGCTCATCGATGGTGAGTGGGTGGAATCCAGGTCCAACAAGATCAATCAGACCACCAACCCGGCTACCGGAGAGGTAATCGCGACCTTTCCCACGGCCACCCGGGGCGAAGCCCGTGCTGCTGTGGAAGCGGCCCAGCGGGCCTACAAGGCTATGGGGAAGATAGCCTTGCGGGAGCGCGCCCGAATGCTCTTTGACATGCGCCAGCGCTTTGAGGAGCACCTCGACGAGCTCTGCCGAGTCCTGACCCAAGACCACGGTCGCACCATCAAGGAGTCTCAGGGCTCGGTACGTCGCTGCATCGAGAATATCGAATCGGCCTGCGCCGCCGCCTACGGCCTGGCGGCGCGCAACGAGCACATTGACAATCTGGCCACTGGCATCGATATGTGGCTGACCTGGGAGCCCCTGGGTGTCTTCCTTATCGTGACACCCGGGAATATCCCCATGCACGCCTGGAGCTCCTTTGTGCCTTATGCCCTGGCGGCGGGTTGCACGGTCGTGATCAGCCCCAGCCGCCAAGACCCGGTGGCCGCCGAGACCATCAGCCGGGTGGCTTTGGAGGCCGGCTTCCCGGCCGGGGCGATCAATCTGATCCACGGCGGCCGCGAAATCAACCAATACATCCTCGAGCAACCGGAGGTGCAAGGGATCGGGTTCATCGGTTCCACGACCGCCGGTCGGGAACTCTTCGGGCTTTGCGGCCGGCTGGGAAAGACCAGTTCTCTTAACGGCAACGGGAAAAACACGGTCGTGATCATGCCCGACGCCGATCTGGAAATCTGCCCCACATATCTGCGGCAGGCCTGCTTCGGCATGACCGGTCAGCGCTGCCTGGGCTCGGACAATATCGTGATCGTCGGCGATCGGTATGAGGAGTTCAAGGAGGCCTTCGTAGCCAACGCCAAGGCTATGAAGCTGGGCTACGGCCTGGATGATTCGGCAACCATGGGGCCCTATACCACCCGCGACGGGCGGGACAAGGTAATCGCCTGGATCGAGAAGGGCTTGGCGGAGGGCGCCAAGATGGTGCTTGACGGGCGCAGCCTGCTTCCCGCCGAGTACCCCGGTGGCTACTTCCTGGGGCCGACGATTCTCGAAGAGACCCACCTGGATATGGAGATCTGCCGAGAGGAGGCCTTCGGCGCCGTAGCAGCCCTGAGCCGGGCCGGGAGTCTGGACCAGGTAATCGAGTGGATTAACACCAAGACCGATCTGGGACACAGTGCCTGTATCATGACGGCGAGCGGCGCCTCTGCCCGGCAATTCGCCCGCGAAGTGAACGTCGGCAACGTCGGCATCAACGTCGGCGTTCCCCAGCCTTATGCCTTTTTCCCTCTGGGCTCCAAGCGCAATTCGTTCTTCGGAACGGCCAAGTCGCGCCTGTCCTCTATGCGCCTGTTTTTGGACGAAAAGACCTTTACCGCACGCTGGGTGTAAACCAAAGGGACATTTTGATATCATGAACCGATATGCGAATTTATTCGAACCGATAGCCATCGGAAAATGTCTGATCAAGAACCGTTTTGTGATGGCGCCGATGGGTCCGGCCGGATTGTGCGACAGCGACGGCGCCTTCACCGAGCGTGGCATCAACTACTATGTCGAACGCGCCAAAGGTGGCGTCGGGTTGATCATTACCGGTATGAGTTTCGTGGAAAATGAAATCGAAAAGCACACCAGTGGCGCCATGGCCTGTCCGACGGCCAACCCCATGCTTTTCATCCGGATGGCCCGCACGTTGACCGAACGGGTCCAGGCTTATGATGCCAGAATCTTCCTCCAGTTGTCGGCGGGGTTTGGCCGGGTGTCCACTCGGGTCAATCCCGGCGAAACACCCGTGGGGCCGTCCGCCATTCCCCATCGCTGGATTGACGGGTTGGTGTGCCGGGAACTGACGGTTGATGAAATCAAAACCATTATCAACAAAATCGTTGAATCGGCGGCGATCGCCAAGAAGGCCGGTTTTGACGGTGTCGAGATTCACGCCCTGCACGAGGGGTATCTCCTCGATCAATTCGCCATGGCACTCTTCAACCGCCGGACGGACGAATACGGCGGATCGCTCCCGAACCGGATCCGTTTCGCCGTGGAGATCCTGCAGGGCATCAAGCTGGCCTGCGGGCCCGATTTCCCCGTATCCATGAGGTACAGCGCCAAGAGCTTCATCAAAGAACTGAAACAGGGCGTTGTTCCCGGCGAGACCTTTGTCGAGCTGGGGCGCGATCTGCCGGAGGGACTGGAAATTGCCGGGATGCTGGAGAAAGCCGGGTATGACGCCCTCGACGCCGATGTCGGCAGTTATGATTCCTGGTACTGGAGCCATCCGCCCATGTATCAGCAAAAAGGTCTGTCCCTTCCGTTCAATGAAGCGCTCAAGAAAGTCATCACCATCCCGGTCATTACAACCGGACGGATGGACGATCCGGTTCTGGCAAGTGCCGCGATAACCAAAAAGCAGACGGACCTGATCGGCTTGGGCCGACCTCTACTGGCCGATCCCTATCTCGTGGACAAGATCCGTCGTGGAAAGACGGAAAAAATCCGTCCCTGTCTGTCCTGCCAGGAAGGTTGCCTGGGCCGGCTGAAGGCTTTTCTCACCATTTCCTGTGCGGTCAACCCGGCCGCCGGCCGGGAAAGAGAGTATGCCCTTGTTCCCGCCGCAAGGAAGAAGAAAGTGCTCGTTGTGGGCGGTGGTGTGGCCGGTTGCGAAGCGGCGCGCGTCCTGGCCGAACGGGGGCACGAGGTGGTGTTATATGAAAAAACCGGCCAACTGGGCGGCCACCTCATTCCCGGCGGCGCCCCCGATTTCAAGGAAGACGACCGGACCTTGGTCGCCTGGTACAAACAGGAACTGGAGGAACTCGGTGTCCGGATCCATTACCATGTTCCCGTTACCGCCGAGATCGTGCATGCCGACCAGGCCGATGCCGTCCTTATCGCGACGGGATCGACGCCGAAAAACATTCCGCTCGGCCATCAAAAAAAGATTCAAACCGCGGCCGACGTGCTCATGGGAGAGGCCGATCCGGGGAATTCCGCCGTCATTGTCGGCGGCGGCCTGGTCGGCTGTGAACTGGCCCTGATGCTTGCCAAACAGGGGAAAAAGATAACGGTCGTGGAAGTTATGGGCGATATCTTAAGCCTGGGCGGCCCCCGGTGTCCCGCCAATCGGGACATGTTGGTGGATCTCCTTCGCTTCCATCGCGTGGATGTGCGCACCATGACCAAACCGGTCGAGGTTACCGAGAAAGGTCTGGTCATTACCGAGGGCGGCCGGGAAGAAGAAATTTCCGCCGACTCCGTGATCATCGCCGTGGGCTACGATTCGGATCGCCGCCTTTACGACGAGCTCCGGCACAACATCTCCGAACTATACCTCCTGGGCGATGCGCGCCGTGTCTCGAATATCATGTACGCCATCTGGGATGCCTTTGAAGTTGCCAGGAATATTTGAATAAGCCGATGCCAAGGATCCTTGATGCCGGACCGGGTGCCTCCTGTCAAGGGGCGGCCACCCGGCTGGGTGGCCTGGCGAAAAAAACCGCCACCATAGCCAACAGGCTGGCCACCGCAAAGAGGACAAAGGCGATCCGATAGTCCTGGGTGGCGTCATAGATCAGCCCGGCGATCGTCGGGCCGATAGAGGCCCCCGAAACCGAAAACACTCCGGACAAACCCGAGATCGTCCCGAAGGAAACCATCCCGAAACACTCTCCGATCAGCAGGGACTGCATCATGACGATCCCACCCATGATCAGACCGAAGGCAAAAGTCCCCAGGTAGAGGACCGTTGTCTGGCGGAAATAGGCCATAGAGAGAACCGCCACTCCCTGAACAAAAAAACAGATCATGGTCAAAAACCGTTTATCGGAGCGGTCGGCGATCGATCCCAGGAACAAGCGGCCGATAATGCTGGCGCCGGCTGTGATACTGACCGCCGAGGCGGCCCCCTTGGTCCCCAGGGTCTGGCTTAGAAATGAAACCTGGTGGACCAGAAAGGCGAACTGTCCGCTCAAGCCCAGAAAAAATGCCGCCACGATGGCCCAGAAGGCTGTCGTCTGCATGGCCTCAGTTCCTGTCCAGACCTGCATTTGGGAGGCGTAAGACACTCGGGCACCCGCTATCTTCTCGGAAAAGGTTACCGGGCTCTTTCCATCAGGGAACTGGCCCAGGTCCGAGGGGCGTTGCCTGACAATAAAGATAGCGATAGGGATCACCACCACCCAGACCACCGCACCCAGGATCGGCAAGGCCGTTCGGAGGCCCCAATTCGAGGTGAGGTAAATGGAGAAGGGCACCAGCACCATCCCACCCAGGCTCAAGCCGGTCATAGTCAGTCCCATGGCGAATCCCCGCCTGCGGAAAAACCAGTTGGCGATCAAGGTGCTGATGGTGATCAGAGAGGCCCCGCTCCAACCCACGGACATAAGGAAGTAAACTGCAAAGAACTGCCAGAGCTGGGTCACCCGGCTCAGAAGCAAGAATCCGATCCCCATGGTCGCCGCACCGAGGATCAACAACGGTTTCGATCCATAGCGATCGATGAAACGCCCTACCACCAAACCCATGACCCCGGCCACGGCAAAGTACATGGTGATCGCCGAGGAGATAACCCCCTTGGACCAGCCATACTGCATCCGCAGGGGGTCCAGGATGGCACCATGACCGTAAAACCCGATACCCGAGGAAACAAAGAGTATAGCGGTACCCCCGACAACGATCCACCAGCCGTAAAATCCCCCCGGGGAAGACCTGGTGGGTGGGGCAGTTGATTCACTTGTGGAAGAATGGTTTACCGTCATGAGTCCCCTGGTGCCCTGGCCCCAATCCCTACCGACCTTCTTGGTCGGCTGCCAGCCGTTCCTTGACCAGGGTTTTGTCGGCGATCATCCGCTCACCCCGATCGGCCGGACTGAAGATGATACAGTGGGCCAGACAGACATTATCCGCGCAGGCCGGGATTAGACCTTGATCCACCCGGTGGACACAGAGATTACATTTATAAGCCTTGCCCGTCTGTTCGTCGTATCCGATGGCCTTATAGGGACAGGCCTCGACACAGACGCCGCAGCCCGTGCAAGTCTCACCATCCAGGATCACCAGGCCGTCTGCCCTTTTGGTGATGGCTTCAACCGGGCAAGCCTCAGCGCAAGGTGGCTGTTCACAGTGGAGGCAGCGCTTGACCCGGTATACAAAGTCGAGTTTTTCTGCCATTATTTTAGGTCCGTCTTCGCTTACAGAGATGTGCTTGATCCCCTCAGGGGTCTGATTTTCCTGTTTGCAGGCCACCTCGCAGGCCTTGCAACCCCAACAGGATTTATCATCAATGAGGAGGACGTATTGTTCCATGATTGATCACCTTACCCTTTTCCCTCTGGAGGCCTCGGATCTTCAGCCTCCGCAACTTGTGCTACCCTTTCGTCTCCCTTTCTCTCCGGATAAATCCGGCACAGCAGGGTCCTGATGCTGCTGGCCCCCATAGCCGGATCCATGGTTTCGTAAGCATTGTCGGTCAGGATATTGATGTTCGACTCGTCCCAGCCGTGCCCCGGATCTTTTTTTTCCGGAAACCACCAGGCATGCTGGGCGGCGATGATCCGGGGGTCCTGGCCGGCAAAGAGCTTGGCCCGCTGTCTTATTTTACCGCGCAGAGATTCCAGAATGACCCAATCTCCTTCCTGGATGCCCTCCTTGGCGGCGGTATCCGGATGGATCTCAACGACAGGGTCCCGGTGGAGTTCCCTTAGCCAGGGCAGTTGGCGATTTTCGGAGTGAAAAAACCCCGGCTGTCGGGCGCCGGTGATCAGGATATAGGGATATTCCCGGTAGAGTTGCGGGGTGCTGACCGGGCCCTCTGGAGGTTCCCGAAACTGCGGCAAAGGGTCATAGCCCATTTTTTCGAGAGTGGTACAATAAAGTTCAAACTTCCTGGTGGGCGTGGAAAAGCCCTCTTCTTTGTATTTCTGATAGCTGACTTTCCCCCGGATGCAATCCATCTTTTTAAATTCCTGCCAGGTGATGCCCATAGGTTTCAGTATATAATCGAGACCGCCCTCGAAGGAATCCCACCAGAAGCGTCCCTGGCCGATGCGCTGGGCCAGATCATTGAGCATCTCGTGGTCGGAACGACACTCCCCGATCTGGACTACTTTGCGGCGCGGCAGGAGTCGACCATGACGCTTCCAGAAATCACCGATATAGTCCATCTCCAGCCAGGTGGCCGCCGGCAGGACGATGTCGGCCAGTTCGGCTGTCGGGGTCATAAAGAAATCGGCCACGGCCATGAATTCCACCTTTTCCAGGGCCCGGTAGACCTCCCGGGCATTGGCCCGGGTCATAACGGGGTTTGAGGAGATGAAGAAAAGCATCTTGACCGGATAGGGTTTCTCTTCCAAAATAGCGTCCCAGACCGCCTTGGGCTGGATGATGGCAAACCGGTCGGCCAAGCGGAAACGCTCCCCTCCCAACCGTTTTCCGGCCTGTTCCGGAGGCAACATTCCATGGGCCCCGAATTTGCCCACATTGTGGATCGGCGGCGTCTTGAAGAGCACCTGACCGCCCGGCACATCGATGTTTCCGGTAATCCCCATGAGACACAGGAGGATCCGGTCGTTGTCGGCGCAGGTGTTCTGCTGCTCGATCGCCACGCCCCACTGGATGGCCGCCGGCTTGGTGGTGGCAAAAAGGCGGGCCGCCTGTTGGATCTTCTCTTTGGGAACCCAGGTGATCCGCTCGACCTTCTCGAGGGGATATTCGTTGACCCGCCCCTGGAACTCTTTCC
Organism: Pseudomonadota bacterium; assembly: GCA_043798385.1. Classification (GTDB taxonomy): domain Bacteria; phylum Desulfobacterota; class RBG-13-43-22; order RBG-13-43-22; family RBG-13-43-22; genus RBG-13-43-22. The sequence goes on from JAZDOU010000102.1 coordinate 7,023, forward strand.
AGCCATGGGTATAGTTCTCCACAAAATCCTGATCGTAGAGTTTTTCATCAATGATGACCCGGGCCAGGCCAAAGGCCAGGGCCGTATCCGTTCCCGGCCGGAGTTGACACCAGACGTCAGCCCGGGCGGCCGCCCGGGTCATACGGGGATCGACGACAATCAGCTTGGCGCCGCCGTCCAGGGCCACGGAAAAGGGCTCTCCCTTGTAACAATCCGGATTGCTGATCACCACGTTATTCCCCCACATCAACAGACATTGGGGGTGGTTTTCATAATCGACGATTGGATTGGTCCCGCAGGTCAGGATGCCGGTGGCAATCCGGGGGCCGTAACAAAAATGACCGGCCGTCAGCACATTCGGAGAACCCAGCAGATTGGCGATGCGATAGATAACGGCCTCGTTCTCCCGCCCGGTCCCGTATCCGAAAACAACCGACTCGGCGCCGAACTTTTGTTTATAGGCCAAAATCCGCTCGGCAATGGTATCCAAGGCCTCCTCCCAGGAGATCCGTTCCCATTGACCGGCGGCTTTGGAGCCCACCCGCTTGACCGGATAGGTAAGCCGGTCAGGATGATAGACGAGCTGAGTCGAAGCCAGTCCCTTGCTGCACAGGGTGCCGTGATTGATGGGGCAATCCGGATCACCGGCGATCCTGGCGACCCGACCGTCTTTTACAAAGACATGGACCCCGCAGCCGCCGTGGCACATGCGACAATGGCTCTTGACCACCGAATCGTAGCCATAGACCTCCATTTCCCGCTCGACATTGGAATACTTGAATTCCACCATCCATTCCTCCTGAGAGTCTTCCTATTATGATTTTTGATTGATTCGTAAATAATCTCTCTGGTCGTCACCCCGGCGAAGGCCGGGGTCCAGAAGCAGTTGAATTCCCTGGATTCCGGCTTTCGCCGGAATGACGGAAAAGGCCAAAGTTCATTCAAAAGGCACATTTACTTTTAGCGAGTTCATCATTTTTAAAAAAGGGCCTGAACCAGTCGATTACCCTCCCTCCAAAAGAACAACAAAGGTGATCCGGTCACCTTCCTTTAAAAAAATGGGCTTCCCCTCATCCCCGTAACACCGGCCGTTGATGATCATTTGGATGGATTGATCCCAATTCCCCCGGCCATCCCAGAGGATTCGTGACAGGACCGGGCCATATCGGGCCTTCAGGGCTTGAAGACAATCGTCCAGGGTTTCTCCGGAGAAGACCAAGGGGAATTCCCTTTTTCCGAAGACAGCCGCCAATTCGGGTATATCCAAGACCTTAATCCAAACCTTCACAGGGACCAATCTTTCCTCTGCTATCCCCTGGTTAAATGCCGGTACTTGATGCGATGAGGTTGGTCGGCCGCGGCCCCCAGGCGGGCCTTTCGGTCGGCCTCATACTCGGAGTAGTTGCCGTCAAAAAAGAGGACCTGACTCTCCCCTTCAAAGGCCAGGATATGGGTGACGATTCGATCCAGAAACCAGCGGTCATGGCTGATGACCATGGCACAGCCCCCGAAGTTCTCCAGGGCCTCTTCCAGGGCCCTCATGGTATTGACGTCCAGGTCATTGGTCGGTTCGTCCAGCAGCAGGAGATTGGCCCCTTCTTTCAACATGCGCGCCAGGTGAACCCGGTTTCGTTCCCCGCCTGAAAGGAGGCCTACTTTTTTCTGTTGATCGCTGCCGGCCAGGTTGAACCTGGCCACATAGGCCCGGGAATTCACTTCCCGCGTCCCCAGCTTGATGATGTCCTGGCCCTCTGAAATGGTTTCCCAGATGGTTTTCTCCGGATCGAGCACATCCCGACTTTGGTCGACATAAGCCAGCTTAACCGTTTCCCCGATCCGAAGGCTGCCGGAGTCCGGTTTTTCCTGATCGGTAATCAAACGGAAAAGGGTGGTTTTCCCGGCGCCGTTGGGGCCGATGACCCCCACGATCCCGCCCGGGGGGATGATGAAAGAGACCTGATCCAATAACAGATTATCGCCATAGGCCTTAGTGAGGTTTTCAGCTTCTATCACCAGGTTCCCCAAGCGCGGACCGGGGGGGATAAAGATTTCCAGATCTTTTTCCTTTTTTTCGCTCTCCTGATTGACCAGGGCCTCGTAGGAATGAATCCGGGCCTTGGCCTTGGTATGACGACCCTTGGGAGACAGGCGGATCCACTCCAACTCGTGCTGCAGAGTCTTTTGCCGCCTGCCTTCACTCTTTTCTTCCAGGCGCAGCCGGTTCTGTTTTTGTTCCAGCCAGGAGGAATAGTTCCCCTTCCAGGGGATACCCTCCCCTCGATCCAGTTCCAGGATCCACCCGGCCACATTATCCAGGAAATAGCGGTCATGGGTTACGGCAATAACGGTCCCGGCATAGCGCTGCAGGTGTCTTTCCAGCCAGGCAACGGATTCGGCGTCGAGGTGATTGGTGGGCTCATCCAGCAGGAGGATATCCGGATTTTGGAGCAGGAGCCGGCAAAGGGCCACCCGCCGTCTTTCTCCCCCGGATATGATCCGGACCGGGGTATCGGCCGGAGGACAGCGCAGGGCATCCATAGCCATATCCAGCCGGGAATCCAGATCCCAGGCATCCAGGGCATCCAGTTTTTCCTGGACCCGGCCTTGCCGCTCGATGAGCTTATCCATGGCCTCATCCGACATGGGCTCGGCGAACTGCTCATTAATCCGGTTGAACTCATTCAAGAGGTCGACCGTCGGCTGAACCCCCTGTTCGACGACTTCTTTGACCGTCTTGGAATCATCCAGAACAGGCTCCTGTTCAAGAAAGCCGACAGTATGGCCGGGGGAAAGAATAGTCTGGCCGTTGAATTCCCGGTCGACCCCGGCCAGGATGCGAAGCAGGGAGCTTTTGCCGGAACCGTTAAGTCCCAATACCCCTATTTTAGCCCCATAAAAATAGGACAGGGAGATATTTTTCAAGACCGGCTTCTTGTCATAATATTTACTGACCTGGATCATCGAATAGATGACTTTATTCGGTTCTGGTGCCATAGTTTTGAAGTCCTCCCGATTAATTTCTCAGACAGAATTAACAGGATCTATGGGATGATTAGTTTTCATCCTGTCTAAGGTTTTTCTTTTTTTGTTTTGACTCGTTCGGATTAAGGCCTTTTCTTTTATAGAACCAGTATAGCCCAGGGAGTTGTTTTCGGGCAAGGAGAATATGCTCTGCAGGGCCTTTCTCATTTGACAAGCCGGTTGAAAAGTGATAAAAAAATCCTCAATCCCTTTCTCCAAACTAATTGACAGATGATCATAATAACCGGATTAGTACCCAGGAAATTTCCGGTCTAAAAACTGGGTAAGGCCTAAGTTCTCTGACTAAAAAGATGCAAAAAATAGGTAGGCTACACGTATTAACTGATACACTCCTTCAGACCAGGTTTTCCGCGCTTGAACTGACGGAGATGGCCATTGCCGGTGGTGCTGACACGGTTCAGTTTCGCCATAAGACCGGGGCCACCAGGGAGATGATCCAAGTTGCGTCGCACCTGCAGACTATCTGTCGCCAGGCCGGGGTGACCTTTATAGTCAATGATCGTCTGGATGTGGCCATGGCCTCTTCGTCTGATGGCGTTCATCTGGGTCAGGACGACTTTCCCATCCCCCTGGCCAGACGGCTTCTGGGACCAGAGGCCGTCATCGGTGGATCGGCCGGTACCCTGGAGGAAGCCCGCAAGTGTCTCTCGGAAGGGGCGGACTATATCGGCTTCGGCCCTGTTTTTCCTACCACCTCTAAGGATGATGCCGGACCAATAAGCGGCCTTAGCCTCCTGGAAGAAGTCGTCAGGGAAATCCCCCTGCCCATCATTGCCATAGGCGGTATCACCCGGGATAATACCCTTAAGGTGATGGGTGCCGGAGCCTATGGTATTGCAGTGATATCCGCGGTCTGCTGTCAAAAGGACCCTCGAGAAGCTACCGAATCCATTCGATGCCAACTTGAGGGATTGAGGAATTCCTAAATTTTTTTAATTCGTTTCCATCCGGAAACACCGGAGGTGAAACGATTGGTTTCCAATTC
>JAZDOU010000117.1:0-9039 GCA_043798385.1 Pseudomonadota bacterium
CCTGAGGAGTCTGGGTCGCTATCCTTTTCAGGATAGCTCCCGGTCTGCGCGCCTTGCCTGCGAACTTTTTACGAAGCCGTCTCTTTGATGACTTTTTACGAGTCCATCATCCCTAAGGGGCAATCTTAAGGAGAGGCCTTCGGATCTGGTCGCCCTTAACGAGTCTCCCCGATTACCGCTTAGGCCGTGATTGAAAACTTGGGGGTCCTTCCTTCGTATCCCTCCAGGCCTACCTGACCCTTTCCCTCCAGGTCCACCAGAAGGGTCGAAACCGCCGGCACCTCAATATGGGTCCTGGCTCCAATTTCCCGCACCGAAAGGGGGCCCTTCTCCAGACTTAAAACAATCAGACTTTTTTGATACTCGGTCCAGAGGGTCTCTTCCAATAACGCCTGGTAAGCGGAGGGCTCGAGTTTTTCTCCATAGACGTTATTCTTTTCCGTCAGGGCCCGTTGCATTCCCATAAGCCAGCGCAGGTTTTCATTTTCCAGGGTAAGGATGACCGCACTCAAGGCCATCTGGTTGGCCTCCGGGTCAAAGGGGCCGATGGCCTGGATCCGCTGGGTGTTTTCTCTGACCAGTTCGGCAAATCTCTGGCCTTCAGCAGCCGAAACCCATCCCAAAACCAATCGGTCCCGGCCTATGCCCGCATAGTCCAGCAAGGTCTGAGTGGCCATAATCTTCTTTTCAGCGTATAGATTACCTTCCAGGTAATGGCAGTCTCCCGGGTGTCAACCAAAAACCAGGGCCCCGTCAAATCCGGATTGGAGGGCCTTGACTGGATATAAGGGGTCAACCCGTCCGGAACACATAATTCGGATTACGCGAATCGAGGGGGGATATTGGAAGCGGGATACCCCGGCCAGATCGGCTCCGGCATAGGCACACCAGTTACATAAAAAGGCTAATATTTTGGGTTCAAAAGGCTCACTCATTCCATTTCTCCTCTGAAATTTAAGACTTTCGGCCTGTTTTTCCCCGGGATCAGGCACTTCTCCCGCCGGCCTGAATAGCCGCTACGAGTTGTCGATCCCGAAAATGTTGCATGTCAATCGTTCGTTGGGGACAGGCTGAGGCACAAATCCCGCAGCCCTTACAGGAAGCGGAGATATTTTGGGCCCGGAACCCTTTTCCCTGGACCTCAATAAGCTGGATGGCGCTAAAGGGACAGGAAAGGACACATAGGCCACAACCGATACAGCCTTCCTGGTCAACCACCGAAACAATGGGGGCCACCTCCACATCTTCCTTGGTCAGAATCGAGCTGGCCCGGGCGGCCGCGGCCTGGGCCTGGGAAATGGATTCCTCCAATGGTTTGGGATAATGGGCCAACCCACAGACAAAGACGCCATCGGTGGCGAAATCTACCGGCCTAAGCTTCATATGGGCTTCCAGAAAAAAGCCTTCCTGGTTCAGGGGAACCTTGTAGAAATTGGACAACCGTTCCGGCTCCCGGGGAATAATGGCCGTAGCCAGGTTTAAATAGTCTACGGTAAAGGAGATGGGCCGTCCCAAAATGAAATCCTGGAGGGTAATCTCTAATTTTTCTCCGGCCCCGCCCGAAATCTTTTCCACCCGGGGTTTATGTTCCAAGTCGTATCGGAAAAAGAGGACTCCCAATTCACGGGCCTTGAAATAAAGCTCTTCCCGTTGGCCGAAGGTCCTGAGGTCTCTATACAAGATAATGACCTCCAAATCCGGATTTTTCTCTTTCAGCTCGATGGCCTGTTGAACCGAGGCGGTGCAACAGATTTTGGAGCAATAGGGATGGTCCGGTTCCCGGGATCCCACACATTGGATAAAGGCTACGGCCTCGGCCTGTTTCAAGCGCTCCGGTTCACGGGTCAGAAGGTCCTCCAATTCATGCCAGCGGAATACCCGGTCGCTCTCCCCATACAGATATTCCGAGGGGGCCAGGGACTCCGCCCCGGTTGCCAGGATGACCACGCCATGTTGTATCTCTCTTTCCTGACCCTTTTCCTTGACCAGGGTCTGGAAATTTCCCACAAATCCTTTGGCATCGACCACTTCCGTCCCCAGCAGGACTTCAATCCGCTCATGCGAAGTCACTTCCTGACGAAGGGCCTGCAGGTAGGTCTGGACATCCTCCCCTTTCCAGGTTTTTCGTAACTTCAAGGCCTGCCCGCCCAGTTCATTTCCCTTTTCAACCAGGGTGGACTTGAAGCCCTGTTGGGCCAGGGTCAGAGCGGCATTCATCCCGGCCAGTCCCCCTCCTATCACCAGGACATCATGGTTCAATTCGACCTTCAGCCGTTCAATAGGTTCTAAGAGGGTTACTTTGGCCACGGCCATGCGGACCAAATCCTTGGCCTTCTCGGTGGCCTTTTCCGGTTCGGACTGATGAACCCAGGAATCCTGATCTCGGATGTTGGCAAATTCAAACAGGTAGGCATTCAACCCCGCCTCCCGCATGGTTTCCTGAAAAAGGGGTTCATGGGTTCGGGGGGTACAGGCCGCTACAACCAGACGATTTAAATGATGCTCCTGGATGGCCTGCCGAATGACTTCCTGGGTATCCTGACTGCAGGTAAAGAGGTTGTCGGCCACATAGGCTACCTGCGGGAGAGTCTTGGCGTATTCCCGGACACCCGGGACATCCACCACACTGCCGATATTGATTCCACAATGGCAGACAAAAACGCCGATTCGCGGTTCTTGCCCTTCAACCGCCAGTTCCTCGGGGTAGGTCTTTTTTTTGGTCAGGGTGTGACGCACAGGGGCAAGGGCTGTGGCCGAAACGGCCGCGGCGGCTGAGGCCTCCATAACGGAATAAGGGATGTCCTTGGGTCCTGTGGCCACTCCACAGGCATATATCCCCGGACGGGAGGTAGCCGCAGGGTTGAAACTGCTGGCCTCCACAAAGCCATCGGCACCGAGGGCAATGCCCAGACGGCCGGCCCATTCCTTGGCCTCTGTCGGGACTTCCATGCCTACTGAAAGGACCACCAGGTCAAAAACCTCCCGCTGGACTTCTCCGGCTTCGGTCACATAAACCAACTCCAGATCATGGGCACCAGGGGCGGTCGGTTGGAGGCTGTGAAGGCGCGAACGGATGAACCGGACCCCGGTTTCTTTTTCGGCCCGTTCATAATATTTCTCAAAATCCTTCCCGTACGTCCTCATATCCATAAAAAAGATAGCCGTATCTAATTGGCCCTGGACATGTTCCTTGGCAATAACCGCTTCCTTGATGGCATACATGCAACAGACACCGGAACAATAGCTGTGCGCCCCTCTCTGGGTGTCCCTGGAGCCGACGCATTGCAGCCAGGCGATTTTTTGGGGGGTCTTTTTTTGGTCGGAGGGAAGGACTAAATGGCCCCCAAAGGGACCCGAGGCACTTAGAAGACGTTCAAACTCCAGACTGGTGATGACGTTGGGGTGCTTGCCATAGCCATATTCGTATAAAGAGGGATCAAAAGCACGGAAACCCGGGGCAACGATAATGGATCCCACTTCAATCTTGTGGGTTTTGGGTTTTTGATTAAAATCCACCGCCCCGGCCGGGCAAAATTTTTCACAGGCCCGGCATTTCCCTTTTTCAAAGTAAATGCAACGTCCTTCATCGATGGCATACTTGAGTGGAACGGCTTGAGGATATTTGACATAGGCCGCCTTCCGTTGGCCCAGCCCCTCATTAAATTCATCGGGTACCTTGCGGGGACATTTCTCGGCACAAATCCCGCAGGCAATGCATTTTTCCACATCAATATATCGAGGACGCTCGTTAACAGTAACAGTGAAAGCCCCGGCTTCACCCTCAACCGAATCCACTTCCGCCATGGTGATGAGCCGGATGTTCAAATGCCGTCCACTTTCCACCAACTTGGGAGAAAGAATACATAAGGAACAGTCATTGGTTGGAAAGGTCTTATCCAATTGGGCCATGACCCCCCCGATGGCCGGCGATTTCTCTATCAGATAGACGTAATAGCCTGTTTCCGCCAAGTCCAGAGAGGCTTGAATCCCGGCAATACCCCCTCCCACCACCATGACCGCACCTACTTTATTATTTTCTGTGCCTGCCATACCTTGCTTCCTTTAACCCCTTATTTTTAAAAAATTGTGCTGGGTTTATTGAACAAAAGAAAATAGAGATAAATCCTTTGATGCTATTTTGAAAGAAACTAAGCCGTCATGCCACGATAGTGGCGTGACACTACGAAGCATGAAAATAAGGTCGGTCGAAGGTTGAGCCTCAAACCTTATTTTCGTACCAGAATGCCCAGGGATAAAAATCCCTGGGCATTCTCCATTAAGGCTAAAATAATCCCATGGTCTTGCCGGTCTTAACATCCACATCGATTCGGCGGAAGGCCGGATCTGAGGCCGTTCCGGGCATCAGGGTGATGGTCCCGGCCACCGGGCAAAGAAATTTAGACCCGGAATAGATCAAGACATCCCGGACCGGAAGGGTCCATCCCTTGGGAACCCCTTTCCTGGTCGGATCATGGCTGAGGCTCAAGTGGGTCTTGACCATCATGGTGGCGTATTCATCATATTTGGGATCGCCCTCCAGCATCTTGGCCTTGGCCTCGGCCTCGGCGGTCCAGGAAACCCCATCGGCCCCATAGACCTCTTTGGCAATCAAGGCCACCCGTTCCCGGAGTTTCATTTCCAGCGGATATAAAAATTTAAACTCTGATTTTTCTTTACAGGCGTCAATAACGGCATCGGCAAATTCCAGTGCCCCGTCACCGCCATCGGCCCAATGGGTCGAAAGGGCGCAACGGGCCCCGGCCGCTTCAGCCGCTTTCCGCACCATAGCGATTTCGTCCTTGGTGTCGGTATGGAAGGCATTGATACAGACCACCGGGTTCATGCCTGATTTGCGGATGATATTAATGCAGTGGACCATATTGGGAAGGCCTTTTTCCACCAGGGCCAGATTTTCTTTGGTATATTCTTCCGGTAAGGCCAAACCGGCTACGACCTTAGGACCGCCGCCGTGCATTTTCAAGGCCCGGATGGTGGTTGTCAAAACCGACACATGGGGTTTGAGTCCGCTATAACGGGATTTTACGTTCCAAAATTTTTCAAACCCGATATCAGCCGCAAAACCGCTTTCGGTGACATGATAATCAAACATTTTAAGCCCAACCCGGTCGGCAATAATCGAGGACTGTCCCACGGCAATATTCGCAAAAGGACCGGCATGAACCAGACAAGGCTGGTACTCAGCGGTACACATCAGGGTGGGGTTAATGGATTGAACCATAAAGGCGGTCATGGCCCCGCCCACTTCCAGGTCGCCGGTCGTTACGGGGTTGCCTTTTTTGTCAAAGGCCACGGTTATTTCATCCAGGCGCTTACGCATATCGGCCAGATCATTAACGATGGACAAGATGGCCATGACCTCGGAGGAGACGGCAATCCCGAACTTGGATTGCATCATGTAACCATCCATCCGGCCGCCCATGCCGATGATGATATTGCGCATGGCCTGGGCACAAAAGTCCATAATCCAGCCCATCTCCACCCGGGTGGGGTCAACGTCCAGACGCCGCATCTTGGTCAGCCGGTTCAACTGCTCATCATTGTAGTTGCGCTCGTGCTGCATGCGGGCCGTCAGGGCCACCATGGCCAGATTATGAGCGTTCATGATATTATTGATATCGCCGGTCAGACCCATGGAAAACTCGGTCATGGGGATTATTAAAGAATTCCCGCCGCCGGCGGCAGTCCCTTTGATGTTCATGGTCGGCCCGCCGGAGGGTTGACGTAAGGCCCCACCGACGTTGATCCCCCTTTTACCCAAACCTTCCATGAGGCCGCAGGAGGTGGTGCTTTTCCCCTCGCCCAGGGGAGTGGGGGTAATGGCTGTAACTTCAATGTATTTGCCGTCCTCTTTATCCTTGAGACGGTCCATAATTTTCATAAAATCCATCCGGGCCAGTCGGCCATAAGGGATGACTTCATCTTTCTGGAGCCCTAATTTTTCCCGCCATTGATCCGCATCGGGCATGTTCTTTTCGGCAGCTTCTGAAATCTGCCAATCTTTCATTTCGACCGCATTGTACGCCATGTTGGATTTCCTCCTTGAAATTAAGGTATTTTTAACCCCTTGGGAACAACTTTTAATCCTTATATTTTGAAACTTGTGTTATTTATCACAACGATTTAGACCCGTCAAGCCTTAAAAATAATCTAAGCCGCCATGCCCCGCCTTTTGGGGCGTGGCACCACCATACGGTCGGCTATGGCGACCTAAAAGGAGGCTTCCCTTCGGAAGCCGGGACATGAAAATAGGGTCAGGTTGATCAAGACTCAAATCCTATTTTCGTATTAAATTATTTTTGACACCGTGGGGTTACTGTGTTAACAATTCTCAATGGGTAAAATAAATACAATTTAAGGAGCAAGCCCATGTTTGAAATTTTACAAAAAGACGAGTTGGCCCAGGGAACGGTGGTCGCCAATGTCATCAAGGCCCCCTTGATTGCTCAAAAAGCCAGGCCCGGCCAGTTTGTCATCCTCCGGGTCAACGAAACCGGGGAGCGGATTCCTTTGACGATGGCTGACAGCGATACCCAAGCCGGGACGATTACCCTTATCTATCAGGTGGTTGGAAAATCAACCGCCCTAATGAAAAGTCTCAGGGTAGGAGACGCCTACCAGGACATCTGTGGTCCCTTGGGCCAACCCACCCATATAGAAAAATGGGGAACGGTCATTTGTGTCGGGGGAGGGACCGGGGTAGCGGTCCTGCACCCCATTACCAAAGGGATGAAAGAGGCCGGAAATCAGGTGGTTTCCATTATCGGGGCCAGGACCAAAGACCTGCTGATCCTGGAAGACAAGATGGCCCAGGCCTCCCATGAACTGCGAGTCTGTACGGATGACGGGTCCTATGGACATCATGGTTTTGTTACCGAGGTCTTAAAAGAATACCTGGATAAAAAAGATCCCATCGCCCAGATTGTAGCCATCGGACCGGTGCCGATGATGAAATTTACCTGCAAGCTGACCGAAGGGTACGGCGTCAAGACGATGGTCAGCCTGAACCCCATCATGGTAGACGGGACAGGGATGTGCGGTTGCTGCCGGGTAACCGTCGAAAACAGGACCCGCTTCGCCTGCGTTGACGGCCCCGAATTCGACGGCCACAAGGTTAATTTTGACGAATTGATCCAAAGGCAGCGGGCCTACCTGGAACAGGAAAAACTGTCCCTGGAACGGTTTCAGAATCCCGCTTGCCAATGTCAGGGATAAAAGACATCCCGTTCAGCGTTCGCCGTTCGGCGTTCAGCGAGAACAAAAAAACAGTAATAAAACAATTACGGGAAGGCGGTTTTATAAATAAAGAATGTCTTCCCTTCCTTAAATCGACGAACGCTGAACGTTCAAGGAGATATTTAAATGACTGAAGAAATAAAGAAAAAAGAAAAAATTCCCCGACAGAAGATGCCCGAACAAGAGCCCAAGGTCCGGGCCAGGAATTTTGACGAGGTCCCTCTGGGTTATTCCCCGGAGACGGCCCAGTTGGAAGCCGGCCGTTGTCTGCAATGCAAGAAACCATCTTGTATCGAGGGATGTCCGGTTCAGATCGACATCCCGGGGTTTATTAAATTAATCAAAGAGGGAAACTTCCCCGGGGCGATCATGAAGCTTTGGGAAAAGACCAGTCTGCCGGCGGTTTGCGGCCGGGTCTGCCCCCAGGAAAGCCAGTGCGAGGCCCTGTGCATCCTTGGCAAGAAGGAAGAACCGGTAGCCGTCGGCCGGCTGGAACGGTTCGCCGCCGACTGGCAGAGGACCAAGGGCGAGTTTCAGCTCCCGGAAAAAGCGGCCCCCAGCGGTAAAAAAGTGGCTGTGGTGGGATCCGGGCCCTCCGGGCTGACCGTGGCCGGAGACCTGATCCTTAAGGGACACCAGGTAACCCTCTTTGAGGCCTTTCACAAGACCGGAGGGGTTTTGATCTATGGAATCCCGGAATTCCGAATGCCCAAGGCGATTGTCCAGGCCGAAGTGGATGTCCTGGAAAAACTTGGGGTTAAGATTGTCTGCAATGCCGTTATCGGCCGGACCTTAACCATAGACGAACTTTTTGCCGACGGTTTTGATGCCGTCTATGTCGGGGTCGGGGCCGGACTCCCGGTGTTTATGAATATCCCGGGAGAGAATCTGATCGGCATCTATTCGGCCAATGAATACTTGACCCGGTCCAATTTAATGAAGGCTTATCGCTTTCCGGAATATGACACCCCGATTGTCCTTGGGAAAAACGTAGTCGTCCTGGGGGCCGGTAATGTCGCTATGGACTCGGCACGGACCGCCTTACGGTTGGGCGCCGAAAGCGTCAAAATCGTCTATCGCCGTTCCCGCGAGGAGATGCCCGCCCGGAAAGAGGAGATCCACCATGCCGAAGAAGAAGGGGTGGAGATGCACCTTCTTACCAATCCGACCCGCTTTTTGGGAGACGATCAGGGCCGGGTGGTGGCCATGGAATGTCTTAAAATGGAGTTGGGAGAACCCGATGCCTCTGGTCGAAGAAGACCGATACCCATTCCCGGGTCGGAATTTACCATGGAGACCGATCTGGCGGTCATTTCCATCGGAGCCGGTGCCAATCCCTTGATTACCACCACCACACCTGGACTGCAAACCAACCGGAGGGGCTATATCCTGGCCGATCCCAAGACCGGAAAGACCTATAAAAAGGGAGTCTGGGCCGGTGGGGATATTGTCACTGGTTCGGCGACAGTGATCCTGGCCATGGGAGCCGGCCGCCTGGCCGCCGACTCTATCCACGAGTATTTAACGATAGGATGGTAAGAAGAAAGTGACGGGTGACGGGTGACGGGTGACGGGTGACGAGAAAAGACATACTTGTCCAGATTCTCGACACCCGACACCCGTCACCCGTCAAATAGATTTAATATGATCGACGTCCAAAGCCAAAAAGACGACCGCAATATTGCCATCGACAAGGTGGGGGTCAAGAACATCCGCTACCCGATCACGGTCCGGGACAAAGAAAACGGCACCCAGCACACCGTAGCCAGTATCAATATGTATGTC
>JAZDOU010000118.1:0-3236 GCA_043798385.1 Pseudomonadota bacterium
GGTGACGCTGCCATATTCTTTGGCCCCGGTGAGAGAAACGATCTGTTCCCATTGATCGGCTACGGCTTCCGGAGATGGGGGTTCCTGGCCGTCGCCGATTAGGACCCCGGGACCCGAAAGGACAGCCGCCCGGTTGAAAAAACCGGCCCCGGCGTTATAGATCGCCCCGTTTTCCGGACACTTGTCGGAACAGAGATAGAGGACCAGAGGAGCCACGAATTCGGGTTTCAATTTTTCAAAGAGGTCCGGGGGAAGGACATCCTCGGTCAGGCGAGTGGCCGCTATGGGGGCCACGGTGTTGACCTTGATGTTGTGTTTTTCCCCTTCCAGCTTCAAGCTGTTCATGAACCCTACCAGACCCAGCTTGGCGGCCGAATAGTTGGCCTGCCCGAAATTTCCGAAGAGTCCGGCGGCCGAGGTGGTCATGATGATCCGTCCAAACCCGTTTTCCCGCATTTTTAAAAAGGCCGGCCGGGTCACATGATAGGCCCCATTCAGGTGAACGTCCAAGACGGCTTGCCAGGCCTCGGGTTCCATCTTGGCCAGGGTCTTGTCCCGCAGGATCCCGGCGTTGTTGATCAGGATATCCAGTCGGCCGAAGGCCTCGATGGCCTTCCGGACAATAGCCTGGCCTCCTTCGGGGGTGGATACGGAATCGTAACTGGCCACGGCCTGGCCTCCCAGGGCCTTGATCTCTTCCACCACTTGATCAGCCGCCCGGGTTGAACCGGCACCGACACCGTCCCGGGGACCGCCCAGGTCGTTAACCACTACCCTGGCCCCTCGTTTGGCCAGTTCCAGGGCATAGACCCGGCCCAAACCGGCCCCGGCCCCGGTCACAATGGCTACCCGGTCATCAAAACGAAATTGTTCCTTGGGGACATCACCGTATTCAAAAATCCCGTTTTCAATAATCACCTCTCCAGTGGAGGCGTTAACCACCCGCCAGAAGGCCCTGCCCTCCTCCTCTTTCCAAATCTGGATTTTGAGGGCAATCCCAGGATAAAGGGGGTTGCGGAAGCGGCAGACCATACGGCGGACCTTTTCCGGCTGCCCCGGAACCAGGTGCTGGATCAGGGCCCGGCAGGCAAAGCCATGGGTACAGAAGCCATGCATGATGGGTTTTTCAAACCCGGCCATCTTGGCAAACTCTTTATCCACATGAAGGGCGAAGATATCCCCGGAAAGGCGGAAGAGCAGCGGCTGGTCTTCGGAGGGGGTGACCGGTACCTCGAAATCCGGAGATCGGTCCGGAAAGAGGATTTCTTTTTTGGGGGCTGCCTCTCCACCGAAACCGCCGTCCAGGCGGGCAAAAACCGTCACAATGCTGCTGAAAAGCCTTTGGCCGTTGGAGTGATAGGTATCCAACTCAGCCAGAATAAGGGCGCCCTTGCCTTGTCCCTTGTCATAATAGTGGGTGATAGCCCCTTCGGTGATTAAGGTCCCTTCCGTGGGAATAGGGTTATAAAAAATAAGTTCCTGCTCCCCATGAAGAATGCCGGCCAGGTTGACGTTGCTTTCCTCCGCCAGTGGAGCCATAAAATCATAGACGGTGACGATCCCGAAGCTGGGTAACACCTTAAGGTCTTTCTCGTAGCAGTATTCCAAGTCAGTAAACCCGGCCCCCACTCCCAGGGCGTACAGGACAGGGTCTTTCCAGGTGTAGGTCTTCTTAAAGGGGCCTATTTTTTTACCAATAGCATCCAGGTTAAGGGCCATTGTTTTTCCCTCCTAATTTGGGTCTGTTTCGTCTATCTGTTTGGTCTGGTTTTTGGGGTTAATTGGGCTCTTTTTTTATCTTTTAAATCTCGTCAGTCAGCCCTCGTTCCCATTTCTTTAGGGCTGGTGAAGGCTGGGACGAGGATAACTTTTAAAGTTTCTTTGGCCAGGGTTATATATTCTTCTCTTTCAATTTTGAGCATGGGTCGAAAAAAATTCTCTCCGGAAATAAAGTTGTGAATGGCATTCATCATAGCCAGGACCTGCATCTTAATCCGGGTGGGGACATTTTTTTTGTCCTGACAGAGGCCCATGGAACGGGCGATATCGGAAATAAACTCTGGAACTTTAAAATCAAGGCTGGTTTCTCTCCGAGTCTTGCCGAAGTACCGAAAGAGGATCAGGTTGGAGATTTCAGGATGAAGAAAAAGATGTTCGGTCATCCTATCGATAGAAATTTCCAGTCGTCTGGCCAAGGGGAGCCCATGGATAACCATTTCCACTTCGGCCAGCTTTTGACGGAGGTCCTCATTGATATCCAGGATGACCGCCTCATACAGGTCGCCTTTCTCTCCCCAATGATAATAGAGAGTGGAGATATCAATCCCCACCTTTCGAGCGATCATCCGGGTGGTCGTGCCGTGGAATCCATATTCTCCGAATATCTTGCGGGCCACTTGCAGAATCTTGGCCTTCATCGATTCCGGGTCTTTTCGGGCCTTTTCAAGGGGGGTAGCCATAAACAGAAAGTTTCCAATTAATGTTTCCATCAAATGATGGACAGTGTTTTTATAAACTGGAACCCCATTAAAAGTCAAGTAAAATATTCCCGCAGTCTTCCACTTTGGGGGCTGATCTGGAAGGAGAATAATCCCTCCGGAGTGACTTCCCGAGGCCCGGTTCCCAGAGTCATCTTTTCTATTGACCAGTGTGAAGCAGGTGCCCATGTCTTGGAAATTGCCTTCCCATTGATTCCCAAAATAAGCCAAACAGGTGAAGCTGTCAGATCTTGAAACCTATCGGTGGCTTTCCGGTTCTTATGCCGTAATGAAATGATAAAAGTACTAAATTTAAAAAATTCGTTGCTGACACCTACCAGTCTGCCCAATAAAAAAAATTTTTAAACAAGCTTGGTATCGATTTTGCGGATAAGGAAGATTAAGGCTTTAAAAAAATGTTACCAAAGGACATCCGGTATGAAAAAACCCGCTCTCAATGACCAACGGATCCTGGCGGAGGAAATCCCGGAAGTTTGTCCTGATTTCCAGGGCAAAAAGGAAGTGAAAAGGCGCCAGGGGTTTTCCTTGTTGGAACTAATTTTCGCTCTCGGTATTTTAAGCTTCGGGTTCTTATTCCTCTCCAATTTGTCGATCACTACCATGAAGGCCAATAAAATTAGCCAAAACAGGACAGCAGCCCTTCAACTGGCCCAGGAGAAAATAGAGACCATAAAGACCCTTCCTTTTTCAGAATTGCGCGGTGAAGTGGAGGCCGGGTTAAAAATCGGCACTTTGGGA
>JAZDOU010000119.1:0-3952 GCA_043798385.1 Pseudomonadota bacterium
AGAGGATGCAGGGGATAAGACAAAAAATCGTTACCACTTTGACTGTCTGGTAGGTGACAGTCCTCAGATGAGAAAGGTTTACGACTTGATTGACCGTGTCGCCCCGACGAAGTCTAACGTTTTTATCTCCGGAGAGAGCGGGACGGGGAAGGAACTGGTAGCGAAGGCCATTCATCGGCAAAGCCTAAGAAAGGATAAACGGTTTGTCGTTATTAATTGTGCTGGAATACCCGAAAGTCTGATTGAGAGCGAATTGTTCGGTTATAGAAAGGGGGCATTCACAGGCGCCACAACGGACAAAGAAGGACTTTTTGATGTGGCGGACGGGGGTACCGTCTTTTTCGATGAGGTGGGGGAGCTGACTCCGGCAATCCAGGTCAAGTTGCTGAGGGTTATTCAAGAGCGGACATTCACCGCAGTGGGTGGCACCGAGGAGAAAAGCGTTGACGTCCGATTCGTATCCGCCACCAATAAGAATCTGGAGGAGGAGGTTCTTAAGCAGAAGTTCAGGGAAGACCTTTTTTTTAGGTTAAATGTCATCCATATTGCCATGCCGCCCCTAAGAGAGAGGGTGGGGGATCTTCCCCTGCTGGCACAGGATTTCTTGGAAAAATTTTCCCGGGAACTCGGCAAGGAGGTCAAAAAGATTTCAGCCTATGCAATGGATATTCTCGGACAATATTCATTCCCAGGAAACGTAAGAGAGCTTGAAAATATTATTGAGCGAAGTGTGGCTCTCGAGACCTCCAACATTGTCTTGCCAGAGAGCCTGACCCTCTCCAATCTGCAAAGGGAGCGAATCAGAGATAACAGACGCCAAAGGGACCTTACGCCCAAAGGGGTAAGCCTTGACGAGGTTCTTGCCGAGGTGGAGAAGGACTATATTCTGAGGAGCCTGGAGTTGGCTCACGGATCGAAGCAGAAGGCGGCCGACCTCTTGGGCGTCAGCATGCGGTCTTTCAGGTACCGGTTGGATAAACTTGGCCTACACGCGGGTCAGGATTAATCGTTTTCAATTCGAACTTCAAGAACATTTCAGCTTATTGAAATGAATGGAGAATCTCGCGGCTTGAAATGCATGTGCCTTTCGTAAACCTAATGTAAAGCGAACTTCCCGAAAATCCCATCCAAGGGGGTAGTCAATTTAAGAAATTGTAGCATTCTCTTTTTATGAAATTTCGCTCTTTCCACCCCTGTTTTAGATTAGCCAAAAATAGCCATTCGGTCGAAAGGCTCTGTTTCCGTTGTCTTTAAGTCAAGTAAAAAAAGCGATTCTGGATCAGCTTGAAAAGCATATTTATACACGGGTGCTTTTTGCCTATTGTATTGTTTTATTGTTGAATTTTTCCGTAATAACACAGCCCCCGGTGTGGGATAGCGCGGCAAGTATCTTTCCTGCAGCTATATATCTCTCAAATAACAACTTTAATTTTTTTAAACTCATCCAGGAGCCCGGATACGCTTCCGGCGGACCGAATGTCCACGGCTTTACTGTCGGGACTCTGATCACGGCGGTAATATTAAAAATCAGTGGCGGTGGTACTGCTGCACTCGTTTCATTGCATTTGATCCATTTTTTAATGGCCTCCTTAGCACTCGTATCGTTTTTTAATCTCACGTCAATGGTTCTAGGCAAGCTGAATTCCTTTTTGCTCTGTTTCGCCATTCTCATTCATCCCGTCGTTCTGACTCAAACGCGGTACATGTATTTGGAAATCCCACTCCTTCTCTTTACTGTCAATGCAATCGGGTATTGGATTAGACAAGAATTGGGAAAGGCCATCCTCTTTATTTTACTTGCTTCAATAACAAAAGAAACAGGTTTTATCGTAGGCGGTTGTATAGCCTTTTACACGCTTTTTGAATCAGGGACTTTCTGGCGGCGGGTTATTCGGAGTGTATCGGCAATTTTTCCCGTGCTTCTTTTTGTCGTGATTTATTTAATGTATATCACTCCCCGAGCAATGCCGGAATTTCTTGAAGGTAACTCGCTAAATACACTCGACTCCTTCTTGGATATACCAAAAATCATTTCCTGCTGCATGGTCGCGGCCTCAAATCGCTTCCTTATTATGGTCCCTGATATTCTGGCTGCTATTGTTGCTGTATTGATAATTGGGGTTGCGAGGCTGAGAGCTGTTCTGTGGAATGTTTTCATTTCGAAAAAAGAGAAATCAGAATGGGTGAAAAACAATCCAATCGAAATTCGATTGATAGACCTGTCGATCTTGCTGGTGGTATTTTTTCATGTTCTTCACTATGTGATCCTGCCGATATTCATTGACTTCTGCTCCCCGATGATTCGTTATCATGTCCAAATTATACCTTTTTTAGGATTTATCCTGTCATTTTTTGTTATTAAAAAAATCGGCCGAACGGTTTTTCATATTTTAATAGGGCTCGGACTGATATGCTTCGTTATAAATCAAGATGGTTTGTTGTATCCGAACGAAGTGAATCGGGAGGGCTTGGGATCAAACTTCGGGGTCACCGAAAGGTCGGGTGCCTACCGAAAACTTTTATCGGTTCAAAAAATGGGGATTGAGTTGTTGTCAAACGTTCCCTCCGAAATACCCGTTTTTTATGAACATCACAACCACTATATTTACCAGTATCCCGAAATGGGTTATACAAGTCACTCCCTAGAAAACGGGCATAATATATTCGTTGAAGAACCTTACCGTCGCGGCCTTTTGAAGGACTATCCGCCATGTTTTATTATGTTCTATTTTTCTCCGTTCCTTGGCGGCAAAAATATGCTGAGCGTTGTCAAACAAACCGAATTGTTACCGGAATGGAACAATGAAGTGATTCAAACGGTTGAAAACCCTCCCTATCTTGCACACCTCATTAAGGTCTGGAAGGAAGGGACACCCTGCTTGGAGGACTTCAAATTTGAAGAATCCGTTAAAAAGCCATATTGATCGATAGTCGTGCGAGTTTAGATTTTCTGAAACACATTGACATTTTATCTCCATGCTCATGGGGATCTGTTATCAGAAACGAAACAATCGAATCCTGAACGCGGCGCTGCCTGCCGGGTAAAACGGCGATATAGGGGCGGAGGGAAAAACCTATTCGAAAAGGCCCAGTCAATGTCCGCTTTTCTGGGAAATCCTCGAATGGTGACAAAAAGTGTTAAGTTCTGACAAGAATTGTCAGTCCCGGGGGTTTCAGCGGGCTTCAACTCCCGCATCCCTTTGACGAGCCAAGGGGGGTGGGGCGTAACAGCCTGAAAATATGCAGATAATTTTTGGAGGAAATGAAGGCCGGTTGTGGCACAGGAATTGAATGTAAATAATCGTCAACGGAGAAAATGTCTAACGACTCTAGCACAAAGATGGATAAAATTGGCGAAAGGAGGCGAAGGGAAGGTTTTATTGTTTGTTAACAATTTTTAATCATATGAAATGTTTTTCAAATAATAGGAGGTAAGAAGATGTTAGCTAAGTTTATAAAAAAGGATGAAAGTGGTTTTACCCTGATTGAGTTGATGATCGTTATCGCCATCATCGGTATCTTGGCGGCGATCGCTATCCCTCAGTTTTCCGCTTACAGAACCAGGTCATACAACTCCGCCGCACAGGCTGACCTGAGGAATGCTGCAACTGCCCAGGAAGCGTACTATGTGGACGCCCAGACTTATGTCAATACTCCGACATCCCTTATAGGAGGCACCTATGGTTTGTATACTTCTGCGAATGTGGTGATAGCCGGTGAGGCTATCGCGGCGCAATATACGATGAGCGCGTTTCACAACTCAGGGAACAAGACTTACACGCTTGCAGGCCCGGGTGGAAGTATTACTACCAACTAATGTTAAAATTCATTCAAAAAAGTGAACCGGTCTTCGGGCCGGTTCATTTTTTTTTGATGGGTCCATCTTTAAGGCGGGTCTCGAGTCTGTAGGCCAATGCAGGCACGCCTTCAAGAAGGCCTATTCATTCACGTG
>JAZDOU010000185.1:0-3942 GCA_043798385.1 Pseudomonadota bacterium
AGTCTTTTTAAGGTTGCCCGTCTGGTCGCCGGGAAGATTATGCAAACCTTCCGGCCGGATTTTGTCTGCCTGTATGCCCGGGGCAGAAGGATACCGCATACCCATATCTTTTTGGTTCCTACCTCCCAGGGCGATCCCCTGGACCTGTTTTTTAACGCCCTGGAAGGATTTCAGGAAGCACCGCAGGAGCTGACCCGTTTAAAACAAAAGGACCGGATGAAAGAAACCGCCGACCGGATGAGAAAAATAGAACCTTAAATTAGAAATTTTATCCCCTAAAATTTTTGAGTGACTTTTTAAAGTACTTGACAATAATCCTTTAACCAGGTAAAAAAATAATTTTTATTTATAATCCCTAAAAGGTATTAAGGAACAAGGCGATGATTGAAGTTCGATTTCATGGTCGGGGTGGGCAAGGAGCGGTAACCTCCGCCGAATTAATAGCCTTGGCGGCTATTGATGAAGGGCAATATGCCCAGGCTTTCCCCAGTTTTGGGCCGGAACGCCGGGGGGCCCCGGTAGTGGCCTTTCTGCGGGTCAGTAAATCCCAGATCCGCATCCGTTCTAAGGTCTATCATCCGGATATTGTGGTCGTTCTGGATCCAACCCTGTTGGATATAGTGGATGTTTCTGCCGGACTGAAACCTAAAGGACTGGTGGTGGTCAATACCGCCAAGACCTTGGAACAAGTCCGGAAAGACTATGGTTTTAAAGGCCGGCTGGCCGTCGTGGATGCCGGCAGGATCGCCATGGAAGAGATGAAGGTCCCCATTACCAATACCACCATGTTAGGGGCCTTGATCCGAGCGTCCGGAATCATCCGGCTGGAATCCATGGACCGGCCCTTGGCCGCTCGATTTGGGAAAATTGCCGAACGAAACAAGAAGGCCATGCAACGGTCCTTCAATGAGATTCAGATCAAGGAGTAATCAACGTGGCTAAAGTAGACGCCCTTCACCCTTGGAAAGAAGTCCCCTTAGGTGGCGTTATCCTGGAAGCCGGCAATGCCCGGCAGTTTAAAACCGGCGATTGGCGCTCCCAGGTACGGCCGGTGACCGATCGGGAAAAATGCATTAAATGCGGGATGTGCTGGATTTTTTGCCCGGATATGGCCTATAGCCTGCGGGAAGACGGCACCTATGACTGGAATAAGGATTACTGTAAGGGCTGCGGTATCTGCGCCCGGGAATGTCCTAAAGAGGCCATCCAAATGATTGCGGAGGAAGAATAGTTATGGCCATTCGAAAAGGCATGGAAGTTTCCATAGCCGTCAGTGAAGCGGTCAAATTGGCCAACGTGGATGTAATTTCGGCCTATCCCATTACCCCTCAGACCCATATTGTGGAGCACCTCTCCGAGTTGGTGGCTGATGGAGACCTGAAAGCGGCCTTTGTTCCTGTAGAATCGGAACATTCGGCTATGAGCGCCGCCGTAGGGGCTGCGGCCGTGGGGGCCCGGGCTTATACCGCCACCAGTTCACAGGGGTTGGCCCTGATGCACGAAATTATGTTTATCGCCTCCAGTATTCGGTTGCCATTGGTTATGACCGTAGTCAACCGGGCCCTTTCAGCCCCAATCAATATTTGGAATGACTTGAGCGATATTATGGCTGAACGGGATTGCGGCTGGGTGCAACTGTTTGCCATCAACGGTCAAGAAGCCGTTGATCTGACCCTCCAGGCCTTCAAGATTGCCGAAGATCCCCGGGTCTTGTTGCCGGTAGCCGTTAATTTAGACGGCTTTATCTTGAGCCATGTCATTGAACCGGTTGAGATGCCCGATCAGGAAACGGTTGATTCCTTTTTGCCGGTATTTAAACCGACGGTACGTCTTGATCCGGATCACCCCGTCACCATTGGGGCCTTCGGCAGTCCGGACGTCTTTCTGGAAGTCAAAAAACAGGTTGAAGAGGCCTTAATCGGTTCCCAAAAGGTGGTTAAAGAGGTTTGGAAGGATTTCGAGACCATTTTCGGCCGAACCTATAAACCGATAGAAGCCTATAAGACCAAAGGGGCGGAGATCCTGCTGGTGACCATGGGCAGTATTACTGAAACAGCCATGACGGCCGTGGATATTCTGCGCCAAAAAGGGCGGAAGGTCGGCCTGATTCATATTCGACTCTGGCGTCCCTTTCCGTTTAAAGAATTTTTTCAGGCTATCCGGGGGGCCAAAGCCCTGGCTGTCGTTGACCGGGCCCTGGTCCCGGGCGGGGCCGGAGGGCCGGTAGGTCTGGAAATCAAGTCCGCCCTTTTTGATAAAAAGGAACGACCTTATGTAGCCGAGTTTGTCGCCGGTCTGGGCGGCCGGGATCTGACCGTAGAGGTCTTTGCCGAAATGATGGAAAAGGCCGGCCGCTATGCCCTAACACAAAAAGAGATGCGTTACGAAATGATCGGGGTGCGAGAGAAATGATTGCCGAAGACTTAAAGGATTTTAAAAAATTTACCCCCAAGACCCTGCCGCAGGAAGAACCTCTTGTTTTTGGACACAGGGCCTGTCAGGGATGTGGAGAGGTTCTGGCTTTACGTATGGTGGCCAAGGCCATCGGCAGTCCGATGATTGTCGTCAGTGCCACCGGGTGTATGGAGATCATCTCCTCTCCCTATCCCCAAACCGCCTGGGCCGTGCCCTGGATCCATGTGGCCTTCGAAAATGCCGCCGCCGTGGCCTCCGGGGTGGAAGCGGGCTTAAAGGCCCTGATGGCCAAAGGGCGGATCCCGGAGAAAAAAATTACGGTCGTGGCCTTTGCCGGAGACGGCGGAACGGCCGATATCGGGCTCCAGGCCCTATCCGGGGCCTTGGAACGGGGTCATGATTTTATCTATGTCTGTCTGGATAACGAAGCCTATATGAATACGGGTATTCAACGATCCAGTTCCACCCCTTTTGGGGCCATGACCACCACTTCACCGGCAGGGAAATTGACTGCCGGCCAGACGACCTGGAAGAAAAATCTCCCGGCCATTATGGCTGCTCACAACATCCCTTATGTGGCTACGGCCTCGCCGGCCTATTATCTGGACCTGATGAACAAGGCCAAAAAAGCGGCCTTGATCAAAGGTCCGGCCTATCTCCATGTCTATTCGCCCTGCCCGACCGGCTGGAGGCATGCTACGGATCTGGCCATTGAGGTCAGCCGTCTGGTGGTGGAAACCAATATTTTCCCTCTCTTTGAAGTCCTGGAAGGAAAATATATCGTCCGGAAGAACACCAAGCCCAAACCGGTGGAAGACTATTTGAAACAGCAAAGGCGCTTCAGCCACCTGACTCCGGAATTGATCCAGACGATTCAGAAACGAGTCGATGTTGAATACGAAAAGCTCCTCAAGTTAGAGGCCGGGTCCCAACCAACGCAGACCAAAGAGGAAACCAAAAAAGAATAAGTTGAGTTAAAATAATTTTTGCGAAATAATTTATTTTTATTCCGCAATCTACCATCCCAAAACCAAAATCATTATTATTCCCCGGTAGTCCCGCACTGGGCGGGATTAATCCCGCTATAAGCGGGATTCGAATCCGTAAGGTGACATTGTAAGAAAATTGTTAACGAAATTTTAAATTATTATTCCCCGGTAGCTCAGTCGGTAGAGCGGGTGGCTGTTAACCACTTGGTCGGCGGTTCGAATCCGTCCCGGGGAGCCATTTCGACCCAAAAAGGGTGTCCAAACTACGGGCACCCTTTTTTCGCTCAAGGTCCTGAGCCTGTCGAAGGACTTATCGAAGGGTCATTTTCCCCCGAAGGTTAAAACGTATGCCCGCTTGGCTCTATATCCTCCGACTCAAATCTGGCACTCTATATGTAGGCTCCACCACCAATTTGAATCAGCGTTATATGGATCATTGCTCAGGGAAAGCCTGCCGAACCACAAAGATAGATCCACCCTTAGACCTCGTTCATTCAGAAGAATACCAAACAAATAGTGATGCCCGAAAACGGGAGGC
>JAZDOU010000205.1:0-6337 GCA_043798385.1 Pseudomonadota bacterium
AAAATATCCTGTGCCGCGGCTTTTAAAGCAGCCAACAAACTAAAAGTAACACCAGGTGAAGTGGGTCTTACTATCGACTTGCTCGAAATACCCATCATCAAATGCCAGCTCGGGCTTTTTGGATATGGCCCCCCTGATAAAGGGGTGATAGCGGCAGAAAACGTCTCCCCGGCCCTGGAAGCGGCCATACGGGAAGCCCTGGTTAAGGAGAAACTTCCCTGTGCCTCGGCTTGGGAGATAGCGGCTAAATTCAAAACAGCCAAGAGAGAAATCTCTTCAGCCTGTGAGACCTTAAAAATTAAAATCTCTTCCTGTCAATTGGGGACGTTTAATACGAAAATAGGGTTCGAGTCTTGAACAACCTGTACCTATTTTCATGTTTGGTGGTGCCACGCCCCCAAAGGCGGGGCATGGCGGTTTAATACGAAAATAAGGAGCAATTTTTAATGGAACGTAAGCGGATTTTGAGCGGTATGCGCCCCACTGGAAAGTTACACCTCGGCAATCTGCACGGGGCCTTGATGAACTGGAAAGAACTTCAAAAAGACTATCAATGCTTCTTTTTTATTGCCGACTGGCATGCCTTAACCACCGAGTACAAAGAACCTAAGGCCATTCACGAAAATATTTTGGACATGGTTATTGATTGGATCAGTGTCGGATTGGATCCCGAAGTCAGCACCTTTTTTCTTCAATCAGCCATTCACGAACATGCCGAACTTCATCTGGTCCTTTCAATGATTACGCCCCTGAGCTGGTTGGAACGCAACCCGACCTTCAAAGAACAACAGCAGGAATTAGAAACTAAAGAGATCAACACCTATGGTTTTCTGGGTTATCCGGTCCTGCAGGCCGCCGACATCCTGATGTACAAGGCCCATGCCGTGCCGGTCGGCATCGATCAAGCCCCTCATGTGGAATTGACCAGAGAGATTGCCCGCAGATTCAACTTCCTGTATGAGGAAATCTTCCCGGTTCCCGATCTGTTTTTGACCGAAACCCCGAAGCTGCTGGGGCTGGATGGGCGGAAAATGAGCAAGAGTTATAATAACGCTGTTTTTCTCTCCGACACCCTGGAGGATATCCGCCAGAAATTATCCCAGATGGTCACCGATACCCAGCGGGCCCGACGGAAAGATCCCGGCAACCCGGAGGTCTGCGTCCTGTTTCCCTTTCATAAAATCTATTCCCTCCCGGAGCGGATTGAAGAGATTGAGCGGGAATGCCGCCGGGCCGGAATCGGCTGTGTGGATTGCAAAAAATGGCTGATCGACGAAGTCCTGGTGGCCCTGAAACCGATCAAGGAGAAAAGGGATTATCTGACTCAACACCCTCAGGAGGTCCGAGACATCCTGATGACAGGCACTCAACGGGCCCGGACCTTCGCCCAAAAAACCATGGAAGAGGTAAAACAGGCCCTTGGATTTTAGATTGCGGATTGCGGATTGCGAAAATCGTTGCGAGTACCGGATTTCTGGTAATGGATTTAAATTGTGTCTCGTCACTCGTCACTCGTCACTCGTCACTTGCGGTTCAAATGGACTATAAAATTAAATTAGATATCTTTGAAGGACCCCTGGACCTCTTGCTCCATCTGATCAGAAAAAATGAGATGGATATCTATGATATTCCTATTGCCGTTATTACAGCCCAATATCTGGAATATCTGGACCTGATGAAGGATCTGAACATCAATATTGCCGGTAATTTTTTAGTCATGGCCGCCACCTTGATCCATATTAAATCCAAGATGCTCCTTCCCGCGCCCCCCATTGATGAGGAAGAGGAAGACCCTCGCATGGAATTGACCGGACCGTTGCTGGAGTATCTTCAGCTTAAAGAGGCGGCCGTCCAGCTCAATCAGCGTCCGCTCTTGTATCGGGATGTTTTCACCCGGGATTTCCTGGCCAAGGAAATGGAAGGGAAAGAAGAAGGGCTCCTCCGGGTAGGCCTTTTTGAGTTAATTGATGCCTTTCGGAAAATTATCCAGGAAAGGAAGGAAGATGAGTTTGTCTTTCTGCCCAGTCCCCTGGTCCCTATTGAAGATAAGATGGATGAAATCCTGATCAGGATCAAACAAATGGGACGAATCTTGTTGGCGGATTTATTTCCCGGCCAGTTCACCCGACAGGAGATTATCGTCGTCTTTCTGGCCCTGCTGGAATTGGCCCGACTTCAAAAAATTATGATCTACCAAGAAATTCAAGAAGGGAATCTTCATATTTATGATTTTATTCCTCCAGAAACGATCTCTTGACGGTTGGCTATGAACGAACTTAAATCCTTACTCGAAGCCCTGATTTTTGTTTCTCCCACGCCCCTAAGCCTGAAAAAAATCTTAGAGGTGATCGGAGAGGGATATCCCCAAAAAGATATTGAAGCGGCCTTGTCCCAATTACAAGCAGACTATGAAACACCGGAACGGGGCCTCTATCTCCAGGAGGTGGCCGAGGGGTTACAGTTTCGCACTAAACCCCGCTACAGCGAATGGATTAAAAGACTGAAAAAGATCGGCCCCAGCCGCCTGGGAAAAGCCGCCTTGGAAACCCTGGCTATTATTGCCTATAAACAACCCGTCACGAAAGGGGACATGGAACGGCTGCGCGGGGTCGAGGTCGACGGGATAGTCCGGGCCCTTTTAGAAAAAAATTTGATTCGGATCTTGGGACGAAAGGAAGTCCCCGGCCGGCCTATTCTTTATGGGACTACCCAACGTTTTTTGGAGTTGTTTGAATTAAAAGATTTGTCCTCCCTGCCCTCTCTGGAAGAAATCAAATCGCTGAGTGATGAGTTTGGTGACGGCGAAACAGAGTGAGCCCGGCATACGTTTGCAACGAATCCTGGCCCAGTCAGGACTGGCCTCCCGTCGAAAGGCCGAAGACTGGATTCGAGCCGGGCGGGTGTCGGTCGACGGCCGGATCGTAACCCTCCTGGGTTTTAAAGTTCCGGATGGGGCCCACCGAATTGAAGTAGACGGACAGCCTATCCCTTCTCACGAATCCAAGGTCTATTATCTTTTTAATAAACCCCCGGGGGTCCTCTCCACTCTAAGGGACCCTCAGGGTCGCCCTACCCTGACGGACTTTTTATCTCAGGCCCAGATCAGGGAGCGGGTCTTTCCCGTTGGCCGATTGGACTGGGATGCCGAGGGATTGCTCTTGTTGACCAACGACGGCGAACTGGCCCAAGGACTCCAACATCCCAAATTCCAGGTTCCCAAGACCTATCGGGTTAAGGTCCTGGGAATTCCTTCTGAAGAGGCTTTAGGTCGCCTTCAAGCCGGGATTTTGCTGCCGAGTGGGAAAAGACCAAAGGCGGAGTGGAAAAAGATCAAGGCCGGCACTGATCGTGCCTGGCTGTTGATAACTATCCGGGAGGGAGAAAAACATCAGGTAAAAAATATGCTGGCCGCCATTGGCCATCCGGTGTTGACGATCAAGCGGATCGCCCTTGGCCCGTTATCCCTCGATCGCCTGGCGCCCGGGAAATTGCGTCCCTTATCTCAAAAGGAGATCCAGGCCTTAAAAAAGTATTTTCCCCTTGATAAAATCTCCGGTTTTGGGTATTAATAAAATCGAGACTGCGGGCGATTAACTCAGCGGTTAGAGTGCCATCCTCACACGGTGGAAGTCCCCGGTTCAAATCCGGGATCGCCTACCATAAAATCAAGGACTTAGCCGTTTTGGATTAGGTCCTTTTTTGTTTTTGCTACCATTTTGCTACCATCTTCTTCAGAAATGGTGTTTTCCAGTCTCATGACAGCCTCTTGATTGGTCTCTTTCATCAGGTGGGCATAAACGTTTAAAGTAACCGTTGGACTTGAGTGTCCTAACTGGTCTTGAATGTATTTGATGTTCTCCCCCTGTTCGATCATGAGGCTGGCGTAGGTATGCCTTAAATCGTGAAACCGGACATTCCTACCTATAGTTTCAAATTCCAACAATTACCGATTGAAAGAGGGGGGTGATGCTCGAATCAGCGACTCCGATAGGCGTCCGCCGGATTGCCGGGTTGTGAGAAGCGTGGCATTAGCACCTCCGGGAGTTGTCTCATAGAACGAAATCTACGATTGCTTGAAACTATTCATTAGAATTTTGGTGTAGATGGTCGAGTGTACGGCGGAACCCATGAGCTGTATAGTCTCCTCGATACGATTTCAAAGATCTGATGGTCCAACCATGGTCGGCATCTGGATACTCAACGACTTCCAACATAACTTTACCGCCGCTTGCCTTTGCAGCATTAGCCAACTTCCGAGCTGTTTCAACAAGGCAACAATTCTTGTAGGTATCTCGCCCTCCTGCAAAAATCAATGTTGGTACTTGTATTTTTGAGACAAAGTCGTCTGCATTTGTGATGTAGTAGGTTGCCGGATATGAGACTACAACCGCTGAAACCAACTCCGGCATCCGTGTCGCATAGGTCAGGGAGGAGGCCCCGCCAAGAGAAAAGCCAATCACTGCGACCTTGCCCGACAAAGCGTGGGGCGATTGTTGTGCACGAGTAATAACATCCTTCAGGAGATCCTCACCCCGACCACCCTTGACCCAGAAGTCATTACCGTCGACAAGAACGGTGTAATAGCCTTTCTCGGCGAGGTCCTTTGCATAGTATACGTAGTTGTCAGTACCCGTTTTTCCGGAAACGACAACGATCACTCTCCCTTTACCGTTTGGAGGTTCATATTCCTTCTGTGAAGGCAGAGAATCTCCGGCATAAGCCCGGCCCAGGTAGACAAAGATCATTATCGCCATAACACGACAAATTACTCTCATGATTAATCCTCCTTCGAGCATTAATAGAAATTGCTTTTTAATAAAAAGAGTATATGGGAAGAAAAGGCACGGTCAAGAAGAAAAACAGGGAGGAAGGGCAAGGGGAAAAGGGGTGTGTTCTCGTTGATTACGATTTGAACTGCTGTGGTTTTTTAAAAATGGGAATCAGAGACTTACAGGAAGCTATATTCTCCGGATAGCCTCCAATCCCCTTAATAATAGTTTTCATTTTTCCCAATTTAGACCTCCAATACCCAGAAATTTCTAATAATCAATAACCTATTTTGACCTGAAGGCGAAAGAAGCCGACCATCCTTTCAAAACGATCCTCATCGACCTGTTCCGAGGTTTTCAAGTTGGAAGCGGAGCCGGGGTTGGGAGGTCTGTTACCCATTGTTCATTTTCAAAAAAGAAGACCTCCAGGCTTGATTCAATACCCATGGTCTCAAGGTCTATGTTAATATGGAACCCATAATAATTTAACTTTTTCTTTTTCGGAAAGTCAAAAAAAGAAAAAGAAGGGAGGAAAAAGCCATGAAAAAAACGATTATCCTATTCAGTGCTGTTTGTCTAATGGTCACCCTTTTTAGCGTCACACCGGCCAAAGCGACGGATCCTTTTTGGACGGGTGTGGCGATAGGAGTCGGGTCAGCCATTGTATTGGGAAGCTTATTTCAAGCTCAAAATAATTACCATACAGCCTACATCCCAACCCCGATCTATCAACCGTATCGATATTATGGATCTCCTCCGGTCTATCATGGCGGATGGGCCAATAGGCCAGCCAATTATGGTCACTCTGGATATTACCAAAGACATGGGGGCCATTATTATAGGCCACGGCATTATTAAATGGACTTATTAGAAATTCAGGTTGTTTAGGGGCACTACACGATACTGCTCTCCTGGAGAGGATCGGTTGGCCGGAGACTGTGAAGTTAAGGTTTTATTTCATTCCCTTAATCAGCCCCTTTCGTTAATTAGTTCTCATCCGGAAATGACTTTTCCGGATGAGAACATACATCTGCCGGCTATCCTCTTTGGCCAGAAATCCTTTAAAAAGGATTTCTGGCGAGAGCTTCATGCCGGTCCCCGAATGGAGACCTTAATATAGGTCGATAAAATCGACTGGCCGAAATCGAGGTGTTTCCATCCGGAAATTCGAATTTCCGGATGGAAACTAATTATGGTTTGATATTTCGTCTTTTTTCAAAAATCGAATTTAGATCAAGGATATTGCCATGGCAGATAATCTTGCAGATCTAAATAATCTCAAAAGAAGCAGATAACCAATTTGAAGTCCTGCCGCATCTATCGGTTACGAAAACGTTTATCGTTATGATCCTCCTCTCTCCTGTAGGAATGTCTATATAGGCAAAGGAACCTCCCCTAGTGGTTCCATTCACATTCCGGATGGGAGCCGGTGTTCCATAAACAGGGTTTCCATTTTTATCGTAGTAAAATACCGAAGTGGCTAAGTCCCCCTCTCCTCCAAGATATTCAAAAGAGACGAAGACCTTTACCGTACCACCGCCTTGGTTCAACACGGCTCTATTTTGCCC
>JAZDOU010000223.1:0-7152 GCA_043798385.1 Pseudomonadota bacterium
TCAGGGTCTGGCTGGGCATGAGTCCTCCTGTAACGATCCTCCCGAAAAATCTACGGGGCTGATAAAGGATTCAAGGGGTCAAGGATCTGAGAGAATGAGTCAATGAGGTGATGGGGTGATGTGAGGAGGAGACCTCATCGCCACATCACCTCATCCCCTCATTTGAATCCTCAACCCCTATTTTTGTACTAAACCGCCATGCCCCGCCTTTTGGGGCGTGGCACCACCAAACATGAAAATAGGTACAGGTTGTTCAAGACTCAAATCCTATTTTCGTATTAAACCGCCATGCCCCGCCTTTGGGGGCGTGGCACCACCAAACATGAAAATAGGTACAGGTTGATCAAGACTCAAATCCTATTTTCGTATTAAACATACAACGATGCCCCCAGGAAGAATTGAATAAAAAAATAAAGAATGGGGGAAATCAACCAATCCAGAATGTGGGTGACCAAAAGTCCGATGACGATAAAGACTCCATAGGGTTCCAGTTTACTGTAGCTGTAAGCGGCTTTGAGGGGCAACAAACCCACCATAACCCTTCCTCCGTCCAGAGGAGGGATGGGGATAAGATTGAATACGGCCAGGGCCACATTGATGACCACGCCATAGCGTAACATCAGGATTACAGGCTGAAGCACCAGGCTTAAAAGAGGCACTTCCCAGAGAGGGGTGGCGGCCATTAAGAGCCGATGAACCAGAGAAAAACCCAGTGCCAGGATCAGATTGGTAACCGCCCCGGCCAGGGCCACCCAGACCATGTCTTTTTTGGGATTTCCAAGATTGTTAAAGTTGACCGGCACCGGTTTGGCATAACCGAAAAGAAACGGGGCGTGGGAAAAAATGAGGATTGCGGGGATCAAAACTGAACCGAAGGGGTCAATATGAGCCAGGGGGTTAAGGGTCAACCGACCGGATAATCGGGCCGTAGGATCACCCAGCTTATTGGCGACCCAGCCATGGGCCACTTCATGCAGGATAACTCCCAAAAGGAGGGGCAAGGCCATAATACTGATTTGTTGAATGAATGAACTCATAGTGTTATTTCACAAAACCTTTCATTGGCCTATTTTAGGCGGCGGTGGGTTGCAAGGTAATTTTTAACATAGGCGATTTGATCCTCATGGGTCAATACTTTTCCATTGATTCGAGCTTCCAGAAGATCGTTCAGGATTACTTTGTATAAAGGGCCGGGAGCCAGTCCCAAGGCCTTCAGGTCTTCACCCCCAACCGATATTTGGATAGATTTCAATTGGGTAAAATAAAGGGAAATGGCCTTCCGACAGGCTTCCCGGTTGGTTTTGGCCATTAAAAACAGCAGGATTTCATTGGGAAAGGGTGCCAGAAGTTTATAGATGTCACTTCTGGTCGCTTTGGGATTCTTCTGAAAGGTCGTTAACACTTTTTCCCCTTCACTTCGGCCTATCAGTATCATGTCAAAGACCCTTTTGGGAAATCCCAGTCGCTGGCGTAATTCACTTAATTGGGTTACGGGCAGGGTCAAGGCCAGGAAAAAGACCAACCATCTTTCATAAGGCTCATTGAGATAGAGGAGATCAAACCAGGACAGGACGGTTCGAATTTCTCCTAAGACCGGTTCTTCTTTCTGGGTAAGGATTAATTCCGACTGGATGGCCTGGAGCAGGTTTAAGTCATTCAGCCTTTTTAAGACGGGTAACGGGTTATCCTGGCTTAGGATCAACTGAAGTTCATTAAAAATTCTTTTAGGGGCCAATTTTTCGACACCACCGATGCGAATGGCGTTTTGGATCAGGTTGGCGGTCAATTTCCCTATCTTGAATCCAAAGCGTTGTTCAAATCGAACCGCCCGAAAAGCCCGGGTCGGGTCCTCAACAAAACTCAGGTTATGGAGAACTCGAATAGCCCGTTCTTTCAAATCTTTTTGAGCCCCGAAAAAATCGATCAGGATTCCGAAATGACGGGGATTCAGTTTAACGGCCAGGGTATTGATGGTAAAGTCCCGTCGGTAAAGATCCATTTTAATGGAACTCATTTCCACTACCGGGAGGGCGGCCGGTGATTCATAGTACTCCGAGCGGGCCGTGGCGACATCCACCTTGAAACCATCGGGGAAGATGAGGACAGCGGTCTTGAATTTAAGATGATAACGAATACGAACCGGAAAATTTTTGGCATATTCCTGGGCGAATTTAATCCCGTCCCCTTCAATGACGATGTCGATATCCAGATTCTCGAATTTTAAGAAGAGGTCCCGAACAAATCCCCCGATGAGATAGGCGTTGTATTCAAGGGTGTCGGCCACCTCGCCCAGGGATTTAAGGATCTCGATGATTCGCCTGGGCAGCTTTTCTTCCAGTAAATAGGCGATGTTTTTTTTGCGGACAAAATGGGGCGCCTTGCGGGAATCATAGAGATATTCGGATATGGAAGGTCCGCTGATCAGGATATTGAGCAGGTCGGTGCGGGTGATGACCCCCAGGACCTTTCCCTGATCGACTACCGGCAAGATCCTTTGTTTGTTTTCGATAATGAATTCCTGTATTTGGAATATCGAGGCCTCCGGTTCGATGGTCGATAATTCGGTCGTCATATATTCCCGGACCGCCAGATCCTTAAGGCCGTGGAAAATGGCTTTTTCGATTACCTGCCGGGTAATCATCCCCAGCAACTTTTCCCCTTCCATGATTAAAAGGACATTGATGTTATAACGCGTCAGCAGTTCGTTGGCATGTTCAATAGTCTCCCGGGGATGAATCGATTTTATCGGATAGGACATCATGTCCCGGGCCTTACGTTGGGGATTAATCCGGCGCTTGAGCTGGGAGATCAGGGTTTCCTCCACCTGGACCAGGGTCTGATCCTTGATCGTAGCCGAGGCGGCAAAAGGATGCCCCCCTCCGCCGAAGGTTAAAAGGATTTCCCCGACATTGATTTCCCGTATGCGGCTCCGGGCAACCACATAGACCCGGTCTTCCATCCGGGCGATGGCAAAAAGGCAATTAAGGTTTTCCATGTCCATCATTTTATGGACCAGGACGGCGAAGTCGCCTACATAGGTATCTATGGAGGCCTTGGCCACTACAATCTCAACATTATTGATCCTCTGGCGGGTGGCGGATTCCAGGAGCTGATTCAACAAGGAGACCTGTTCGGCCGTTAATTCCCGGGTCAGCATATCGGAAATCATATTCAGATTGGCTCCCTGCTGAAGAAGATAGGCGGCAGCCAGATAATCTTCGGGTGTAGTGGAAGCAAAGGTAAAGGAGCCGGTATCTTCGTAAATCCCCAAGGCCATCAGGGTGGCCTCGTCCGGAGTTAAGGGAATCTCCCGTTCTTTCAAAATTTGGGTCATCAGGGTCATGGTGGCCCCAACCGTTCGAATAACTTCCAGACTTCCCCGAAGGTCGTTTTTTGCCGCCGGATGATGGTCGTATATATGGATGTCCAAATCCGGACGTTGCAGGATTTCGGAAAATCGGCCGATCCGATCGGGTTGGCGGGTATCCACCAGGATCAGGCGGTTGATCCGTTCCAGTGGGACCTGCTTAATTTTGGTAAAGTTATAAAGATAGACCGTAGATTGGAGGAAAAAGTTGCGCAGATTTTGTTCCTGAGAGCCGGGAAAGACCAGCCAAGCCTGCGGATAAAGTTTTTTGGCCGCCAACATAGAGGACAAACCGTCAAAATCGGTATTGAGGTGGGTGGTGATGACCTCGATACCTTTTGTTTCCTGACTTAGGGAATCGTTTCCTACCAGGGCGGGCTTCATTAAAAGTTAGGCTCGGGGATGAAATCTCCGATAGGCTTCTCGGAGGTGTTCAGGTGTTACCAGGGTGTAGATTTGGGTAGTGGAAATATCGGCGTGACCCAGCATGGTTTGAATGGAACGAAGATCGGCCCCGCCTTCCAGAAGATGGGTGGCAAAGGAATGTCTTAAGGTATGAGGGGAGATATCTTTCAAGATTCCTGCCTGGCGGCCGTATTGACGGAGAATTTTCCAGAGGCCTTGCCGGGATAATCGGCTCCCTCGACTGTTGACAAAAACCCAGGGGGACATAGGGGCCTTGAGCAGGAGAAGGCGTCCTTTTTGGAGGTATTCCAGAAGGTGTCGGGAAGCGGTCTGGCCGATTGGGACCAACCGTTCTTTAGAGCCCTTACCCATGGTGCGAATGAGATGGGTATCCAACTCCAGTTGATCGAGGGTCAGGGAGATTAGTTCGGAGACCCTCAGTCCGGTAGCATAGAGGACTTCCAGCATAGCGGTATCCCTGAGCCCTCGTGGCGAATCGGTCTTTGGTTGATGGAGAAGGGTTTCCATTTCCTGTTCCGAAAGGGTTTTGGGCAAGCTCCGTTTGGGCTTGGGACCCTGCAAAGGGAGGGCTGGATTATCATTCCGCAAGGACTCCTCTTGTAAAAACCGGTAAAAGGACTTGAGGGCGGAAAGGGTCCGGGCTTGAGTCCGGCCGGATAGTTTTCGGGTTCGCAAGGTTCCCAAATAGTCATAGAGGGTCTCGGAATGGGTCTGAGAAAAATCGCTGATGCCCTTAGATTCCAGAAATTGGATGTAGCGAATCAGGTCCCGGCTATAGGCCTCCAGGGTGTTGGGGGAAAGACCTTTTTCAACTACCAGGAAATGCAGGAAACGGTCAAGGATTATCTCTTTCATATTAAAAATATATCAGAACTCCTCTGTCCTGTCAAGAAAAGCGGAAATTTCTATAGCTTAGAAAGAAGTTACCGCCAAGACATACAAATGGCTGTTTTTTAAATTTCTCGCCACGTTCTCTTCGGGCCGGTTTTCTTTGCCCCTTCCAGATTCGGTCCCATAGTTGTCAAAAGTGAAGGGGCCAGGCCCGGTTTTCTCCTTGACCCGGTTTTTTTCTTATCCTATACTCATGGCATTAAAAACCAAATTTTTTTCAAATGCCTTGCCTCAGATAACCTCGATGTTGCAAAAGTTTGGGAGGCTGCAGATCCGCGGCGTCCAGGGCGAAGTCCCGCCTTGGGCGGGACCTCCCAGACTTTCCCGGAGGGCCTTCGGCTGGGATGGGCTTACGCCCCGGGGGGTAAAAATTGATCGATATTTTCCTTAATCCAAAATTCACCTGGAGTGATGTTTACATTTAATGGCAAAATCATCAAAATATATTATTTTAACAAATAAAACTTACTTTATCGATCAATTTTTATGCAACTTCGAGGATAACATAGGAGGAAACCAATGCGATCATTTCTTATTTCATTAGTGGTTTTGTTATTTTTACTATCTGCCAATACCGGACACACTAATTTTTTAAGGGATCTTGCCTGCCACCGGGGCCTGACTACGGATTGCCTCCGGACGCAAAGAGTGAACGCCAACGGAATACTTCCTTCCGGTGCCCGCCTTCATAGAGGAGAGTCCGTTTGGGCACCGAGCGGACAATTTGAACTGTCCTGCCAGAATGACGGTAATTTAGTTCTTTACCGCCAGGGGTCCCCTTTGTGGTCGTCCGGAACTGCCGGAAACGAGATCAGGGAATGCTTTATGCAGCCCGATGGGAATCTCGTCATATACGGGCACGGTCGTCAACCGGTCTGGGCCTCCAATACTCCGGGAAATCCCGGCGCTTTTCTGGCTGTTCAAGATGATGGAAATGTTGTTATTTATAGACCGGTGTCCCCCGTTTGGGCCACCGGCACCTATAGATAATTGGAAACTGATATCACCGAATAGGCGGCTAATTTTTGGATCGACGGCTAAAATCTTTATCTCTTATTTTTTCGGCGGCCTTATCGGCCCATTGACTGAATTCCAGGATGTTTCGCTGCGGCTTGGAACCGATGGCGAAAAAAGAAAGCAGTGTATCGAGCTTTTTTTCTATCTGATTGAATTGATCCCGAAGGTCTGTATTGCCCATCCTGTTTCCAAGATGGGAAAAGGTGGGTTGGGTAAATCGGCAGGATGATCCTATCCGGCCCGGTAAGGGATGTCAGGGGTTTTTGAGTTTTGATCAGACCAACTGACGATCTTCCACGTCCTTTTCGATAATAACCAAAAAACGATAGGTTGTCATGACAGACCTCTTAATTTTTTATAAGAATTTAACCAAAGCAGAAAATTATTTGGTTTCGTCGGATAAAAGAAGTCTTTGCCAGAAATTCTTTTGAGGAGGATCTGGTGGTGGCAGTTCCAAGGGGATCCCCATTTCTTTCAGGACAATTAAGATTTCCCTGGCCCAGTCTCTTGAAAAATAACCTTTAGCTGTTAATTCATGAGTTTGGGTTTTGATGATTCTAAATTCCCAGTAAGTGGAATTTATCATGATAGCATATGTAGCCGGGGTCTGATTCAGGTTGATCGTATTTATTGAAGTGGTCTGTTGTCCGGTTTCTCTGCCTATCCACCAATTAAATCTGGAATAATCTCCAGTCTTGCGGATAATTACGGGTTTAGAAATAACAGTAAGGCCTTTTCCAATCAAGGTGTCTTCGATTCCATTTGCCAGCCAGGAACTGTCTTTGCCCTCATTTTCATCAAAAATTAAAAAAGAAGGGGTCTCGGGGACCGGTTTTTTTATGGCGGTAAAGTTGGTATATGGTCCAACTGTTCGGCAGCCGCAAAGGAAAAAAGAAAGGGCAATAAGCAGGAGAAATATTTTTTTCATCACAAAACCTCACCTGGATCACAAGGTTTTAAAATCTTTTTAGATCATCCGGATCCAGGTCGGCATCTTTCAAGATACTGGAGACTAATTTTGGATGGAGAATCTTTCCCGGATGAACAGGTACGGTAACCCTCCGACCTCTTTGGTCTTTATAAATTTTATGACTTCCACTTTGACGGACAAGGGAAAATCCGGATTTCTCCAGGACCCTGATTATTTCCAGGGCGGTTACCCTTGGGAATTTGTTACTCATACGGCAATTTCCAAGGATGTCAGGCTGATGGATTCCGAATAGGGAATCTCCTGCCCTTCCTTTAGGCGATCTTCGACGTGCAGGGAGATGGCATCCTGGATGTTTTTCAGGGCTTCTTCGTAGGTCTCAGCCTGGGTATAACAGCCCTGAAGGTCTGGGCAAAAGGCAAAATAGCCGTCTTTGTCCTTTTCAATAATAACCGGAAAACGATAAGTTGTCATGACAGACCTCGTCTTTTATCTAAGGTTCAATTTATCTTCTATTTTTTTA
>JAZDOU010000273.1:0-13032 GCA_043798385.1 Pseudomonadota bacterium
GCTGAACAGGGCGACCAATCTGGCCCAAGGAACCTACGGAAAAATGACCCCGGAATTGAATTATCTCTACCTGCGAATAAGCCAGAAAGAACCCTTTGATATTCTTTACTTCACCCCGGCTGTGACTCTACTTGGAAATATTGACGACCAGAGCTTCTCCATAACGCCTGAATTTTTATATACCGGGATCACGAATCTGGAACTGCGTCTGAAAACAGGTTTTATCGTCGGTTCCCGGGGGAGCGAATTCGGTGAAAAACCAAACGACTACCGGATAGAATTCCGAATCAGATATTATTTTTGAACTTCTTTTTTCTTGACGTCCTGCTTTTTATTTTTATTATAACGGATTGAGGGGTTAGCATGAAACGAAAAAAGAAGCTGATCGGCACATGGATAATGCTCAGCCTGTCGTTGCTGCCATGGGTACTGCCGTTGCCTGCTGCGGCAAAGGACAACCGTGATGGGTTGACGTTGAAGGAATGCCTTAAGATCGCACTGGCCAGAAACCCGATCGTTGTCGAAGCCGGTCTGGCCATCAAAAGCGCCGAAGAGACGGTGACCTCGGCCCAGGGTCGGCACTGGCCTCGTTTGTCCCTGGACGGTTCCTATACCAGACGAGAGCAGCCCTTCCCCTATATCCAGGCCAAGGCAGTCAATATCCCGCCCCATTTCAGTGATGTTTACAGCTCATTGGGACTGACCCTGACACTGCCCATCTATCAGGGCGGGCAGGTGACAACCGGGGTTTCCCTAGCTAAGGTACGGCGGGACATCCAGGTATTGACCACCGGTCAAACCAAGAACGACCTCATTGCCAATACAATAAACGCCTACAACAAAATACTCCAGCTTCAAAAGTTGCAAAAGGCCTCAAAAGCCCAGGTCCAGGCCCTGGAAGAACAGGCCAAGAACACCCGTCTGCTTCTCGATGTGGGACGGGTCGCCCGGGTGGATCTGCTAAAGGTGGAGGTACAACTGGCCAACGAACAACAGAGGTTATTAGCGACAAAAGAGGCCTTGAAGAATGCCTCCGCGACCCTTTGGGTCCTGATGGGGAATGGGCCGGAAACGGTTACCTCGCTGCCACCGCTAAGGGACCGGCTGGTTGCAAATGACCTCAAGACGGATTTTTCATCAGGCCTGGCCATAGCCCATGAGCGGAGGCCTGAATACCTTTCAGCTAAAAAAGCCGTGGAAGAAGCGAAACTGAATCAAAGGTTCGCCCTCGGCCGACTTCTTCCAACCATAAACCTCTTTGCCAGTGATACCCGCTGGACCGGCTACACCCCCTCATACAACGAGACTATCTGGATGGCCGGAGTAACTCTCAGCCTTCCCCTATTCGATCGTTCCCTTTATGCCGATCTTTCGCGGGAACGCCTGCAGACGGAAAGGGCCTCCCAACGTCTTATTGCGGCGGACAACCAGCTTGGCCTCGAAGTGTCCAACGCCGTCACCTCGGCCGAAGAGAGCAGAAACCGGGTCCTCACGGCGGAAAAGGCGGTGGCCCAGGGGGAGGAGACATTCAGAATCGAACAGCAAAGAGTTGATACCGGCGCCGGGGCCATGATCGATCTGCTTCTGGCCCAGGCGGCCTCCATAAACGCCGTCGCCAACTACACCCAGGCGCTTTTCGATTACAACGCCGCCGTTGTGGCCTACCGAAAGGCAACGGGCACCTTGGAGGAATATTTACAATGAAGAAAAAAATCGTTTTTGTCATAGTGGCCCTGGCCCTCATTATGGGAGGGGTAGCCATCGTTATCAACAAACAGAGGGTCTTGGCCAGCCTGCCCAAGCCCTCGTCCCAGCCGCCGGCCGTTCAGACCGCCATAGCCGTTCAGGGGACCATCGAAGTTACAAACAGACAGCTTGGGGATATTCATCCCTACGTTCTGGCCGATCTCGCCCCCCGCATTACCGGCTATATCGTTTCGATCGGCAAGCGAGAGGGTGACACCGTCACCAAGGGGGAAGTCGTCTCCGTCATCGACGACCGTGAGCTGTCAACGAGGGCCGAATCGAGCCAGGCAGAGGTGCTCGCCAGTAAGCAGCGGCTGGCAGGGGCGCGAAGTGTTTACGAAACCCAGCGTTCGGTCACCGAACGGGACGAGAAGCTTTATAAGGCGGGGGCGATCTCGAAAGAGGCCCTTGAACGCTCCCGGGCCACCCTTGACAGCACCAAAGCGTCCGTCGACGCATATGAAGAAAGCATACGCGGACTGGAAAGAAACGTGGAGGCCGCCAGGCTCCAGGCGGGATATGCCCGGATAGCAGCTCCTTTTTCCGGCATTGTAACCAAACGATCGGCTGAACCGGGTGACCTCGCCGTGCCGGGCAAGACCATTCTGACCATCCAGCAACCCTCTCCGGTCAAGGTCGTGGTTCAGATACCACAGGAGATGGTCGGACAAGTTGGAAGGGGAACCAAACTCTTCCTGAGTAGCAGCCAGGGCACTATGGGGGTGACAGTCAACAAAGTGTATCCGGCCCTTGGCAAAAATCTTCTGGGGTCCGTCGAGGCCATTCTACCGAAGAGCCCCTTCGGACTTCCCACCGGATCGACGGTCGGGGTGGATATAGTGACGGCCAGCGTATCCGGGATCATCGTACCCGAGAACGCTATCGTCCGTACGGGTAAAGGCGTTTTTATTTATCTGGTCAACCAGGGGACTATCCACATTCGCCTGGTTGAGGTGCTCGGCAGCGGCAAGGGCAAGGTCGCGGTGAAAGGAGATATTGCCGCAGGCACGCAGGTGGCGGTCGCACAGGAAAACAAGCTTCTTACCCTTACGGATGGGATGAAAGTCAATGCCTCGGGGGGTAAAAAATGAAATTCGTCGGGCGCTACATTGAGAAGCCCCATCTGATCCTCTCTTTTGTCATTCTCCTTTCCGTGGTGGGGATTATGGGCTATAAGAAGATGCCCTTCAACCTTTTTCCAGATACGGACCGTCCCCAGATCAGCGTGGTAACGGTCATGCCGGGTGCCGCGGCCGGAGATGTGGAGACCGATATAACCCGGGTGATCGAAAAAGAAGTTTCCAGTATCGACCTGGTACGGAAGGTGACCTCAACCTCCAAAGACGAGGTGTCGGTCGTCCTGGCGGAGTTCGAATACCAGAAAGGTCTGGATTCAGCGGCCACCGACGTGGCCAATGCCTTGAGCAAGGTTACGGCGCGCCTTCCTCCGGAAATCCGTGCTCCCCAGATATTTAAGATCAGTCAGGCCACTCAGCCTACGATGACCCTGGCCCTATCTCCTAAACAGGGATACCCGGTAGACTTACGGAAGATACGGGAGTTGGCAGATAACCAGATCAAGGAGGAGCTTCTCCAGATTCCCGATGTGGGCAATATAGAAGTATTTGGAGGACACCAGCCTGAAGTCCTGGTCTCCGTGCAACCGGACCGACTCAGCCGATTCGGGATCGGCCTGACGGATGTCATGGCGGCCGTTTCCGCCCAGAACCAGAATATACCTCAAGGGATCATCATCAAGAAAGAGGGACAATACCTCTTTAAAACCGAAGGGGCGGCAACGCGGATCGGACAACTGGCAGACCTGGTGATTGCCCGGCGGGATACGGGTATCGTACACCTGCGAGATGTAGCAAAAATTCAACCCGCAGAACAAGAGCCTCAATCCGCCTACCACGGCAACGGCAAGGAGGCCATAGGCATCAACATCCTCAGAACGGAAAGCGGTCACATCTTAGACACGATTTTGGC
Source organism: Pseudomonadota bacterium (assembly GCA_043798385.1). Classification (GTDB taxonomy): domain Bacteria; phylum Desulfobacterota; class RBG-13-43-22; order RBG-13-43-22; family RBG-13-43-22; genus RBG-13-43-22. Next base: position 3,736 of record JAZDOU010000273.1, read on the forward strand.
CGTCGAGGCCTCTCTCCCCCGGCTCAAGACGGACTATCCTTTTGTTAACTTCGAAATAAGCTATACCCAAAAAGACCTTATCAGCATGAGCGTCGATAATATGCTCGGGGCGCTCAGGGAAGCGATCATAGTCACCGTCATCGTCATCTTTCTTTTCCTGGGAAACTTTAGATCCATGCTACTATGTGCAGTGTCTATTCCCTTAACCTATCTAATCACATTCGCCATCATGTGGCTCTGCGGCTTTGAGTTCCACATGGTCACCCTCACCGGGGTTATCCTGGCCGTTGGAATGCTTCTGGACAACGCCATCGTGGTGATCGAGAATATCGAGCGCCATTACCACCAGGAAGGGAAAAATCTGAAAGACCTGGTCGCCGGAGGCACCGAAGAGGTAATGCTGGCCATATTCTCAGGCACCTATGCCACCATGGTCGTGCTTTTGCCCATTATCTTTGTCGGAGGGTATGTTCAGACCGTACTCCGTCCCCTGACGCTGTCGCTCTCGATTGCTCTTATCGCCTCGTATGTCGTCTCTGTTACTATCATCCCGATCTTGGCCCCCTATATTCTCCGCGCCGGCAGTGGGAAAGGCAGGATCGAACAGGAGATCAGCCGCTGGAGTGACCTCTTCGTCAACAGTATCCGCGATTTCTTTACCGGAAGTCTTACCACCGCCCTCCGGCATCGTTTCTTCTTTGTCGGGCTGGCAATGGTCCTCTGGTATGCGACCACTCAGTTCGTGCAGCCGCTGGTAGGAAGAAACGTGCAGCCCCCCATGGATACCGGCATCGTCAAGATCAGCTTCGAGGCCGAGCCCAACTCTTCCCTAAGTCAAGCGAACGAAGTGCTTACAAAAATGGAGGCTATTATCAAAAAACAGGAAGGCGTTGTATCCCTAAGCGCCACCCTTGGGTCCGAGCCCTCGGTAGTCTCCTTTGGAAGCGGGAAAAACCCTCAGCAGGGGAATATAACCGTAAACCTGGTTGACCGCTACCACCGCAAACAGAGTATGTGGGATATCCAAAAGGTCATGAATGCCGGGTTACTGAAGATTCCGGGACTTAAATCGGTCGATGTCTTTGACTACGGCGCTACCGCCATGTCCAGTCTGAGGGCCTTTGTTGATACGATGGTGACGGGACCGGATCCCAAAGAGGTCTACCGGATTGGGGAGGAGGTTAGGAAGCGCCTTTTACAGACACCGGGATTAAAATCGGTGTCCCTTTCTTGGGGCCTGGATAAGAAGGAGGTTATTTTTACCGCCAACCGGGAGCGCTGTAGCACCTTCGGGATTTCACCCAAAGAGATAGCGGCTCAAGTCCAAGCTGCCGTGCAAGGCGGGGTTTCATCCATCTTTCGTGTCACCGGTGAGGACGGCTTTCCGGTGCGAATCAGACTTGGCGAAATCTATCGGAATGACATTTCAGGCATTGAATCCTTCCGGGTTCATACCCCGGCAGGGGACATCCCGCTTTCGCTTTTAGGATCCATCACCACCAACTATGTGCCGTCCCTCTTTACCCGGCAGGATATGCAAAGCAGCATAAATGTGTTCGGCTATCGAGACAAAGCCGCACTCTCCCATATTATGGCCAACGTGCAAAAATCGCTCAGGGGGATAAACCTTCCACCCGGATACAAAATCAGCCAGGAGGGTGATGTCAAACAGGGCAACGAAAACCAGGTCGCCTTTAACTCGGCCCTTCTCATCGCCATGGTGCTTCTCTATTTTTCGCTCATACCTGCCTTCCAATCCTTTGTTCATCCCCTGACCATCATGACGGCCATTCCCCTGGCCATGATCGGCGCCATCTGGTCCTTGCTTATCACGAATAAAACGCAGTCCCTCCAGGCGAACATGGGTCTTATCCTTCTCGCGGGCATCGTCGTAAAAAACTCCATCCTCCTGATCGACTTCATCGAGATGGCAAAAACACAGGGGATGTCTACCGTTGACGCCCTGCGCGAAAGTGTGAGGATACGAACCCGGCCCATCCTCATGACCGCTTTCGGTACAGCGGTCGGGATGCTCCCCATTGCGCTGGAGCGTGCCATCGGATTGGAACGCCTCTCGCCCCTGGCCGTAGTAGCCATAGGCGGCTTGATGGTTTCGACCTTTTTAACACTCCTCTACGTGCCTATTTTCTATACCCTGTTTGAGGATGCGGTCGTCTGGCTGAAGACGGTCATAGCCAGGCTTCAAGGCCGATCAAAAGCCACTGCCGAAGAAGTGGCCGTGTCGCCGAGTGGAGGCCTTAAGGGACCTGAATGATCTCCCCTTCCATAATCCGACTTTTCCTCTCTTTTCTCCGACTGGGGCTGACCGCCTTCGGCGGTCCGGCCATGATCGCCCACATTAAGGAACTTTCGGTAAAAAAAAATAATTGGTTAAATGAGGAACGCTTTAAGGACGGTGTGGTCCTCTGCCAATCTATTCCCGGGGCCACGGCCATGCAAATGGCCGGCTATGTGGGGTTGAGGATAAAAGGGATAAGGGGGGCATTAGCCTCATATGTGGGATTCGGACTGCCGGCCTTCATGCTGATGCTGACCTTTTCCGTCTTATACAAAAATTATCATGAACTCTCTTTTGCTCGATCCTTATTTGCCGGGCTTCAGGTCATTGTAGTGGCTATTATTGCCCACGCCACCTTTTCGTTTGGGAAAAGCATAGCAAAAAGTTACCAGAGCCCTCTCATCGCTGTTTTATCGGCCGGCTGCCTCGGGATAGGGGTCAGTCCCTTTCTGGTTATCCCAGGAGCCGGTTTAGCCAGCATTATTTTATACGGACAACCCAAGCCCTCCCCAACACAAGATATAAAAGTTGCCCAATGGAAAATCAAACCGACGATCTCTCTGATATTAATCCTTATGACAGGCTTGATCCTTCTTTATTTTATTAATTTCAATTCATTTGTATTATCCGCCTTAATGATGAAGATCGATCTTTTTGCCTTTGGCGGCGGATTTACTTCTCTGCCTTTGATGCTTCATGAGATAGTCGAGGTTAGGGGATGGATGGATGAAAAAACCTTTATGAGCGGTATCGCCCTGGGTCAGGTCACCCCGGGCCCAATTGTCATTACGGCCACTTATGTGGGCTATTTATTGTATGGTTTTTGGGGCTCTGTGGTAGCTACCCTCTCTATATTCACACCCTCCTTTTTAATGCTGGTTATCATAAATCCCGTCTTTGATCGATTAAAATCCTCATCTTTATTTTTAAAGGCTACCCAAGGTATACTGGCTACTTTTGTCGGTCTTCTTCTTTATGTCTTGATCAAATTTGCCGTAGCCGTCCCCTGGGATATCATTCGAATCCTTCTGGGAGTTGCTGCCCTGATCGCCTTGATAAAAAAGGTAGACCTCTTGTATGTGGTAATTATCAGCGGTGTTATTTCCATTTGGCTGTTTTCTTAGGGAAAAGTAAAAAAGACCGCCTTCCTTCAACAATTTTAGGGACCCACGCCCTCTTGACATTACGATCCCTTCTTCGCCTTCCCTATCCAGACTTTTATTCTCCTTTCTCCGATTGAGACTGACAACCTAAAGCGGTTTGACCCTGATCGCCCCCATTAAAATCTTCCCAAAAAAAAGGAGGTCCGGCTTACCGGCCGGACCTCCTTGGGGAGAGGGAGTAGAGGGTAAGAGATTATAAACGAGGGCCACCTGGTCCAAAACCGGCCCCACGAGGGCCGCCGCCATGGCCTGATCGCATCATCATTCCGCGTCCGCCCATTCCTATGCCGGGACCAAAGATCCCTGCCTGAGCAGCCTGTTCCGGGGTAAGAACCTTACGGGTTTCGAGACGGAAATCCGTAGCCTTGGCTTGGAGTCTATCCCGCAATTCATTCATTTCTTTTTGCTTGGCTAAGATCTTGTCCTTATCGGGGTTGGGGGCCGTCCAAAGGGTCCGAAGTTCGAACCGCTTGGTCTGCATCTCATTGCGCAGGGAAATCGTCTCTTTCCATTGTTTTTCCTGCAATTCATTCAACTTTGTTTTTTGTTCCGGGGTAAGGTTCAACTGATTAAACCCATTAAACCCAGGGTAATTGGCGTTTCTTCCAAACCCATATCCCGGACCGGCGGCGACAGCCACACCGGCCATGGCCACCAGGGCCAGTCCAACCATTAAAATTTTTACTTTACCTAACATCTTTTGTTCCTCCTTTAGAAAATTTGTTTTGTTGACAAATACATATCTCAAGGATCATGCCAAAGGGGTTTTTATTAACTAACCTATTGAGTTAACTTGTTTTTATATTTAAGCCCCGGGGCTAAACCCCCAATCCGTTTCGACACTTTTGTCGAATTCGGGCGTTATCTTTTGATCAACCTTCTTCAGAATAGAATAAATAGACAATATATTTAAATAGTTACTACTATTTTAGGAGGAAAGGAAGATTACGTTCAGATTCGACAATCAGGGCCAATCTGCCTTGACAGGCCGCCCCTTTCCCCATATACTCCCCAATAAATAGCGCTTCTATCAAATGTTGAGGCGATGATTAGCCAGAACTAGAAAAGGGTGACCTGAAAAACGGGGTTAAGGGGTCTTCTTTTCTTCGGTTGTCCACCCCAAAGCCCTAAGCTTTTTTGCTGGGCCAAGGGCTTAATTTTCTTCGGAAGCAGGCCAACACCCCAGCCAGAAATTGGCTCTGGTGAATGCCCTGCGATCAATCAACTTAGCCGTCCGGGCCGATATTCGGAGAACAGGTCACCCTTTGGACAACCGAAGAAAAGAAGACCCCTTAACCCCTGTCTTGTGGAACTGAGGTGATTATGGCCTCAACGTTTAAACGCAATTAATCTGTTGAACCAAGGGGAAAAAATGGCCGATTACCGGGTTCGGGTTCCCATCCTCTATTATCATCAGGTGGCCGCCGGTATCCCCTCCAAGCAAGGGGTATCCCCTGAGGTCTTTAAGGCCCAGATAGATTATTTGCGCAGGAAAAGATACCACACTATTGGATTTGAGGACCTGGCCAACTGTTTACAAACCGGTCAACCTCTGCCTCCCAGGCCGATCATTATTTCTTTTGATGATGGCTATCTGAACACCTTCACCTGTGCCTATCCCATCTTAAAAGAAGCCGGCTTCATGGCGACGACTTTTGTGGTCTCCGGATTCATTGGGGGTGAAAGTTGCTGGGAGGGGACCAAGGAACAGGTTGTACCCCTGATGACCAGGGAAAATATCTTAACCATGTCAGCCGATGGATTTCAGTTCGGAGGCCATACCAGAACCCATAAAAATTTAACCGCTCTCAGCCGGGAGGAGGCTGGAAACGAAGTGGCGCTGGGGAAAAAGGATCTGGAGGAACTGCTCCAGAAACCGGTTTATTCCTTTGCTTACCCTTACGGAGATTTCAATGATCAGGTCATCGAGCTGGTAAAAAACTGCGGCTTTAAGGCCGCTCGAACGGTTCATACCGGGAATACCCACCGGGAAAAGGATCTCTTTCGCCTGACCTGCGTCAAAATCAATGGGAAGACCCCGGCCTGGAAATTCAAATATTATCTGACCGGACTCTATCACTGGGACCTCCTTTGGCAGGAATGGAGAAAGGCCCACCAGGGGCATGGAAAATAAAATCACCATCCTTTTCGTCTTTGCCGCCCTGCCTGTCGGAGGGGCGGAACAGGTCCTGGTAACCGAGGTGGAAGGGCTGGATAAAACCCGCTATACCCCTCTGGTTTGCGTCCTCTCGGAGAAAGGACCGATCGGAGAGATGATTGAAAAGATGGCTATCCCGGTGATCCCCCTTCATCGAATGAAAAAAAACCGCTTTGACTATGGGATCATCAGGGATCTTAAGAGGGTCATGGTGCGGGAAAAGGTCTCCATCGTCCATACCCACCTGTATGACGGCGGCAAATATGGCCGGCTGGCCGCCCGGCTGGCCAAGGTTCCCGTCGTCATACACACCATACACAATGTTTATGTCAAAAGGCGCAGCAAACATCATCTGATCAACTGGGGTCTCTCTTTTTTCACCGATCGCATCATTGCCGTCTCCGGGGCGGTCAAGGAGAGTGTGGTTCGCTATGACCATATCCGCCCAGAAAAAATTCAGGTGTTTTATAACGGTATAGATCTCTCTCAGTGTGATCTTACCCCCGACCGCGATGGCGCTCGGTCATCATTAGGGATAAAACCGGAAGAGGTGGTGATCGGGGTGATCGCCCGGCTGGAAGAACAAAAAGGGCACCAGGTGCTTCTGGAAGCCCTGTCCTTGATACCGGATCTTCCGACCAACCTTAAGGTTCTAATGGTTGGCGACGGCAAACTCCGATTATCATTGGAAGAGGAGACCAAAAAGAGGGGGCTGTCCTCCCGGGTTGTTTTTCTGGGGACCCGTACACCGATCTTCCCTATCCTCAAGGCCCTGGACCTCTTCCTTCTCCCCTCCTTGTGGGAAGGCTTCAGTGTCGCCCTTTTAGAGGCAATGGCCATGGGCGTTCCGGTCATCGCCACCAAAGTGGGAGGGGCCGAAGAGGTTATCACCTCCGGACAGCAGGGACTTTTGATCCCCCCCGGAGATCCCCACAGTCTGGCCGAGGCCATTGGGGAGGCCTGGCTTCACCGGGATAGATTTCTGCGGATGGCCGAAATGGGAAAAGAAAAGGTCCGGCAAAATTTCTCCAAAGAAAGGCACCTGACCTTGCTTCAGGACCTCTATCAAGAAGTCCTGACTGAAAAAGGAATCAACCCGTAGACAGGATAATGAAAAAAGTAGCCCTGATAGGTCCGGAGCTTTACCCGATCCCCCCCATACGGGGTGGGGCCTGCGAGCTGTTCATCGAGAAGGCCTCTCAGTCCATGACTCGATACAGACCCGCAATCTTTGCCCCGGCCGATCCGGACCTGCCGATTCGGGAATCTCGAAACAAGGTCCAATATTTCCGCTTCAAGGTCAGTCCGGTCAAAAAAATACTCTATGGTTGGTTCAAGGTCTATCTGGCTGATTATGAGCACCAGATTGCCCGAACCCTGGAAACACTTGATCCGGACATCATCCATATCCACAACCGCCCTCTCCTGGTCCCCTTCTTTCGCAAACGGTTTGCCGGGAAAAAAATCATTTTCCATATGCACAATCTCTATAATTATCTGGGCCGATTTGAAAAGCCTCAGGGAGATTTTGAGATCGAGGCCGACCTGACTCTGGCCTGCAGCCGGTTTTTGTTGGAAGCGGAAAAAGATAGAATGGTCCGGGGTTCGAAAAGACAGGCGGTTGTCTATAACGGCGTGGATACGGAGGCCTTTCTGCCTGCCTGGGAGAAAAAAACGGAAACGGCGGCCATGCGCCGCCACTACGGCCTGGAAGATAAAAGGACGGTCCTTTATACCGGCAAGATCAGGGAATCCAAGGGAGTTATGGTCCTTTTTTCAGCCATGAAAGAGGTCTTCTCCAAAGACCCCAAGTCCCATTTAGTGCTGGCCGGTGGAACCGGTTTCGGCTACAAGCGGGCGAATAAGAAAACGGATTTCTATAACCGTCTTCAGAGGGAGATAGCGCCTTTTCAGGATCGGGTGTTACAGATCCCGTTTACCCCTCCCGAGGACATGCCCGGCATCTATCTGTTAGGAGATGTCTTCGCCGCCCCCTCTCAACTGGAAGAGGCCCTGGGCATGGTCTTCCTGGAGGCCTCTTCCTGCGGTCTTCCTTTAATCGGGACGGCCCAGGGGGGAATTCCGGAAATACTGCTGGACGAAAAAACCGGTCTTCTGATGAAGGAAAAGGACAACAGCAAGGAGTTGGCAGCCAAAATCCTCTTTCTTCTAAAAAATCCTGAGCCAGCCAGGGCCTTGGGAGCAAACGGAAGACGGCTCATGGAGGAACATTTTTCTTGGACCAGGATTGCCGAAAGACTGGAAGACTTATATGATTCACTGGACTCTTGAAAGGGATCGGGATGGGAAGCACTTTTCTTGAAAAGGGCCTCCGTCTTTTCCTGAAGAGACAGGCCGCCAAAAGGACTATCCGGCCCTTCGACCTTTCCAGCCTGGGGGGAATTAATCGAATTCTATTGATGACCACCACAGCCATTGGGGATACTCTTTTTTCCACTCCGGCCATTCGGGCCGTCAAGGAGAGCTACCCCGATAAGGAAGTGCATGTCCTTGGTCATGTCCGCAGTCATCTGCTCTTGCAAGAAAACCCCTACCTGGATCGGCTCCTGCTCTACCGGGGAAAAAGGAAGGGAATAATCGAGCTGATTCGGGAGCTAAGGGAACAGCGTTATGACTTGGTGGTTATTTTACACGGCAATGATCCGGAAGCGGTTCCTCTGGCCTGGGCCACCCAGGCACCCTATATTATCGGTCCCGGGACCAGTCGGTTTGCCGAATTCTTGTCAAATAAAGTCTATTGTTACGATGATAACCGGCATGCCATCGAAAGAAGATTGGACTTTGTTCGGGTCATTGGGGCCGATACGGCCAATAAGAAAATGGATTTATTTCTCCCGGCGCAAGGAGAAGAAAAGGCGGATCGGATCCTGGGTACCAAATGGAAGGACAACTTTCAGCCCTTAATCGGCCTTCATCCTACAGGCTCGGGATCCTACAAATGGTGGCCGGCGGACTATTTTGCCGGCTTGGCTGAGGAACTGGTAAAACGGGTTCAGGCCCGGTTTATCATCTTTTCCACCCGGAAAGAGGCGGCCGTTTCCCGATCTATCGCCAAGAACCTTGGGGATAATGTCCTGCCGGCCCAGGGTGAATATGACTTGCTGGAAGTGGCCGCCCTGATGAAGAAATGCCGGCTCATTATTGCCAATGACAGTGGTCCTTTGCATATGGCTCTGGCCTTAGGGGTTCCCACGCTGGCCTTGATCGGAGCCGATAGTCCCTTGAGGATCGGCCCCTATCAGGTCCCTAATAGTACCTCTCTCTACCGCAAGGAAGAAGTCTGCCGGGAATCCCGGTGTCTAAATCAAGCCTGCCGGGACAACCGCTGTATGAAGGCCATTTCGCCTGAGGAGGCCTTGGCGGTTATCGAAGAACGATTTAAACCAGAACTGTTAAAAGGGTCGGACTGACATGCCTCGTCGCATCTTCCACTGGATCCTGAAAAAATTTTACCACCTAATGATCCTTCAAAAATGGGAAGAAAGGATCACCTCTATCAACCCGGATGAAATAAAAAAGATCCTGATCATCCGCAACGACAATATCGGCGATGTCATCTGCACGACACCGCTGATAGAGGTCCTCAGGAGGTTATATCCAGAGGCCTTTCTGACCATCCTGGTTTGTCGTCTTACCGAGGAAGTAGTGACCGGAAA
>JAZDOU010000290.1:0-12862 GCA_043798385.1 Pseudomonadota bacterium
AAACTATCAGCTACCTGCCAAAAAAAGTTTCTAAAGTCCGGTGTTGGTCCAGGAGAACATCGAAGACCTTGAAAACGTCACCGTTGGCGAAAAGAAGGTTTTTCGATTCCTGCATGAAACGGCCATTGACAACTATAGCGCGTAGGCCTACCGTTATTTCTTTTGACCGAGAGTTCTGGCCCAGCACCCCTCCTTCCGGATCAATACTACCAGCTATTCCATGAAAGCAGATTCTCGGCAGGAAGGCGTATCCTGTGGAGGCTGAATGTTTGTTTCCGGAATCAGGGCAAAGGTCCTAAAGTCCTTTCACCGGAAAAAGAAGCCGGCCATTTTTTGAAATGATTTCTGATCATGATCATTGATGATTTTAAAAAATAATGTTAGGATTAGAATAACCAATCCAAATGGAGGGGTGGTCATGGAAACTATGGCTGAAAAGCTGGTTGAGGAAATCAAATCTTTGACGGATTTGGAAAAACTGCGATTGGTGGATTCGCTTCTCTTCGACCTTGATAAACCAGATCCTGAACTGGACCGGGTCTGGGCCGAAGAGGCTCGAAAACGATGGGATGGATATAAATCAGGCCGGATCCCGTCCGTGTCCTATCATGAAGTGATGGAAAAGTACCGTTAAAAAAAGAGCTGGGCCTCAGTTCCGCTAAAACCTTCGGCTGCGGGTTTATGATTGTGAGAGGGATATGAGGGGGACAAACTCCGGCCCTCGATTCGACTCAAGCCTTCTGGCCCAGGAAGGCCTCTTTGATCTTAGACTCCTGGATTAATTCTTTGGAGGGGCCTTTGAGGATAATCTTTCCGGTCTCCAGGACATAACTGAAATGGGAGATCTTTAAGGCCTGTTTGACATTTTGTTCCACCAGGAGGATGGTGGTGCCTGCCTTGTTGATCCGTTTGATGGTCCGGAAGATATCGGCCACTACCAACGGGGCCAGTCCCAGGGAGGGTTCGTCCAGGAGGAGCAGTTTGGGCTTGGCCAGCAAGGCCCGGGAGATGGCCAGCATCTGCTGCTCGCCTCCGGAAAGGGAGCCTCCGGGCTGGTCCTTCCTTTCCCGTAACCAGGGAAAGCGCTCCATTTCCCCCTCGATATCTTTTCTGACTTCAGTGTCTTTCCGGTGATAGGCGCCCATTTCCAGGTTTTCCAGGACGGTCATTTTAGATAGGATGGCCCGGCCTTCGGGGACCAGGGCGATCCCCTTTCTGACAATCTGATGAGGCTTACAGGCCGTGATGTCCTCGTCCAGAAAATGGATTTTACCGGCCTTGGGTTTCAGAAGGCCGGCTATGGTCTTGAGAAAGGTGGTTTTCCCGGCGCCGTTCACCCCGAGAATAGTGACAATGGTCCCGGCCGACACCTCCAGGTCGACTCCTTTAAGGGCCTTGATATTTCCGTAACAGGTTTCGATTCCCTCAGCTTTTAACAAAGACTAATCCTCTTTTTCTTCTTCCCGGCCGAGGTAGGCCTCAATGACTTCCGGATTGCCCTGGATCTCCTGGGGGGTCCCTTCGGCAATCTTTTGACCGAAATTTAAAACCACCAGGCGGTGGCAGACCGTCATGACCATAGACATATCATGTTCAATCAACAGGACCGTAATCCCGAGTCCGAGGATCTGTTTGATCAACCCGGCCATCTCCTCGGTTTCGCTTTCGTTCATGCCGGCGACCGGTTCATCCAATAAAATCAATCTCGGGTCGCAGGCCAGGGCCCGGGCTATCTCCACCCGCCGCTGTAGACCATAGGGCAGGCCCATAGCCGGAAAGGTGTTATAGCCGCCCAGGCCGACCATTTCCAAAAGCTGGTTGGTCTTCTCCTGAATCTGGGCTTCTTCTTTTTTCTGGCCCTTGGTCCTGAAGACACTCTTTAAGACCCCGGCCCGGCTTCGGCAATGACGGCCCACCATTACATTTTCTTCCACCGTCATTTGGTCGAAGAGCCGGATATTTTGGAAGGTCCGGCTGATGCCCCTCTGGGTGATGGTATGGGACTTCAGACCGCTGATCTTTTTCCCGGCCAGGAAAATTTCCCCGGAAGTAGGCATAAGAAAAGAGGTGACGACATTAAACAAGGTGGTCTTGCCGGCGCCGTTGGGGCCGATCAATCCCAGGATCTCCCCTTCTTCCAGAGAGAAGGAAACCCCGTTTAAGGCCGCCAAACCGCCGAAAATCTTGCTGACCCCCTTTAGCTCAAGCAGCATCGTTCCCCCTGCTTTTCCGCCTCATAACCCAGTCGATCAGATTGGCATCAATAAAACCCTGGGGTCGGAAGACCATCATCAAGACCAGAACGATCCCATAAATCATATAGCGGTATTCACTTAAAGAACGCAGCAACTCGGGCATGACCGTTAAAAAACCGGCCCCGAAAATAGGACCCCAGAGGATTTCACTGCCTCCAAAGACTGCAAAAACCAGGATCTCTACGGCCCGGTGGTAGGTGAAGTCTGCCGGGCTGATATAACCGGTCACGTGGGCAAAGAGGGCCCCGGCAAAACCGGCCAAGAGGGCTCCCTGGGTGAAGGTCAGGACTTTATAATAAGTCGTATCGATCCCCATGGCTTCGGCCGCCTTTTCATCCATCCGGATGGACTGGAAGGCCCGTCCGACCCGGGAACGGTCTAAACGTCCGAAAAAAAAGACCACCAGGATAGTGATCACTAACAAGATGGAAAAAACCGTCAGGCTGTTAAATTCGTTGTTCTTAAGGCCTAAGATTTCCGGTGAAAAACCGCTTTTCTGCAGCCGGGCCAGGATCGTCCGGCCCAGGTGGGGGATACCGGCAATGCCTACGGCACCATTGGTCAGCGATTCCCAGTTGATAAAGAGCACCCGGACGACTTCTCCGAATCCGAGGGTGGCGATGGCCAGATAGACCCCCTGCAGGCGCAGGGTCGGAATGCCGATCAGCAGGCCGGTCAGACCTGCCAGTAAGGAACCGGCCAGAATGCCCAGGGGGATGGGCAGACCCAGTTTGGAGGTCAACAGGGCGGTGGTAAAGGCCCCGATGCTCATAAAGCCGGCACTGCCTAAGGAAAGCTGACCAGTGGCCAGGGTGATATAGATACTGAGTCCCAGCAGGATATTAATGAGAATAAAAGAAGCGACTTGGAGGTAATAGGGGTTAATCAAAATGGATGGCTCCGCATGTTAGCGCTTGGCCTCTGGCAGGGCCTGCCCGAAGAGCCCCTGGGGCTTAATTAAGAGAATGACGATGATGGCCACAAAGGCAATGGCATCGCGGTAACCTGAATCGCCATAGGCCACGACAAAGGTTTCGGAAAGCCCCAGGATCAGGCCCCCGGCCATGGCCCCGTTGACGCTGCCCATACCGCCCAGGATGATGATGGCCAGCCCTTTCAAGCCCATAGGCAGTCCCATCTGGTTGTTGATGTAATTGAAGGCCATGCCCACCAGGACACCGGCAATCCCTCCCATGGAAGAGGCCACGACAACGGTGGAGGTGATGATTTTTTTGGTGTCGATACCCAGCAGACTGGCGGTCTCCAGATTTTCCGCTGTGGCCCGCAGGGCCTTGCCGGCCTTGGCCTTTTTAAGCCAGGTGGAAAGGCCGGCCATCAGCAGGAGGGAGATAATCAGGATAATGATCTGCACCAGGTAAATGGTTACCGATCCGGTCTCAAATTTGATATCGCCAAAGGAGGTCGGGAAGCGGTTGTTACCTGCCCCGAAGAGGTGGTGGGCCAGGTTTTCTAAAAAAATAGAAATCCCGATGGTGCTGATCAGGGAGGCCAGATGGGAGGCCCCTCTCCGGCCCCGAATGGGTCTCAGGGCCAGACGTTCCAGCAGATAGCCCATGGCGGCCGTGACCAGAATAGCCCCCAGAAAGGCGACCACTATGGGGGCCTGGAGCCTGGTAATCAAAAGCATTCCAATAAAGGCCCCGAACATAAAGATCTCCCCATGGGCCATATTGATGATATCCAGGACGCCGAAGACCAGGGTATAGCCTAAAGCCACAATGGCGTAGATACTGCCCAGGGTGATGCCGTTGATAAGCTGTTCGAAAAACAAAAGTGCCTACCCGTATGAAAAAATTTCTCCAAATCCCTCCCGCCCTCCCTTTGTCAAAGGGAGGAGACCAGCTCCCCCTTTGACAAAGGGGGATTGAGGGGGATTTAGCCCTTTAGATTGTGAGAATGAGCCTATTTTTCACTCTATTTCTAGGCGCTAAACAGGATCGTTTCCCTTTCTTTGAGTGACGAGTGGCGAAAATACCGGCAAATCCTTCTTAGTCATTAACATATCTCTCGCCACCCGTACCCGAAATTTACTGGCTGGCCTGATTATTTAAAAAGCTGAAATTTTCCGTCTTTTATGACCAGGACATTCGGTTCCATGACGACATCTCTCTCGGCATCAAAAGAGAATTTGCCCAAGACACCGTTGAAGTTCCGAATCCCGGCCAGGGCGTCCCGCAGTTTATCCCGGTCGGCCTTGCCGGCCTTTTTGAGGGCCTCGGCCATGATGTAAAGGGCATCATAGGCCTGGGCGGCGAACTGATCCGGTTTCTTGCCAAAGGTCTTTTCATATTTCTGGACGAAGGCCTTTACCTTGGGGTCGGGTTTATCTCCAAACCAGGGTGTGGCCACAATCAACCCTTCAGCGGCCTCCTTGGCAATGTCGATCACCTTGGGGGAATTAAAGCCGTTGCCCCCTACAAAGGGGACCGTGATCCCCATCTTGCGGGCCTGGGAGAGAATGACCCCCCCTTCCTCATAAAGGGCCGAACAGAAAATGGCATCCGGCTTGGTGGCCTTGATCTTGGTTAATTGGGCCTTGTAGTCGGCCTGCCCCTTTTGAAATTCTTCAATGGTGGTGATTTTCAGGCCCAGGTCGGTGGCCACTTTTTTCATGGTATCAAACCCGGACTTGGTAAAGACATCGTCATTGCCGTACAGCATGGCGATTTGTTTGAGTCGGTATTTGGCCACGGCCTTTTTAACCGAAGCCGGGATGGCCAGGGCCTCCGGTAGGGAGTTCCGAAAAACATACTTGCCGATCTGGGTGATCCCCACTGCCGTGGTCGAAGTGCCCATGATCGGTACGCCGCTGGCATTGGCCTCCGGGCCGACGACCTTCATCTCCGTGCTGAGGGTGGGACCCAAAATAGCCACCACCTGCTCGGAGTTGATCAGTTTTTGGCCGGCAGCCAGGGCCTGTTCCTGTTTTCCTGAGGAATCTTCAAAAATCAACTCAATTATGACTTGCCCTTTGGCATTGACCTCATCCCGGGCCAGCTTGAAGCCGTTGGTAATGGCCTCCCCATAGCCGGCTCCCGGACCGGTAATGATGGAAATAACCCCGATCTTGGCCGGAATGGCCGCGGCCTGGGATTGGGTCGCTGAAGCGACCAGCAAAAGAAAAAAGAAAAGAATCAAAAAACCGGCTTGAAATCTCTTGTTCATAGTATCCTCCCTGAAAAATTAGTTGAATTGTTGTTAATAACCCTTGGACACCCGCTTGTCAAGAATTTCTCCTGACGCGGTGAACAGCCTTTCCGGTGCCTTAGTTCGAAAATAACCCCGACCTTATCTTTGGGGATGTTTGTTCTCCGTCATGCCGGACTTGATCCGGCATCCAGAATTTTTAGTGCTTTTCTTAACCTGGATTCCGGCTTTCGCCCTCTGGGGCGTTGGACCCTGGGGCCGGAGGCCGGAATGACGACCTATTCCCTGGTTGAGCAATATTTTCATCTTTCGTGGCACCCGCCTCAGGCGGGCAGGAGGGTTTAATAAGGGGAAAAGCAAGGCTCCCGGCTCGTAGAGCCTACAGCTTGGAAAGGAGCGGGGATTCCAGAGAGGAGTCGGGTGGAGCGGGTCTTAGGTCGATCTAAGCCAGCCACCGTTTACGGCGTTTGTAGTGTTTGACATCCCGGTAGCTTTTTTTACCCACCTCGGTCAGTCCCAGGTAGAATTCTTTGATATCGGCATTTTCCCGAAGTTTCTCAACCGTATCGTCCAACACAATCCGACCGTTCTCCATGACATATCCATGATGGGCGATACTGAGGGCCAGACGGGCATTCTGTTCAACTAACAGGATGGTAACATTTCTTTCCTTGTTGATTCGTTTAATAATATCGAAAATCTCAGCCACCAGCAATGGGGCCAGCCCCATAGACGGCTCATCGAGGAGCATCAACTTGGGATTGGCCATAAGGCTTCGGCCGATGACCAGCATCTGCTGTTCCCC
Source organism: Pseudomonadota bacterium (assembly GCA_043798385.1). Classification (GTDB taxonomy): domain Bacteria; phylum Desulfobacterota; class RBG-13-43-22; order RBG-13-43-22; family RBG-13-43-22; genus RBG-13-43-22. The sequence goes on from JAZDOU010000290.1 coordinate 6,229, forward strand.
ACCACTGATATACCCGGCCAGGACCGCCCGGCGGTGTCTCAAACGGGGGAAATAAGAATAAACAATGGCCAGATCTTCTTTCATCCGGCGGGTATTTTTATTGGTATGCCCTCCGGCAATCAAATTCTCTTCCACCGTCAGGTCCACGAAAACCCGCCGGCCTTCCATGACCTGGAAAATCCCCATCCGGACGATCTTTTCCGGATACATGCGATCAATGCGCTGCCCATGGAAGGTGATGGAACCGTCGGTCACTTGGCCGTCTTCCGATTTCAACAAGCCGGAAATGGCCTTCAAGGTGGTGGTTTTCCCGGCTCCATTGCTGCCCAAAACGGTTACAATCTGTCCCTCCGGGACTTGCAGGGAAAGACCCTTGAGCACCAGGATGACATTATGATAAATAACTTCGATGTTGTTGACGGCTAATAAGGGTTCCATAAAAACTCGTTTGGGGGTTTAAGGTTCAAGGTGCACGGTATAATGTAAAATAAAAAATGCCTATCCTTAGACCTTAAATTCTTACCTCTTTAATATCTGAGAATTTATCTCACACTTTCGATTCAAGGGTCATAGGGGGGGTCTCGTTTTTGGAGTTGTCCATCCGTAAGCCAAAATCTTTTTACCGGGCCAAAACCTGAATTTATTATCAAAAACAGGCCTACACCATTACTGGAAACAGGCTTTGGTTTGGTTTTTACCTCGAAACCAACTTTGCTTTTGGGCCGGGTTGGAACCTCATAATGACCCTTTGGACAATTCCAAAAACGAGACCCCCCCTATGACCAAACTCCAAAGAAAGACAAAAAAAATTCAAAATTCTTTGGATAGACCTTAAACCTTTTTTTACGCTCCCAATCTGGAATAAGTCAGATCCTGTTCCCCTAAATAGGCCTGGATGACTTGTTCGTTATGTCGTATTTCCTCCGGCGGGCCTTCGGCAATTTTTTTGCCAAAATCGAGAACACAGATCCGGTCACTGATATCCATGATCATGCCCATATCGTGTTCGATCAGGATGATGGTCACGCCCCAGGCCTCGTTAATGTCCAGGATAAACCGGGCCATGTCTTCTGTTTCTTCCAGGTTCATTCCAGCGGCCGGTTCATCCAGGAGTAAAATCCTGGGCTTCATGGCCAAGGCCCGGGCCAGTTCGACCCGTTTCTGCAGGCCATACGGCAGGGTGTGGACGACTTGTTTCCGGATCGGCTCAATCTCCAGAAGATCAATGATGGTTTCTTCGATTTCTTTTCGCAAGGTCAGTTCTTCCCGCCGGGCCTTCCCATAGTAAATTCCGCCGGAGAGAAATCCTGATTTCAAATGCACATGACGGCCCAACTTGATGTTATCCAGAACACTCATGTGGCCGAAGAGCTCCACATTCTGGAAGGTCCGGGCAATCCCCAGCTCAGCGATTTTATGAGGCCTTACCCTGGTGATGTCCTGTCCTTGGAAAACAATCCGCCCTTCTTCCGGCTGATAGAAACGGTTGATGCAATTGAGCAGACAGGTCTTGCCGGCCCCGTTGGGGCCGATAATGGCAAAAATCTCCCCCTTCTTTATCCCGGTTGTTACTCCGGAAAGGGCATTAATCCCCCCGAAGGTTAAAGTAATATCTTCAACGATCAGTTGATAGTCTTTGGGGTCGTATGGATTTTTACGTTTATTCATGACTCCTCGGGGACCTCGCGGACACTGACCCGCGTCTCCAGGCGGAAGCCCGTCCCATCCTGATAGCGGATTTCGGAAGCCACCTCAATCTCTTCCTGGTCACCGTATAAGGCCTCAATCAGATCCGTATACCGTTCGGCCACGAAGGAACGACGGAGTTTGCGGGTCCGGGTCATTTCATCGTCATCGGCATCCAGCTCCTTAACCATCATGACAAAGCGTTTCACACGAGCAATTTTGGGTAAGGAGTGATTAATCCGGCCGATCTCCCCGGCGATTAAATCGTAGACTTCTTTCTTTTGGGATAAATCGGTAAAGGTGGTATAGGTCAGCTTGTGGTTTTCGGCCCATTTCCCCATATTGGCCATATCCATAATGACCAAAGCGGCGATAAAAGGCCGGTCTTTTCCAACCACCATGGCCTCGTTGATGTAGGGGCTGAATTTCAATTTGTTTTCTATGAGCTGAGGGGAAAACTTACTGCCGTCGGCCAACCGCATGACATCCTTCTGGCGGTCGATCATGACCAACTGGCCGTCATCATCCAGGATCCCCTCATCCCCGGTATGGACCCAGCCGTCTTTTATGGTTTTTGAGGTCGATTCTTCGTTTTTATAATAGCCCTTAAAGACCGTCGGCCCCTTGATCAGGATCTCCCCGGCATCGGAGATCTTTAATTCGATTTCGGGCATAGGATGACCGACGGTATTCAGTTTAACAGCGTCATTACGATGGCCGACGGCAATCCCGGTTACCTCGGTCTGGCCATAGAGCTGCTTGATATTAATGCCCAGGGCCATAAAAAAATTAAAGACTTCCGGTCCGATGGGGGCCCCGCCGGTATAGACATTTCGAAGGTTGGTCAACCCCAGGTAGTTTTTAAGGGACCTAAAAAGGAGATAATAACACAGCCTGTCCAGAATCGTCCAATACCAGGGCGGGGTTTGGTGATTGAGTCGCAGATCAGCCATATGGTAGCCGACGGGCATGCACATTTTATACAGCCGGCGTTTGACCCAGGCCGCATCCTGAATCTTGACCTGGATGTCGGAACACATCTTCTCCCAGTGGCGAGGTGGGGCCAATAACAGATGAGGCCCGATATCCCGTATGTCCTGGGAAACGGTCTCCACCTTTTCCGGAAAATTGATGGTCACCCCTTTATAGAGATTCCAGGCCACCGAGGTAGCCTGTTCTCCCACCCAGGGAAGGGGCAGGAAGGAGACATGGTTGTCCGATGGAAAGGCCGGGTCCATCTGATCAAAATTCTCGATCATTTTGATCATGTTCCGATGGGTCAGCATGACCCCCTTGGGGAGGCCGGTGGTCCCCGAGGTATACAGGATCATGGCCACATCGTCTTCCTGTACCCCGTCAAGCCAGGAATCAAAAAGGGTTGGATCCCGGCGGTCTCTTTCCTGACCCATCTCCAGTACCTTGCGGAGAGAAACCAGTACCGGATGGTCATAATTTCGCATTCCCTTCATGTCATCGACGATCACCTTTTTAACCGAAGGGATTTCGTCGATCATATTGAGGATCTTGTCGGTTTGTTCCTGGTCTTCCACCATGATAAAGGCAGAGTCGGAATGGTTGATAATATACTGGACCTGCTCCAGGTGGCTGTCCGGGAAGATACCGACCACCGCCCCGCCCAGGGCCTGGATGGCCAGTTCCGAATAAAGCCATTCCGGACGATTATCGCCGATGACCGATAGTTTATCCCCTTTTTGATAACCCAATTCAACTAACCCCAGGGAAAGATATCTGATCTTATCGTAATAGTCCCGCCAGGAAACGGACTGCCAAATCCCGAATTCCTTCTCGCGCAAAGCCACTTTGGTGTCCCCGAACTGATCGGCGTTGCGTTTCAACAGGGCGGGCAAGGTTTTTTGAGTCAATGGTGTCATTGAGGAATTGAGCCCATAGTCATTGGATTCTTTATCTGTATTACTATTAGGCGCAAGGCCCAAGGCGCAGGGCGCCAGGACGGGTTTAAAATCCCTTTTTCCTTGAGCCTTACGCCTCGTGCCTCATGCCTGCTTTGATTATCAATCCAGAGTAATCCAGTCGGTAATCGGGTCGAAGCGGCCGGTCTTGGAATTACCGCGCACAATCCGTCCGACAGGAATGCTATTGTTCTTAATGGTGACCGGGGGCATCAATCCACCGACATCAAAATTTTTAATGGATTGCAGGGCCTTGACCAGGCTGTCGCCAGTGACCGGCCCGGCCTTGTCGGCCCGTTTCAAGGCCTCGATCATCAAGGTGGTGCCCATAAAAACCTGCATATAGGCCTGAGTGCGGTATTCTGCGTGTTTGGGATTGTGCTTCTTATTCCATTCCCGGATTTTTTTGATCATGGGATATTGATCCTGGTAGTAATAAGAATAAGCCGTAACCCCGATATATTCATCGGCCAGGGGACCCAACAGGTCAAGAAGCTGCTTTTCCGTAGACCAGAAAGTGCCCATGAACTGGCATTTCAACCCGTAATCCTTTGATTGCTTTATGACGTTCTGGATGGGATCGGCGACATAACCCTGGAAGATGCAGAATTCGACATTTTTTTGTTTCATGTTCAAGATATTAGTGGTCACGTCCACTCCGCCCGCCTTGGTCACTTCCTCGGCCACTACCTTCAACCCCAATTTCTTAGCGTACTCCCGACCGAAGGCAATGGGTTCCCTGCCGAACTCATGGTCGCCGTAAAAGAAGGCGATATTGGCCCCGGGTTTTTGTTTGGCAATGTATTTTAATAAAACGGCGAATTGCTCGGCATAGGTGGGACCGGGTATAAACAGATAAGGATTTTCCTTGGGATTGGCCGCCACATCGGCGAAGGTATAGGCCGAATAGAGGACCTTATAGCGGTCCTTGATTTCCGGAGCCAGGGCCTTGGTCATACCGGTACTCTGCCCCCACATGACTTGGGGTTTGTATTGACTTTGAAGACTCTTGAAGGCAGCGATCCCGACGTCGTCTTTGTATTCTCCGTCCTTCCAGTAATAGAGGAGTTTCTTGCCATTGATGCCTCCGGCCTCATTGGCCATATCCACGGCATCCTTCATAGCGTCCTGTCCATGGATACCGGCAAAGGCAAAACGGCCGGTAAAGGGATGGACGGCTCCAAGGGTGTAAGTTTGTTGGGCCAGGCAGAAAGTGGTGATCCCCAAACACATCGTGATGGTTAAAACGATCATTACGGCTTTTTTCATACTAGGTCCCTCCTTTAGGTAAAAAGTTTATTGCCCTTTTTATAATAGAGTAATTGGAACATCCCCCCCTTCTTAAAGAAGTCAGTAAGAAAATGGCCAGAGCCGAAAAACGCTTTTAATCCGGTTCCAGATTTCCGCCAAACCGCGGGGTTCAAAAATCAGGAAAATGATGATCAACCCGCCGAAGACCACCTCTTTTAAAGGGATAAAGAATTGAGCGTATTCCGGGGCCTGTATCTTGACCACCCCGGCCAAATGACCCAGGAGTTCCGGGACGACAGTCATAAAAATGGCCCCGAAGATCGATCCCAAAACACTTCCCAACCCCCCGATGATGATCATGGCCAAAAACTGGATGCTTAAAATAAAAGGGAAGTGCTCCGGGGTGACCACTTTTAAAAAGCTCATCCACAAGGCCCCGGTAATCCCGGCAAAAAAAGAGCTGATGGCAAAAGCGCTTAACTTGTAGTGGAAAAGATTGATCCCGATAATTTCAGCCGACAAATCGCGGTCCCGGATGGCCACAAAGGCCCGGCCCATGCGCGTCCGAACGAGGTTGCGGGCATAGACTACCGCCAGGATGACGAAAATCAGGGTGATCCAGTAAAAGTCTTTTTCGGTGTCGAATTTAAAACTGCCGATCTGCGGCGACGGGATATGGATGCCGGTGATCCCCTTGGTCATGGACTCCCAGTGGACAAAAATGAATTCGAAAATGAACTGAGAGGCCAGGGTGGCGATGCACAGATAGAGCCCTTTGACCCGCAGAGAAGGCAGACCAATGATCAGACCCGCCAAAGCCGAAACCAACCCGGCAAAGGGGAGTGAGGCCCAAAACGAAAAGCCGCAGCGGGTGATCAGGATGGCCGAGGTATAGGCCCCCACCCCGACAAAGGCCGAGTGACCCAGGGAGATCTGACCGGTAAATCCGGTCAATAGATTCAAGCCCACGGCCCCGATAATGGCAAAGCCGATCATGTTGGCTATATATAATAAGTAGGCGTTGGCAACGAAAGGAAAGATCAGAAGAACCACCAACAGCAAGGCCAAGAAAATCTTGACAAACAGCGATTGAAAGATGGCTTCATCCTGAAAGTAGGTTTCTTTAAAATCACCGCAGCGCATGTTTTAAAAACCTCGATGCTGGATACTGGATACTGGATGCTGGATGCTGGATGAAGAAAATACTGGATTAAAGGCCGAATTTGTCATTCTGCGTGCCTCAGGCATACAGCATCCACTGGGTTGACGACTTTTGTCGAGTCCATTATTTTTGGTTTAGTTCGTAAATAGAATCTGGGGTCCACCGGTCCTCGGTCCTATTTTCATGATTCGGTGGTGTCACGCCACTAGCGTGGCATGACGGTTTAGTTGCAAAATCAAACATCTGATATTGTCTTTTCTTTTTATCCAGTATCCAGTATCTGCCTTTTAGACCCTCTCAATAATTTTTTTCCCAAACAACCCGTAGGGTTTGATGATAAGGATTAAAACCAGAATAAAGAAAGGGGCTACGCTTTTAATGCCTCCTCCGACCAGGGGATCGATATAGAACCCCGCCAGGTTTTCCAGGACACCGATAATTAAGCCTCCCAGGATGGCCCCGCCGATACTGTCCAGCCCTCCTAAAATGATAACGGCCAGGACCTTAAGTCCGATATCGCCCAGATAGACGCTGATTCCCGATAGATTGCCGATAACAATCCCGCCGATGGCCGAGGCCATGGCCCCAAAGCTCCAGGCCAGGG
>JAZDOU010000291.1:0-11377 GCA_043798385.1 Pseudomonadota bacterium
TGACCCGCATGTTTAAATGTTAGCGGTTGGAAAAGGAGAACCTATGGCCATCCTGTTTACGCAATACTGGGATGTGATTCCCGGCAAGTTTGATGACTATTCCACTTTTGTCACTCAGGAGTACAATCCATCCCTGCAGAAATTGGGGATTCGATTGGTGGGTGGTTATTATGTGGCCGTTGGAGAAGGGCCCAGGATTGTAGCCGTATCGACGGTGGATGAAACCGAAAATCTGAGAAAGACCCTTTCTTCCCGGGAGTATGGGGTCCTTTCCAACAAATTACTCGAATACGTCTGGAAATATAGCAATAAAGTCTATGTGCCTTCCGGCCGTATCCAGGAAGGACCCTATCGCATCCAGACCGGGGTCTGGAAATTCAATCAATATTATAATGTCCTTCCGGGCCGGGAAGGGGATCACCTGAAGTTCGTCAAGGAAGAATGCCGGCCGGGGATGGAGGAATTAAAGCTCCCGATCACCGGGGGCTGGCGTCTGGTTGTCGGCACTGGGCCACGGATTTTGGCTGAAGCTACCGGCCGAAATATTGTTGATATCGCCCAGGCGATTGATACCTCCCTGTTCAGAAAACTGGTCAGGACCCTGAAAAATCATTATGCCACCGACTACAGCAGCCGGATTCTGGCCCCCACCGGCAGGATCGAAGTGCCATATTTGATGAGCGAGATGATGAAGAAGTTTTAAAGGGAGTAAGCACTGACCAAAGAGTTTTGAAATTTTTCTTTTAAATTTGGGAATTTGGTCATGGGGGGGTCTTGTTTTTGGAATTGTCCAAAAGGACATTATGAGGTTCCAACGCGGCCCAAAAGCAAAGTTAGATTCGAGCCAGAGACCGCACCATCCGGCTTCCGGCCGATCGGCTATGCCGATCTTTTGGGGAGACTCCTGGAGGGAGTCGGACAGGAAGCCTCGTTTTAGGTCGGCATACGGCATCCGAATGGATGCCTTCTTTTAGTTCGACAAAGTCGAACGGCCGACCGGCCTGTTTCCGGCAATGGTGTAGGCCTGCTTTCGATAAGTGGTTCATGTTTTGGCTTGGTTAAGATGATTATGGCTAACGGATGGACAACGCCGGCTTCCATTGGAAGCCTCTTATTTAGGTCGACAAAGTCGACCTGACCCAAAAACAAGACCCCCCTATACCCCATAAATAGAATGTTAGAGATAAATTCTCAGGAGAGTGTTTTTTAGACTGACGAGTATGGCTCTTGAAACCCAAATTGATATAGAAAAGTGTATCGGTTGCGAGATCTGTATCTCGGTCTGCCCCTTTAATGCCCTGGAAATGCGGGAGGGGAAGGCCTTGGTCAACGACCAATGCACCCTGTGCGGGGCCTGTGCCGAGGAGTGTCCGGAAGGGGCTATTTTTGTGCCCTCTCTGGAAGGAGGCCGAAGGCCTGAGGACTATTGCGGGGTCATGATTTATGCCGAACGACGTCTTGGGAAAGTGGCTGAAGTATCCTATGAGCTGCTGCACAAAGGCCGAGAACTGGCGGATATCCTTAAGGTGCCGCTGTTGGCTGCCTTGATCGGCAACGATCTGTCCTCCTCCGCTCAGAGTCTGATAGAATATGGTGCCGACCGGGTGATTGTGGCCGACCATCCTTCTTTGGAAGGGTTTATTGATGAACTTTATGGAGAGGTCTTGAGCCGGATAATCAGGACTTTCCGGCCGGAGATCCTCCTGGCCGGCGCAACCTCGATCGGCCGATCCTTTATCCCTAAGGTGGCCACCCAAATCGGGACCGGTCTGACGGCCGATTGTACGGAGTTGTCGATTGATTCTGAAAAAAGACTTTTGCTCCAGACTCGTCCGGCCTTTGGCGGGAACATTATGGCTACCATTATTTGTCCCCGGAAGCGGCCGCAGATGGCTACTGTAAGACCCAAGGTGATGAAAAAAGGGCTTCCCCGGCCCGGATGTTCCGGAGAGATTGTCCCGGTTGATTGGGATTGGTCCCAGATAACGTCTCCAACCACGTTGTTGGAGATCGTCGAGGAAGTCTCTGAGAAGGTCCGACTGGCCGAGGCCGATGTGATTATAACCGGCGGCCGGGGGCTTCAGGAAGGAAGGCATTTTGCTATCATCAGGGAACTGGCCGATCTGCTCAATGCGGCTGTCGGGGCCTCACGGGGGGCTGTGGACGCCGGGTGGATCTCCTATGCCCACCAGGTTGGACAGACCGGAAAGACCGTGGCACCAAAACTTTATATGGCTATCGGAGTCTCCGGGGCGGTTCAGCACTTGGTGGGGATGCAGTCTTCGGACACGATAGTGGCTATCAATATGGATCCACATGCCCCAATTTTTGATGTGGCCTCTTATGGTATCGTGGGGGATCTTTTTGAGGTCGTTCCGGAAATGATCAGGCAATTGAAGGCCAGGAGAAACTGAATACTGGATACTGGATACTGGATACTGGATACTTAAATTTTATATGTTAACGTTATTTCTTGCTTTTTTCCAGCCTCCTGTATCTTCACAATTAAATAGAGGAATCCATCATGAACGACGAAAAGCGAGTCATCTTGATCACGGGTGCTTCCAGAGGCATCGGCCGGGCTATGGCCCTGCATCTGGCCGGGCCTGGCACTGTTTTGCTTCTGAACCATTATGATCCTGATCCCGCCATGGCCGAGCAGACCCTGAGCGAGGTGGTGGCCAGGGGGGCCAAGGGGAAGATTTGTTATTTCAACGTGGCGGATTTCCAGGAAGTGCAGGCGCAAATCGACGGCCTGCTGAAGGAATGGGGCCGGATTGATGTCCTGATCAACAACGCCGGAATTACCAGAGATACCCTGCTGATGCGGATGAAAGAACAAGATTGGGATCTGGTATTATCCATTAATCTCAAAGGGGTCTTTAATTGTACCCAGGCGGTGATCCGGTCCATGATCAAAAATAAATCAGGGAAAATCGTCAATGTCGCCTCAGTGGTAGGGGCCATAGGTAATGCCGGGCAGGCCAATTATGCCGCCTCTAAGGCCGGAATTATCGGGTTTACCAAGTCGGTGGCCAAAGAGGTGGCCGGTCGTGGGATCCAGGTCAACGCTATCGCCCCCGGATTCATTGAAACCGAAATGACGGCCGTCCTTCCGGAACAGGTCCGTCAGGATTTTTTGCGAACCATCCCCATGGGTCGAAGCGGACAACCCGAAGAGGTGGCCGAACTGGCGGCTTTTCTGGTTTCCAAGGCCTCCAATTATATTACCGGTCAGGTAATTCATATCAGCGGCGGGATGTATATGTGACGATCTCGTAAAAAGTAAATTTGTCGGCCAAGACGTTCCGGGGTCTGAATTTCAATGGTTGTCCAAAAGGCAACTTGTCGCCCTATCCCGGCCCAATGGCTAACTTGACTCCAGCAGGGCATCCACCACTCGGCTTCCGGGCGATCGGCTATGCCGATCTTTTGGGGAGACTCCTGGAAGGAGTCGGACAGGAAGCCTCGTTTTAGGTCGGCAAAGCCGACCGGCCTATTTCAAGCCTGGGTGTAGGCCTGCTGAAGGTAAAATATCAAAATTTGGCCCGGCAAAGAAACTCAGAGTCGAAGATGGACAACCATTGAAATTCAGACCCCGGAACGTCTCTTGAATGAACTCTGACTTTTTACGAGTCAGAGTATGGAGAGAATTTTTTTGGCAACCGGATAAATTAACTGGACAGATTTGATCGGGAAGTTTATTTATAATTGCTTGCCGAAGGGCCGGTACCTTGAAACGGATCCAGGTCTGGAAGCCCTTGGGCTGACAGTAGATCTCTAAGGAAGAGGGAATAAGGAAAGGAGGGTAATTACCCATGAACATTGAAGAAAGAGTAAAGGCCATTATTTGTGAACAGTTGAGTGTTGCTGAAGAGGATGTAGTTCCTCAGGCATCTTTTGTGGATGATTTGGGAGCTGACTCGCTGGATTTGGTGGAAATGATTATGGCCATGGAAGAGGCCTTTAATATTTCTATAGCCGATGAGGATGCCGAAAAGATCAAAACCGTCCAAAACGCTATTGATTATATTAAAGCCCACGCCCAATAATTAGGGGTGATTCCCTTTTGAACAGGAGGCCTGATTTTGGGAAAAAGAGTTGTTGTTACCGGCCTGGGTTTGGTAACCCCGCTTGGGATAGGGGTGAAAGAAACCTGGGAAAACCTCTGCCGGGGTAAATCGGGGATCGGACCGATTACCCGTTTCGATGCCAGTAGTTTTCGTACTCGAATCGCCGGGGAAGTCAAGGGATTTAATGCTGTTGATTTTATTCCTCAGAAATTGATCAAACGACTGGACGTCTTTGTTCATTATGCCCTGGCCTCCGCCCGGATGGCCATGGAACAATCGGGTTTGAAGATAACCCCTGAACTGGCCCCGTTAGTCGGGGTAATAACCGGCTGTGGTTTGGGCGGTCTTCGGACTATTGAAGACACCCACAGTCTCCTGCTTTCTCGCGGCGCTGACCGGATCAGTCCTTTTTTTATCCCCATGCTGATCGCCAATATGGCCCCGGGTCAGATCGCCATAGAGTATGGGGCCAAAGGGCCTAATTTATCGATTGAGACTGCTTGCGCCGCCGGCAACCATGCTGTTGGTGATTCCTTTAAACTGATTCAACGAGGAGCGGCCAAGGCCATGATCTGCGGCGGAGTTGAGGCCGTAGTCACCCCCTTGGCGGTAGGCGGATTTAATGCCATGCGGGCCATTTCCACCCGGAACGAAGAACCGGAAAAGGCCTCCCGGCCTTTTGACAAAGACCGGGACGGGTTTGTCATTGCTGAGGGCAGCGGCATTATGATCCTGGAAGAATTGGAGTTTGCCCTGGAACGGGGTGCCCCGATTCTGGCTGAAATCGCAGGGTACGGATTGACCGGGGATGCCTATCACATGTCCGCCCCTTCACCTGATGGGGACGGGGCGATACGCTGTATGCAGATGGCCCTGGATGATGCCGGGATGAAACCCCAGGAGATTCAATATATCAATGCCCACGGGACCTCAACGGAGTTGAATGATTCGGCCGAGACCCTGGCCGTTAAAGCCGTTTTTAAAGACCATAGCGCTAAACTGGCCATCAGCTCTACCAAGTCCATGACCGGGCACTTACTGGGAGGTGCCGGAGGGGTGGAATCGGTTTTTACCGTGCTGACTATCCAAGAGGACCTTATCCCGCCGACGATCAATTTAGACAACCCGGGTCCCCTATGCGATCTGGATTATGTACCCCACCAGGCCCGCAAGGCCGAGGTCCTGGCGGCCCTGACCAATTCTTTCGGCTTTGGTGGAACCAACGCCGTTTTACTCTTTAAAAAATATGTCTAAATCACCAAAAAAAGTAGACCTGATAATCGGGGCCGATCATGCCGGATTTGAATTAAAGGAATTGCTCCTGAAAACCCTTTCAGCCCAAGGCCTCCGCTGGGAAGACGTCGGGACCTTCGGGCTTGAATCAGTGGATTACCCGGACTATGCCTTCAAAGTAGCCCGGGCGGTATCTTCCGGCCGGGCGGCCCTCGGTCTGTTGATCTGCGGAACCGGAATCGGTATGTCCATGGCGGCCAACCGGGTATCTGGGGTTCGGGCCGCCCTGTGCAATGACCTGTTTACCGCCCGAATGGCCCGGGCCCATAACAATGCCAATGTCCTGACCATGGGGAGTCGGGTGGTCGGACCCGGGTTGGCCCAGGCGATCCTTCAGACTTTCCTGGAGACCCCTTTCGAGAAAGGAAGGCACTTGAAAAGGATTAAGAAAATGGAGGCCGGCTGTCCGTGATTACAGGAACGGGAAAAGGTGGGACCGCTTTGAGAATTGTGGATCCTGAGGTGGCTAAGGCCTTACAAGGGGAACGGAAGCGGCAAACCGATAAGTTAGAACTTATTGCCTCTGAGAATTTCGTCAGCCGGGCGGTTATGGAAGCCCAGACCAGCGTCTTGACAAATAAATATGCCGAGGGGTATCCTGGAGAACGATATTATGGGGGCTGTGAATATGCCGATCAGGTAGAACGTCTGGCCATAGAGCGGGCCCGCCGGATTTTTAAGGCCGACTTTGTCAATGTTCAGCCTCACTCCGGTTCTCAAGCCAATATGGCCATTCTCTTCGCGGCCCTTAAGGCGGGGGAGGTGATTCTCGGTATGGATCTAACCCATGGGGGCCATTTGACCCATGGGAGTCCGGCCAGTTTTTCCGGAAGGTTCTTTAAGATCTATTCCTATGGAGTGGATCGGGAAACCCAGCAGATCGATTATCAACAGGTGGCCGATCTGGCTCGGAAAGTCCGTCCCAGACTGATTATCGCCGGAGCCAGTGCCTACCCCAGAATCCTTGATTTCGAGGCCTTTTCCCGGATTGCTAAAGAAGTGGGGGCCTATCTGATGGTGGATATGGCCCATATTGCCGGATTGGTAGCCGGGGATGTCCATCCTTCCCCTGTGCCCTATGCCGATTTTGTCACCTCCACTACCCATAAGACCTTACGGGGACCCCGGGGCGGTTTTATCCTGGCGAAGGGAGAATACAGCAAGATACTGAACAGTCAAATTTTCCCCGGTATCCAAGGCGGGCCGATGATGCATACTATCGCGGCCAAGGCCGTGGCCTTTAAAGAGGCTTTGACTCCTGGATTTAAGGCCTATCAGGGGCAGGTGAGGGCCAATGCCGGCAAACTGGCCGAGGAGTTGATGAAAGGGGGATTCAAACTGATCTCCAATGGAACCGATAATCATATGATCCTGATAGATGTCAGTTTCAGCGGATTGACCGGGGTGGAAGCTGAAAGGGCCTTGGATTCGGCTGGAATTACGGTTAATAAAAACAGCATCCCCTTTGATAACCAAGGGCCCAAGGTCACCAGCGGGATTCGATTGGGGACCCCCGCCATTACGACCCGGGGGATGAAAGAAGCTGAGATGGTAAGGGTGGCTGAGTTTATTACTACGGTGTTGAATCAAGCCGGGAACAAGGATCTCCTGAAACGGATACAGAAAAGAGTTCGAGATTTTTGTCGGGGGTTCCCCCTGTTCTCAGAAGTCGGATAGAATAATGATACCTCCCCAGCGGCCTCCCTGGCCGGTTTATTTTATGGATATCGCTGACCTGGTGGCCCGCCGCTCGACTTGCCTTCGACGCCAGGTAGGCGCAGTGGCGGTAAAAGAAAAACGGATCCTGGCCACCGGCTACAATGGGGCGCCCTCCGGTATTTCCCATTGTCTGGATGTGGGGTGTTTAAGGGAACAGGAGGGGATACCCTCTGGAGAACGCCATGAACTCTGTCGGGGTATTCATGCCGAACAGAACGTGATTATTCAGGCTGCTTATCACGGGATATCCATTCAGGGGGCCACCCTTTATTGTACCAACCTCCCGTGCGGCATTTGCTCCAAGATGATCATCAATGCCGGAATAAAGGAAATTTTTTATCGGGAAGGATATGCCGACACCCTTTCCGAAGAATTGTTGAAGGCTGCCAAGGTTCCACTGACCCAAATTCAGGGGACGGTTGGTTGAAGGGTTGATCTATGAAATGTCCTTATTGTAGCTCCTTTAATAACAAGGTGGTTGATTCAAGGCTCAGTAAGGAAGGGGTCTTGATCCGGCGCCGGCGCGAATGTGAAGCCTGTCTTCGCCGGTTTACTACCTATGAGAAAGTGGAAGAAATCCATCCGGTGGTCATCAAGAAAGATGGTCGCCGGGAACCTTTCCGGCGGGAAAAGATCTCCGAAGGGATCGAACGGGCCTGTCAGAAGCGCCCCATCAGCGTCGATGCCATTGAGGAATTTATTGATTCCCTGGAGCAGTCTTATCAAGAGTCAGGCCGAAAAGAGATAGCCACTACAGAGATCGGGGAAAGGGTCATGGCCAAACTCCATGAGTGGGACGATGTGGCCTATGTTCGTTTTGCCTCGGTATACCGCCAATTTAAAGATCCAAATGACTTTATGCAGGAATTGAAAGAATTGCTGGAGAGCCGCAAACATAAGGAAACCAGGAATAAAAAAAAATAATTTCTCGCTCAAAGCTCGGGGCTTGAAGCTCAAAGAAAGGCTGTTGCTTTGAGCTCCAAGCCTTAAACTTTGAGCTTTTTTATTTAAAATGACCGTGGAATCGAAACCCGACATCCAATACATGAAACAGGCCCTGCGACTGGCTCGAAAAGCCTTGGGCCGGACCTCTCCCAACCCGATGGTCGGGGCAGTGGTGGTCCGGAAAGGGGTTGTGGTGGGGCAGGGGTTTCATCAGAAGGCCGGCAGCCCTCATGCCGAACGGTTGGCCCTGGATCAGGCCGGGGGAAAAGCCCGAGGAGCGACCCTCTATCTCAACCTGGAACCCTGCAATCATTTCGGCCGAACCCCGCCCTGCACCCAACTGATCGTTGAGAAGGGAGTAAAAAAAGTAGTCTTCGGAATGACCGACCCCAACCCGACGGTACAGGGCGATGGGGCCGAGTGGCTTCGTTCCCAAGGGATCAAGGTCGTTTCAGGGGTTCTGGAACAGGATTGCCGGAGATTGAATGAATTTTTTATTAAATGGGTCACCACCGGCTTACCCTTTGTTCTCTTAAAAGCTGCGGTCAGCCTTGATGGCCGGATCGCCACCCGGACCGGCGATTCAAAATGGATCAGCAATGAACGTTCCCGAAGGTTGGTCCATCAGTTGCGAAATCAAGTCGATGGCCTGCTGGTGGGTATCGGTACGGTACTGAAAGATGATCCTTTATTAACCGTGCGGTTGCCGAAAGGAAAGATCAAAGATCCCCTGAGGATTGTCATCGACCCTCGTTTGCGCATTCCCGGGAAGGCTCACATCCTGAATGATCCCGGGAAAACCCTGATTGTGACCGGGCCCCAGGTGCCGATTAATAAAAAGAAGGCCCTGGAAACGAAAGGAGTGGAAATCTTATCCCTGCCTGAGCGAAAGGGACACTTCTCCATCAGGGAGCTGCTGGCCGTTCTGGGGCGAAGAGGAATAACCAGCCTGCTGGTAGAAGGAGGGGCCGAGGTCTATGGCTCCTTCCTGATGGAAGGACAGGTGGACAAGCTGATCCTGTTTATGGCCCCGTGTCTTATCGGCGGCCAAAAGGCTAAAGGAATGATCGGCGGGACCGGGGCGACCACGGTATCCGAGGCCCTTCGTTTCAGAGAAATAAAAGTTAGACTCTGGGCTGGGGATATTTTAGTAGAAGCCTATCCGGAAACGTGAGATAATAAAGGCAGGTACAAGGTATAGGGTATAAGGTGTAAGGCGCAAGGGAAAGGCATAAGTCACGAGTCGGAGAGCTCAAAGCACGTAGACGAATTACCAATTAGATTAAATAGACGAGAAATACGATTATGTTCACTGGGTTGGTGGAAGGGCAGGGAGAGATTGTCAGGATTGAGAAGAAAAGGAATAAGTCCTTTCTGTGGATTAAACCCGAGTTTCCCTGGGAAGAGAAGAAGCTTGGTGAAAGTATCTCGGTGAACGGGGTCTGTTTAACGGCCGCGGCCTGGATGGGGGAGGTCTTTTCCCTGGATGTCTCGGAAGAAACCCTGGCCCGTTCCGGGCTGAATCAACTTAAGGTCGGGGACCGAGTCAATTTGGAGAGGGCCTTACGCCTATCCGACCGCTTGGGTGGCCACTTGGTTACCGGTCACATTGATGGGACCGGCCGGATTCTGCATAAAGAAACCCAGGATAATTTTTGGGTGCTAAAAATTTCCCTTCCCCAAGCCTTAAGACCGTTTATTGTAGAAAAAGGGTCTATTGCAGTCGATGGGGTCAGCCTGACGGTTAATCGGGTTGGAGAAAACGATTTTGAGCTGACCATTATTCCTCATACCGGTGCTAAGACCACTCTTACCCGGAAAAAGATTGGGGAAGAGGTTAATTTGGAAACCGACCTGATCGGGAAATATGTCTTTCAATTGTTGTCGCGACAGGATAAGGAGCCGGGACGATCAGGCTCAAAAGTGGATGAGAATTTTTTGAGAGGGCATGGGTTTTTATGATTTAGAGACTGGATGCTGGATGCTGGAAACTGGATAAAAGCAAAAACGAACCTTAAGAAAGTCGATTTTGAATAGTAAAACCAAACATCCAGCATCAAGTATCCAGTATCCAGTATCAAGTATCAAGCATCTGTATTATTAACCTAGAGTATCGGGAGTCATTAGTATGTCTATTTCAACCATTGAGGAGGCCCTGGACGATATCCGGGCCGGCAAGATGATTATATTAGTGGATGATGAAGACCGGGAAAATGAAGGGGATCTGACTATGGCCGCGGAGAAGGTTACACCTGAGGCCATCAATTTCATGGCCAAATATGGACGTGGTCTGATTTGTCTTTCCCTGACCCCGGAGAGGATTGAACAACTGCAATTGCCGATGATGGTGCGGAACAACACCTCGTCTTTTAAAACGGCTTTTACCGTATCTATTGAAGCCCGAAAAGGAGTAACCACCGGGATCTCTGCCGCCGACCGGGCTACGACCATCCTGGCGGCCATTGCCGATGATTCCCGGCCCGATGATCTGGTCAGTCCCGGCCATGTCTTCCCTTTGCGGGCCCGCCGAGGGGGAGTCCTGGTTCGAACCGGGCAAACCGAAGGTTCCGTGGATCTGGCCCGGTTAGCGGGATTGAAACCTTACGGGGTCATCTGTGAGATCATGAAAGACGATGGGACCATGGCCCGGATGCCGGACTTGGAGGGCTTTGCCCAGGAACACGGGCTGAAGGTCATTACCATCAAGGATCTGATCGAATACCGTTTCCAGAACGAAACCTTTGTGCACCGGAGGGCGGAGACCATTTTACCGACCCCCCAGGGGATCTTTAAGGCTATAGTTTACGAGAACGACGTGGATGAACACCAGCATCTGGCCTTGGTCAAGGGAGAAATCAGTCCCAAGCACGAGATCTTGGTCCGGGTCCATTCCGAGTGTCTGACCGGCGATGTCTTCGGCTCATTCCGCTGTGATTGTGGAGACCAGCTCAAGGCGGCCCTGAGGAAGATTGAACAGGAGGGGCGCGGGATCTTGTTGTATATCCATCAGGAGGGGCGGGGCATCGGACTGGTCAACAAGCTCCGGGCTTATATGCTTCAGGATCAGGGGAAGGATACGGTGGAGGCCAATGAGGCCCTGGGATTTAAGGCCGATCTTCGGGATTACGGGATTGGGGCCCAGATATTGGCGGACCTGGGGGTTCGGAAAATGAAACTGATGACTAACAACCCCAAGAAAATTATCGGGCTGGAAGGATACGGGATAAAAGTGACCGAACGGGTTCCGATTGAGATCCCCCCCAAGAAAGAAAATGTCAATTACCTTAATACCAAGCGTCAAAAAATGGGACATCTGCTCCATTTGAGCGCCGGAGGTGGGGAAGAAA
>JAZDOU010000301.1:0-3029 GCA_043798385.1 Pseudomonadota bacterium
TTCCGGAGTCATGGAATTGATAATGGCCTCTACCCGGACCAATTCTTTCTCGTCCGGCTTCAACTCCTTTAGACCCTTCATCCGGTTTACGCCCGGAATCATCTGTATCATCTGTTCCAAAGAACCCATCTTTTTTATCTGGCGAAGTTGGTCCTTAAAATCGTTCAGGGTAAAGGTTTCCTTACGAAGCTTCTTTTCTAACTCCAGGGCCTGCTTCTGATCAAAATGGACTTGGGCCTTCTCAATGAAGGACAGGACGTCACCCATGCCTAAGATCCGGGAGGCCATCCGATCAGGATGAAAGGGTTCCAGGGCCTCTAACTTTTCTCCGACTCCAATGAATTTGATCGGTTTTTGAATGACCGCTTTGATGGACAAGGCGGCCCCTCCGCGGGCATCCCCTTCCATCTTGGTTAAGATGACGCCTGAAATCTCCAGCCACTCATTAAATTTCTGAGCTACATTGATGGCGTCCTGACCGGTCATGGCATCAGCCACCAAAAGGATTTCATTGGGCCGGACCCGCTCTTTGATCTGTTTAAGCTCGGTCATCAAATCCTGATCGATATGCAAACGCCCGGCGGTATCCAGAATCAGGGGATTCAACCCCCGTTGCCGGGCCCATTCCCCGGCCTGGCTGCAAATCTCCACCGGATTGGTCTTCGGATCGGAGGGATAGACCTCCACCCCGGCTTGTTCACCAACCTTGTGGAGCTGAGCGATGGCTGCCGGACGATAGATATCAGCCGGCACCAAGCCGGGTCGGAAATTTTTTTCTTTTAAATAGATGGCCAGTTTTCCCGCTGTAGTCGTTTTCCCGGAACCTTGAAGGCCGGCCAGCATAATGGCTACAGGCGATCGGCCGGCTAAATTCAGATCCTGCCGTACCCCGCCCATTAACTCGGTCAGTTCCTCCTGGACAATCTTGATCACCTGTTGGGCCGGAGTAAGGCTGGCCAGGACCTCCTGTCCCAATGACCTTTCCCGTACCCGGTCGATAAAATCCTTGGCCACCTTGTAATGGACGTCGGCCTCAAGAAGGGCCAAACGGACCTCTCGAAGGCCTTCTTTCATATTGGCTTCGGATAATTTTCCCTGGCCTTTCAGCTTTTTGAAAGTCAGGTTCAGGCGGTCGCTTAGGGAATCAAACATAGTTGGCTTCTCTTCAAAATAATAAATTTATAATTTTATTTTTTTTTTACAAATATGTCAAGAAATTATGTCATCGGGCCATTATTAATTTTGAGCCCTGAGACCAATTTTAGAAAAAAGGGGGCAACTGGTACGCCCCAACTTTTTTCCTGGGTGGCACGATGGGTCTTGAACCTTTGATCTCTATCTTGTCAGATGGTCAAGTAGCTATTATTAAAAAAGATTATGACTTTCCTTCACTTTTCAGGAATCAAGACCGATGGTCTCGTAATAAATCCGAACTTAGCCACTTTGGCAGGGATAACCTATTGAAATAATTAATCACGAATGTCATATTTTCGACTTTTTGAGGGACTTCAAACTCTATCTTCGTATTAAGCCCACATGCGCCCTTTGGGGCGCCACGATGCGGTCGGGCCGCTCGACTGAGTCGAGCTTTCGAAGAGGCTCCCATCCGGGAGCCGATCTGCCGACCTAAAGGGAGGCTTCCCTTCGGAAGCCGGGAGATGAAAATTTATACAAGGAATTAATGGGGTTAGTTTCCACGCCTTTCACTGGAATCCGGGCATCCGGAGGATGCCTCTTCGAAAGCTCGGCGGAGCCGAGCGGCTTGACCCCTTGAATCCTGGAATCCTATTTTCGAACTAAACCGCCATGCCCCGCCTTTTGGGGCGTGGTACCACCAAACATGAAAATAGGTACAGGTTGTTCAAGACTCATATCCTATTTTCGTATTAAACCTTATAGGAGGTTTAATATCAGGGGATTGTCATCGATAAGGTAGCTTCAGGCAAGTTTTTCAGAATTGGAAGGAAAGGGAGTATTGAATTATCCTGACCGATACTTGACCGGGCGTACAGGGTCATGTCTCATGATTGGCTTCACCTACAAATCTTCTTTCGAGTCCCCTTGGAGATTCGGCAATTACCAATTGAAATCATGAAGGGAACGTGGCCCGCAGCGGGTGCCGGAACGCGATGCGTGTAAGCAATCCGACTGCAGGGAATTAGGCACCACCGCTTCGCTGTACTTGAAGGCTCTGTTGAGAGCGGCCATATGCCTCGACTGACGACGTGACAGCTCGAAATATTGCTGAGCGTCCGATAAACACGAATGCCAGTTGTCCGTGATGGATAGCGACGTATTCAAATGGATCTGGGAACGAATTGCCGATGCGGTCGAATACCACGTTCCATGACTGTCCCTGAGGCCGATACTGAAATACTGCAATTGCGGAAGTTTCCGGTAGCCTGGAAAGGAGTGCTGCCGCCTCACCGTAACGTAGATGTTGTTGTCCGGCTTGGGTGTTGGTTTCAAGGCCATTGTCCGGGTCGATGAATAGGAGGGATTCGGCATGGGGCTGTTCTAGGAGTGGCTGCCAATAGAAGTGACGCTGCCAGCCGAAGCCGAGTTGTTGTTCTGGCCGGTGGATGTGTACGTTGAAGGACGGCATATCGGGGAGCGTCCCGAGCGAGGCAACCCGCTCAAAGGATCTCGGATTCATCGCGAGCGAGTGCACGAACTCGAGTACGTTTGGGCGGCAGGTATAGCGCGAGGCCGGAGTAGAACCGTGGCCTAAGCCTGGCACATCAGGTGTCAGCATCGGAACGAAGACGAGTTCCCGAAAGGCAGGCTGGGTTGACGTGACAACGTGGTGGAGAAGGTCCCACTTGAACGAGTCACGGGAATCCCCTAAGAACTGCAGCTTCATGGTGTGTGGTGCCTACAAGTTATTGAACAGTTTCTGGATAATAACAAAAAGTTTTTGCCTTTTCAATAAAATAGAAAATTCCCTAAAAGGCAACTGCTTCTCACTGTTACCCAGTTTCTATTTAACCTCCCTTGCCCATTTCCCAATGTTGGGTTAAATCAAGACC
>JAZDOU010000308.1:0-4258 GCA_043798385.1 Pseudomonadota bacterium
ATGAGCGCGGCCGGTCTTCCGGCCCGGGCGGTATTGACGCCCTGGCTGAAGCGTTATCTGTCACAGGAAACAGAGCGGCGCGCCAAGGCTGACCCTGAGCAGGCCCAATGTGTCCGTAATCTGAATTGTCTTTCTCATTGCGGTTTTAAGTCCGGCAATCCGGCTGCCGGGCAATTCTGTATTGAGACCCGCTTGGCGGCCGCTCAACAGGGAGATATTGAAAAGGGATTATTTTTCAGAGGGTCGGAGTCTCTGCCTTTCGGTAAACAGATTCGGACTGTCAGAGAAGTGCTGGAGTTTTTTTTAGTGGATCCATTTGAACCGGCCCCGTCCGAAGCCTAACCGGGCTTTTGTCCGAAGCTCCAAGCTATTGTCCGGCCAATTTGTCGTCCCCTGTTCTTAATTTAAGGGAATCTTTATGAAGAAAGATGAACTGGTAAGGGCTGTTCAAAATGGTTCTATCGAGTGGCAGAAACATGCCCTGGAGAGAATGTTGGAAAGAAGGGTTTCCCGAGACATGGTCAAACAGGCTTTGATCCTGGGAGAGATTATTGAGGACTATTCAGAACAGAAACCTTACCCCGGTGCTTTATTTTTGGGTTGGGTTGATGGGAAGCCTTTACATGTAGTTGTCGCCTTTAATGAATTGAATAGCTTTTGCTTTATAATAACTGCTTATATGCCCGATCTGGAACATTTTGAAGCCGATTTTAAAACAAGGAGGAACCGTGGCGAACAATAAAGAAACTGTTCAATGTCCTTTGTGCGGCGGAAGCAGGAAACAAGGAAGAACCATTTTTTCTGTAGAATTGGGGTTTGGGGTTGTTGTGGTCAGGGATGTCCCGGCTGTGGTGTGCGCCCAGTGCGGGGCGGATTGGATCGAGGATAGGGTGGCCGAGCAACTGGAAAGTATTGTGAACGAGGCCCGTCAGAAGCATCATTTGGTCGAAGTAACCACTTTGAGCCCTGAACTTAGTCCGGCGGTTTAACCCTCTTCGACAAGCCCTAAAGTCCCCTGAGTGCTATAGCCTGACGACCAAATTCCCAATCTTCAATCTAATGAATTCCCTTGACTTTTTTCCCTCCAAGCCTAATATCAAATTAATTCATTTGCTTTTCGTTTGGCCTTTTACGATTCTATTATGGTAAAACCCTTTCACTCAAGAGCAGAAATAAAGGGTCTCTCATGACTGAATATGAGTGGCAAACCAGAAAAGAGAGAATCGATAAAAAGCTGAAAGCACTCAGTCCTCCCTGGAAGATTATCAAATACTCCGACGGGCTGGATACTAAAAATCTCCACAGGTGTGCGGTCGAAGAATTCCCCACCGTCAACGGCCCGGCCGATTATGCCCTTTTTGTCAAGGGCAGGCTGCTCGGAATTATAGAGGCCAAGAAGGTCGGCGTCGGTCCCTACAACGTACTCGAACAGGCCAAGCGCTACGCCAAAGGGGTCTTCCAGGGCACAGGAAATTGGGACGGGTATCGGGTCCCCTTTCTATACGCCAACAATGGAGAGGTGATCTGGCATATCGATGTCAGAGATGAAAAAAACCTTTCCCGTCAAATTTTCCATTTCCATACATCCGAGGCCCTTGAAGAATTCCTGGAGAACGACAGCGCCAACAGATATACTCATTTGAGAGATACCCCCATCGACATCGAGGGGATAAGGCCCTGTCAGGAAAAAGCGATTGAGGCCATCGAGACGGCCCTCAGCCAAGGCAAACGGTCCATGCTCGTGGCCATGGTCACAGGGACCGGGAAGACCTTTTAACCGTCTTTTTTCCCCACTATCCGAGCAATACGAAATCGTCCGCCGTGTGGAAGAACTCTTTGCCCTTGCTGACCGGATCGAAGCCCGTTACCAGAAGGCAAAAGCCCAGGTGGACAAGCTCACCCAATCCATTCTGTCCAAAGCCTTCCGCGGTGAACTTGTCTCCCAAGACCCGAACGACGAATCGGCCTCTGACCTTTTGAAACGGAGCAAAGCCCAAAAAGTTCAAGATAGCCCTCCCAAAGGCTTAAAGAAGAAAAAAGAAAAAGATCAAAACAGGCTTTCTTCCCTTAGATAAATAACTTTTTCCTGAAAGATTTAGTAAATTCAAATAGATGAACTGTCTGGGCCATATCGGGGCAAACCAGAGACCCTAAAAGTTGAATTGACGAAAAAATTAGATTGTGGGAATATTAAAATTATTCTTGAAAACTCTTCTTAGAAACAAGCATGCAGACTAGAACAGAAGCAATCATAAATCCTGAAATCTTAAAATGGGCCAGAGAACGGATTGGTTTGGACCCTGATGTTGCGGCAAAAAAAATCGGGGTCACGAAAGATAAATTAACCGCCTGGGAAAATGGCGAAAAACACCCATCCTTTAAACAATTATATACCTTAGCTGAAAAGTACTCCCAGCCCCCGGCAATTTTTTATTTATCGGCAATACCCACAGACGAGCCACTTCCACATGATTTTCGACATCTTGCAGATATTCCAGGATATTTAGATCCCGTCCTCATTAAAGAAATCCGACGTGTACAACGGTTACGGGAAGATGCTCTTGATCTTTTGGAAGAATTTGGGGGGGGGAAATTACTCTCTTTTCCCTCTGTCAATTTGGATGATGACCCCGAAGAGGCATCTGACAAACTGAGAGAGGCCTTAAAGGTGAGTCTACGAGAACAATTTGGTTGGAGAGATAATTCAATCGCCAGGAAAATTTGGACTGAAAAAATAGAACAGCTTGGGATCCTGGTTTTTTCTTCCGAAAGGATAAATTTAAATATCTTTCGGGGTGTTTCCATTGGAGGTGAAGGCGTCCCTGTAATTCTTCTAAATGGTCAGGACTCCGATGCGGGCCGAATTTTTACATTAATACATGAGTTTGTTCACCTTGCCATTAACAGTACCGGGGTTTGTATTCCTTTAGACTACCCATTGGACGAAAAAACCATAGATTCAAAAACCGAGTTTTTCTGCAATCGGGTAGCTTCAGGAATCCTTATGCCCAAGAGGTATCTTCTTGAAGAATCTGAGGTTAATGCCGCGAATAAAAAAACAAAATGGTCGGAAGATAAGCTTTCTCCTTTGGCATTGAGGTATTCGGTCAGTAGGGAAGCGATGCTTCTCAGATTATTGGAGTTAGGAAGGACCAATCAGGATCATTATTTTTCAAGACGGAAGGACTTTTTAAAAGAATATGAAATATATCGGGTGAGGAAAAAAGAAAAATCCATACCTGTCCCATATAAATACCGTATTCTTAATAAAATTGGCAGGGCTTACACTAAGCTGGTACTTAATGCACTTTACGAAGATCTGATAACAACCGCCGATGTTGCTTCCCTTACCGGGATCAATCTTAAACATATGGGACCGGTGGAAGAGGAATTATTTGGCAGGGCAATAATTTTTAGACATGGCGCATAACAAAATTTATTGTTTTGATACAAGCGCTCTCTTTGATGCCGGTATAAGATGGTATCCACCGGACCTTTTCCCCTCTTTCTGGAAACGTCTTGAACAACTGATTGAAACTGGTCGACTTAAAATTCCTGTTTTAGTCGCTCAGGAAGCAACAAAAAAAACCCACACCGTTGCGCAGTGGATCAACAAAATTAGGAAACTTCACCAGGAAACATTTATTGATCCCGACATAATAACCCAAGAAGCGCTAAAAGAAATATCATCTAAATATCCTGACTGGACTGCAAAAGGAAGGAATCTTGCAGACCCTTTTGTCGTTGCTTCCGCTAAAGCACATGGCTGGACGGTAGTAACCGGAGAACACCCCTCTTTAAGCCTTCCTCTTTCTCAACCCAAAAAACAACACAAACTAAAGATTCCTAATATCTGCGATGACTTCTCTGTGGACTGGATAGGAATTCCGGATTTAATCAAAGAAGAAAAATGGTCTTTTTAATCAAGATAACTATCAATTTCCAAATATCATCGAGGGAAAAATAGTATATCCTATATGCTGTAATTCCCTTTAAGTGGAAACTACTACACATGGAATATACCAAGGAACGGAAAGCAATGAAACGTGTCAAAGACATTCCGCAGGATGAGAGGCCCCGAGAAAAGCTGGCCAAGAAAGGGCCGCAGGCGTTGTCCGATGTGGAGCTTATGGCTATACTCATCGGCCGGGGCATAGAAGGGCATGATGTCATGTCCCTGGCCAAGCAGGTCTTGACCGCCATTGATTCCAATGGGGGAATGCCCGATTGCACGGCTTTGCAAAATATCGCCGGCATG
>JAZDOU010000312.1:0-3705 GCA_043798385.1 Pseudomonadota bacterium
ACTGGAGATCATGGCGTCGTTGACCGATTGGGCCACGGAATAAAACTTGGCTTCCGATTCCATTCGGGTGCGGTCCCTTTCCAGATCAATAATTTTCTCTTGGGCTGTGGTCAACTGATTTTCAACCCGCCCCAGGAAAAAGCGGAATAAGAAAAAGAGCACTCCCCCCAGGAAAACAGAGAAACCGGCTATCACACCCATAGTGGAGTAAAGATGGTTGACCTGTCTGGTTATATCGATCATGACAACCATATCGCCCACTTCCAGGCCTTTGGCATCTTTAATATCCAGAAATCGACACCGATAGCGGCGATTTTGTGAAACTATTTCCACCTCAGTGGTCCCAGGGGTATGAGATCCTTCAGAGAAAAATTTGGTTAAGGTCTCCGGAGTGACTTTTAACGTTTTTTCCGCTAAGACAACATCCGGAAACCGGTCCCAGTCATAAACCCGGCCCATCATTTTCATCCCTGCCTCCCAACCGGGACGATCCAGAAACTTTTTGTGGAGATAGACCATCAGTTCTACTCCAATGGTTTTTTTCAGTTTGGCGGTAATGTGATCGATCTCCTCACCCAGTTCCACAAAACCAATCCTTTCGCCGTTTGCGATCATCGGGGCGACTACTCTCAAGGTCAAGGTCCCCAGGGGACCCAACTCCAGGCCGTAGGCAATCTTTCCAGTCCTTTCAGCCTCTAAAGTCGTAAAGCGGTCGATTCGATCCCCGTATCGGTCGGGTTGATGGACCCGGAGGAGATTGATCCGCTGGGCATCGCTGAAATACAGATGGGTCACGGGATGTTGGGAAGATATCTTTTTGAATAAGGCGGCGGTATGGGAAAGCAAGGCCTTTCGATCTCCGGCTTTTAAGGCCGCCTGAATAGCCGGGTCATTCATAATCGTTTCCAGCATGCCGCTTAAAAGGTGGGCATCATTCTCCTGTTGGGAATTGAAAAAATGCTCAGTCGATTTAAACTGGCGCTCAACCCTTAGGTCGATATTCTTTCGCTCGATCCAAAAGAGACTGACCAAAAAAACGACCAGGAGAGAAAATAATCCCAGGGTTAAGGGAACAAGGATCCGATTTCTTAAGGAGGTTTTCATCATTACCCTACCTTTTATTCGAGAATAAGTGACCTAAGTACCTATGGGGACGTTGTTCATTTGATTCAGTTATTCCCTCTCACCCTTCCCCAACCAGCAATAATTATTCGAACTTAAACCCCTTTTCTTTGAAAAGCCTCAGGCACACTTCCACCGCTGCAGGATCGTACAGAACGCCCTTGTTCTTTTCGATCTCCTCCAGGGCGGCCTCTATTCCATGAGCCGGTCGGTAGGGGCGGTGGGAAGAAATGGCTTCCACCACATCGGCCACGGCGATAATTTTTGCCTCAGTCAGAATCTGATCGTCTATAAGAGCCAGGGGGTAACCCGATCCGTTGAGTCTCTCGTGGTGCTGGAGAACGATCTGGGCCACCGGATAAGGGAATTCAATATCCTTTAAGATATTATACCCGGACTCGGGGTGATTCTTAATGAGACTAAATTCTATATCGGAAAGTTTAGCGGGCTTGGAGAGGATTTCAGCCGGAATGGATATCTTGCCAAGGTCATGGACGACGCTGGCCATACGAATCGCTTCAATCTCTTCCGGGGGCAAGCCCAGTTCTACGGCCATAGAATGGGCCAGATCGGCCACTCTCTTTTGATGACCCGAGGTATAGGGGTCCCGCATTTCAACGGCCAGGACCACCGCCTGAATGATCCCCTGAGTTGCCTTTTGTAATTGTTCCAGGCTTCGTTTCAGGGAAATCTCAGCCTCTTTTCGCCGGGAGATATCTTCCGTTATCCCCTCATAGTAAAGCACCTTTCCTTCATTATCTTTAACCACATGGGCATTGAAGGACATCCATATCTTTCCGCCGTCTTTCTTAAACATCTCTACTTCAAAGCCCTCAACTTTTCCTTGTTCTTCGAGCCGTTTCTTGTATTCGGTTCTATCCTCAGGATTTACGAATAACTGTTGACCGCTGTCGGTTATGACCTCCAGCATCTCTTCCGGAGAGTCAAAGCCGTGTATCTGGGCCGTGGCCGGATTCACGCTGATGAAACGCCCTTCCGGGGTGGATTGGAAGATGCCTTCGATGGCATTATTAAAGATATTGCGGTATTTCTCCTCACTTTTTTTAAGAGACTCCTCCGCTTGCTTCTGAAGGCTTATATCCTTAAAAGAGCCTTCATAGTAAGAAAGACGGCCTTCGCTATCCCGAACCGTTTGAAGATTCATGGAAATCCAAATAGACCTTCCATCTTTCCTGTTAACCTGAGTCTCAAACCCGACAATTCTGTCGGTCTGGTTAATTGCTTTCATCAAGGCACCATGACGATGGCGATCAAGAAACACTTGACCGGGCATATCGGTTATTGACTTCATCAAGTCTTCGGGTGAGTGGTAGCCGAGAAGCAAGGCGGTGGAAGGGTTGGCGGTAATGAATCGTCCGGCGGAATTGATCTGAAAAATGCCCTCCATGGCGTTTTCAAAGATGTTTCGATATTTGGCTTCGGCCTCCTGGAGCATTTCAAAGAGCCGGGCGTTTTCAATAGAAGGGGCGGCCATGCTGATGGTAATGGTCAGGGCCTTCATTTGGCCGATTGTGAAAGAACGGTGGCCGACGGCATTGAGATTCAGGACACCGACAAATTTCCCTCCGGACATCATCGGCAGGGAAACGGCCGTCTTGATATCGGAACGGGGGTAGACCGGCTCGAACCGCGGGTCTTTGACCTCTCCTTCTAATTGAATAGGCTGATGGTGTTGGGCCGTCCACCCGGCGATACCCTGGCCTACCTTTATCCGTTGTCCCAGGAGATGATCCCTATCAGGCCCGCGTACCGCCGCCACATACAATCCATTTTCATGCTCGTTGGGGATGGGGAGCATGACGGACACTTCGTCGGCCTGGGTCTGTTCCATAGCGGCCTCGGCGACTTTGTTGGCAATGATAGTCAGATCGGTTGTCAGGGTAATGACCTTGGTCAGCTCGTATATGGCCAGAGTGGCCCGCAGTTCTATGTTTTCCTTTTTAAGATTCCGAACCGCAATAGCCCGGGATATGATCGGCAGTAAGGTATTTACCTTAAACGGTTTCAGGATGTAGTCAAAGGCCCCCTTCTTCATGGCCTCCACGGCCGTCTGAACCGTACCCTGCCCGGTCATAATGATCCCGATAAGATCAGGGTCGATCTCCAAGGCCGCCTCTAAAAGGGCGATGCCGTCCATTTCCGGCATCATCAGGTCCGTCAGGAGGAGATCAAATTCCTCTTTTTTTAGCCTCTCTAAGGCCTTTTCCCCGGCCGTAAAACCCTCGGTTTCATACCCTTGGGTCTTAAGGATTTCACAAATGGCGGCTGCCAGTTCACTCTCGTCATCGACGATCAGCAATCTACCAAGATTTAGACTTTCCATTTTTAATCACCTTCTCTAAGTTCGAAAATAACCCCGACCTTATCTTCGGAGTTGTTTGTTCTCCGTCATGCCGGACTTGATCCGGCATCCGGAATTTTTAGGGCTCTTCTTAACCTGGATTCCGGCTTTCGCCGGAATGACGACTTATTCCCTGGTTGAGCAACATTTTCATCCTTCGTGGCGCCCGCCTCCGGCGGGCATGAGTGCTTATTACGAAAATACCTTTCAGGATTCAGGGG
>JAZDOU010000316.1:0-2582 GCA_043798385.1 Pseudomonadota bacterium
GGATGTTCTCTCTGTCAAAGGAACGGTTTTTCCTCCTCGGGGGAACATGGCTCGCCATCATGGAAGGAAGCCCGCTACCTGAACGTACCTACAACCACATTGCTTTCAAGATTCCAGAGTCTCAGTTCGAAGACTACAGGCAACGGCTTGAAACGGCTAGGGTTGAATTCCAAGAGGGTCGTTCGAGAGTCCGAGGAGAAGGATTGTCTCTGTACTTCTACGACTACGACAACCACCTTTTCGAACTGCATACCGGCACCTTGGAGGAAAGACTTCAGGCTTATGAGATGAACACAAATTAAAAGAGCAGCTAACCAGGCGCTGAACTTGGTCGTGTCCCTGTCGGGTCACTCCGGGTTAGCTCCGTGTTCGGCTTAAAACATAGAAAGGAGAAGATAAACATGAAGCTCAACATTAAGGCCTTTGCGCTGACTTGCGGGATAGTCTGGGGATTAGGACTATTTTTCCTTACCTGGTGGATCATCGCATTTGACGGGTCTTCAGGGGCACCTACACTCATCAGCAGGCTGTACCGTGGTTACACGATCTCGCCGATCGGCAGTGTAATCGGGTTGGCCTGGGCGTTTTTCGATGGCCTGATTGGCGGCGGAGTGTTTGCCTGGCTTTACAACAAAATAACGGGTTCCGTAGAGTCCAAGTAGGCACGAGAAAGAAGTACCAATAAATCGTGATTAGTCATGTCTAATGGATACGATGTCATCATTATCGGTTCAGGGCCTGCCGGGATTTTTGCCGCTTTAGAGCTTATTAAGAATCCCGGTTTGAAAATCCTGATGATCGAAAAGGGCAGCGACATCAAGGAAAGAAGTTGTCCTATGGCCGAGACCGCGATTCCCTGCGTTGAGTGCGACCTTTGCGGCCTCCTCTGCGGCTGGGGGGGAGCCGGGGCCTATAGCGATGGAAAACTCACCCTGTCATCAGCATTCGGCGGATGGCTTAAGGAATATCTTTCCGAGGAAGATCTGGCCCAATTAATCTCTTATGTGGATTCGGTTTATTGCCTATTCGGTGCCGGGGGAGAAATTCACGGCAAGAATGTTGAAGCCCTGTCCCGTTTGAAGAAGAAAGCCGCCGGGTATAACCTGGAGTTGATTCCTGCCCTGATCAGGCACATCGGCACAGACCTCTGCGGAGATGTCCTGCGGAAAATCCGGGAGGAACTGGACGGCAAAGTCGACCTTATTTTTGATACTCCGGTACAGCAGATCCAGACTGCCGATGGTCTCGTTTCCAAGGTTATGACCAAAGACGAGGAAACCTTTGAAGCCAAGTTTGTTATTACCGCCGTCGGCCGGGAAGGGTCTTCCTGGCTTTCCGGCGAAGCAAAAAGGCTGGGGCTCTCGGTCCAGAAGAATCCGGTGGATATCGGAGTCAGGGTTGAACTGCCGGCCTCGATCATGAAAGAGATAACCGATGTGGCCTATGAGGGGAAGTTCATCTACTTCTCGAAAAGATTTCAGGATAAAAGCAGAACCTTCTGCATGAACCCTTACGGAGAAGTGGTCAAGGAATACAGCGAGGGTATATTCAGCGTCAACGGGCACAGCTACAGAAATAAAAAGTCGGAGAACACCAACTTCGCCCTCCTGGTAAGCACCGATTTCACCAAACCCTTTAATGATCCTATATCCTATGGGAAATATATCGCCGGCCTGGCAAACCTGCTTGGCGGCGGGGTCATCGTCCAGCGACTGGGCGATCTGAAGATGGGTCGACGCTCTACGGCGGAGAGAATAATCGAGGGCTCAGTTCGGCCCACCCTGGAAGACGCCACAGCGGGAGACCTGAGTTTCATACTGCCCTACCGGCATCTCAGCAACCTGATGGAGATGCTCGAGGCCCTCGACAATGTGGCTCCGGGAGTAAACTCCGGTGATACGCTTCTTTACGGCGTGGAAGTGAAGTTCTATTCTATGAAGCTCAAGCTCACCCCCGGCCTCGAAACGGAAGTTAAAAATCTTTTCGCCGTCGGTGACGGTGCGGGAGTAACCCGCGGCCTGATCCAGGCATCGATTTCAGGGGTCGTTGCTGCGCGGGAGGTTTTGAAAAGAGTGGCGGTGAATTTTTTATGAGCATTGGGTCCGACCCCAATCTAAAAGCTGGAAACTCGAAGAGCAGACAAGCCTGGACTGGCTCGTCGCTCCGCTTGAGAGGAGGCTGATTTAAATGAAAATGCTTCTATGAACGAAAGGAAAAGACACTGGATATACAAAAAGTTCTTCCAGAGGTTAATAGCCTTGGTCGAAAAGCATTTTGAGCAATAGAATTTCAACAAATCCTTCCACCTGACAGTGTGTTCCTCCGGCGCTCCACCCAAAGCTGGTCATAGTGTCGTTGGGCAGTGAAACCATAACTAATTGAATCCTTGACTTTTAAGATAAATGTAATTACAATGTGTTCACTGTTAGGTTTAGGAGGTAAAAACAATGAGAGCACGCATTGTAAAGATAGGAAACTCCCAAGGAATCCGTATACCAAAACCATTACTTGATCAAACTGGAATTATGGATGACGTTGAGCTTGAGGTAGAGAAAACCCAAATCATTATTCGCCCGATCACA
>JAZDOU010000330.1:0-18605 GCA_043798385.1 Pseudomonadota bacterium
CTCCGGAATTTTTTCAAGATCCTGTCTTCATATTCTTCCAGGAGTGTTGGGCGTTTTTCTTCCACAAATTTCCCGACGATAATCTTCCCTTTCAGGGCGATATCCACATTTCGAGGATCGGCCCCATTCTGAACCAGACTGTTTTCTTTATAAAAGATCATCTCATCCAGGCCGCTGCCCAGTTTATTGGGCCGTCCATACCCGATGGGGCAGGGGGCGATAACTTCTATAAAAGTAAATCCTTTGATGGCAAAGGTTTCGGCGATGGCGTTAACCAGTTGCCGGGCATGGAAAGTAGTCCATCGAGCCACATAGACCGCACCACTGGCATGGGCCAGATAGGGCAAATTGAAAGGGGCTTCCGAATTGCCGTAGGGCGTAGTGGTGGTTTTGGCCGAAACCGGTGTCGTGGGAGCGGCCTGTCCCCCGGTCATCCCATAGTTGAAATTGTTGACACAGATAACCTTGAGGTTGACGTTTCTTCGAGCCGCATGGATGAAGTGATTTCCTCCAATGGCGAATAAATCACCATCCCCGCTGAAGACGGTAACCGATAGATCCGGACGGGTCAAGGCCAGTCCGGTGGCAAAGGGGATGGCCCGGCCGTGGGTGGTATGATAGGTATCCATATTCAGATAACCGGCCACCCGACCGGTACAGCCGATGCCGGAAACGACCACGGATCGGTCGATGGTGAGATTGGCCATCTTCAGGCCGTTGATATAGGTATTCACGACCACGCCCAATCCGCATCCCGGACACCAGATATGAGGTATCCGGCCCGGTTTCAGATAGAGATCATCCGGATGGAGACCATGCTGTTCGTCTTTGAGGCGATTGGTGGCCTCCTGGTCAAAAGGGACAACCGGTTGAAACCGTATCTTCATGGCAGATACTCCAGGATGGCTTCCATAATATCCTCAGGGGTATGAATGGCGCCGCCCATAAAAGGCAAGAGGACTGTTTCGGCCTGCCCCTGGGCACAGCGTTCCACTTCATAGACGATCTGCCCGTAGTTGATCTCCGGGACGATAAAGGCCTTTATCCCTTTGGCTGCTTGACGGATCCTTTCCTCAGGAAAAGGCCACAAGGTAATCAGACGAAGGAGTCCCACTTTCCGGCCTTCGGAACGAAGACGTTGGACGGCTTCGCGGGCGGTCCGGGAAGTACACCCGTAGGCCACGACGATTACCTGGGCATCGGCCAGCTCAATTTCTTCCAATTGAATGATCCTGTGGGCGTTAAGGCGGATTTTATCCACCAGGCGGCGGACCAGCCGTTCATGGACCACCGGTGTAATGACAGGATACCCTTGTTCATCATGGGTCAGACCAGTGACATGAACATGATACCCTTCTCCGGCACAAGCCATGGGTGGGACGAGGTCGTCATTGGCCATAAAGGGTAAAAAGGTGTCCGCCGGCCGACTGGGTCGGGGACGGGAGACCAGTTGAATTTGATCCGGCTGAGGGATAATCACTTTTTCAGACATGTGCCCCACCAGCTCATCTCCCAGGACCAATACCGGCAGTCGGAAGGTCTCGGACAGATTAAAGGCCGAAATGGTCAGATCAAACATCTCCTGGGGAGAAGAAGGGGACAGGGCAATGACCCCGTAATCCCCGTGAGAACCCCAGCGGGCCTGCATGACATCGGCCTGGCCGACCAGGGTCGGCAATCCGGTGGAAGGTCCCCCGCGCATGATATTGACGATGACGCAAGGGGTCTCGGTCATCATGCCCAGACCGATATTTTCCATCATTAAGGAGAAGCCCGGGCCGGAGGTGGCGGTCATGGATTTGGCCCCACCCCAGGAAGCCCCCAGGATGGCGGCCACCGAGGCGATCTCATCCTCCATCTGGATGCAGATCCCCTGGACTTGCGGCAGTCGTCTGGCCATCCTTTCGGCGATTTCCGTGGCCGGGGTGATAGGGTAACCGGCAAAAAATCGGCAGCCGGCGGCAATGGCCCCTTCGGCGCAGGCCTCATCTCCATTGATAAAATGTTCGCCGGTCAAGATTCCTGAATCAGGCATGTTTTGTTAGTCTTCCTGCTAAACCTCCATGCCCGCGGCGGTCACTGGCGAAGCATGAAAATTAACTGAAGGATTCAAGCCGCTCGGCTTCGCCGAGCGAAAGAAGAGGCATCCTGTCCGACTCCCTTCGGGAGTCTCCCCAAGAGATCGGGCCGCTCGGCTACGCCGAGCTTTTGAAGAGGCCACCATTCGGTGGCCGAACAGCCGATCGGCCGGATGCCAGCGGTCAAGGATCTGAGAGAATGAGTCAATGAGGTAATGGGGTGATGTGAGGAGGAGACCTCATCTTCACATCCACTCATTCTCACATCCCCTCATTTAAACCCTTGAATCCTTGAACCCTATTGTTGTACTAAGTCTTAGGAATGGACCCGGCAGGCGAGGAAGGGGATTCGGGCTGAAATTTTTTTGAATAATTGGCTATATCCTCGGCTGTCAGTTCCTTGTATTCCTTAAGGACACTATAGATGGCAAATTCCGGGCAAATGATCTCACAGAGATTGCAATTGACACATTCCCCTTGTTTGGTGACCATGGGAGGGTGATACCCCTTCTTGTTGAATTCAGCGGCTTCCTTCAGGACCTGGTTGGGGCAGAATTCAATACAAAAGCCACAGCCCTTGCAGCGATCCTTGATGATATGCAGTTCCCCAATCGGAATGGAATGAGAACCGGCATCGAGCGGCAGTCTCCAGAATTTCATCGTTTACCCTTGATAGAAACCTTAATAACCAATGCAAAAGCTTTACTTTTAATTTAATTTGGAAGGATTTGTCAATGTTTATTTTTTTACCAATCGATCTTGCCCCCTTTCCTTTCAATTAATTATTGAATAGAAGAGGATTTTCCTTCTGAAAGGGTCGAGGGGTCTTTTTTCAGGGTTGTCCACCATAAAGCCATTGCTTCTTTGTCGGGCCAAATTTTTAATAACCTTAAAGAGCAGGCCAACACCAGAGTTCCAAATAAGGTTGGGTGAATGCCCTGCTTCCAATAGAGTTAACCCCTTGGGCCGGTATCGGGCCGGGGATTGCCTTTTGGACAACCCTGAAAAAAGACCCCTCGACCCTTCTTGATTCGGATCTATAGTTGCCAAAAGTGAAGGGGGGTAAGATCAATGGATTTCTTGACTTTATAACGAAACTCTTTCATACTTCTTTGAAAAAGGTCGGCTATTTTATTGGAAAGGGGTTTCTGTGCCATGGATCAGGGACTTATCAAACAGATCAATCAACGACTGCAGGAAGAACTCCTGAAAAAAGAGATCGAAGTAGTCCAATACGGGCTAAGTGAACTGGAGCGTCTGATTCAGAAACGACATCAGGACGTAGCCAGTATGCAGGTGGACATCAGAGGGTTGGCCCAGAAATTCCATAACAGACTTAAAATATTAAAAAATTCAGGGATATAGTGATTATGTTTGAATTAAAAATCATTACTCAATTTGCGGCCGCCCATCGATTAAGGGATTTTAAAGGAAAATGCGAACAACTCCACGGACACAACTGGAAGGTTGAGGTCTTTATCCAGGCCGCCCAATTGGATGCCGCAGGCCTGGTGCGTGATTTCGGGGAAATTAAAGCCCTTACTCATGAAGTCTTAAATGGGTTGGACCACCAATACTTAAACGAGCTGTCCCCTTTTCAAGAAGAAAACCCTTCCTCGGAACATATCGCCCGTTATCTCTTTCATCAATTAAGCCGCCGTCTGAACGATGAACGGTCTCAGGTGAGTAAGATCTCTGTTTGGGAATCCGATACGTCTTGTGCTACCTATTTTGAAGAATAGGGGAGAGACGTAAGGCCTGAGGCATGAGGCGAGGGGTTTAAAGGTTAAGGTTCACGGTACGAGGCTTTTCTATCGAACCTTGAAATTTGAAACTTTGAACCTTTATCCTTTTGTTATTCGACTTCTGCCGTCCATATAGGGTTGGAGGGCCGGAGGGATCAAAATGGTGCCATCGGCCTGCTGGTAATTTTCCAGGATAGCCACCACGGTTCTGCCGACGGCCAAGCCGGAGCCGTTTAGGGTGTGGACTAATTCGGTTTTGGACCGTCCTTCCCGGCGAAAGCGGATATTGGCCCTTCGGGCCTGAAAATCTTCAAAATTACTGCAGGAAGAGATCTCTCGATACAGGTTTTGTCCGGGAAGCCAGACTTCAATATCATAGGTCTTAGCTGAGGAAAACCCCAGATCACCGCTACAAAGACTGACCACCTGATAAGGCAGGTTCAAGCGCTTCAGGACCTCTTCGGCATTAAGCAGGAGCCCTTCCAGTTCCCGGTAAGACTCTTCCGGAAGGCAGAATTTTACCAACTCTACTTTGTTGAATTGATGTTGACGAATAAGCCCACGGGTGTCCTTTCCATGGGAGCCGGCTTCGGATCGAAAACAGGGGGTATAGGCGACAAAGCATTTGGGAAGTTCTTGAGCTGAAAGGGTTTCCTGCTGGTAGAGGTTGGTCACCGGTACTTCGGCCGTGGGGATCAGGTAATAATCCCATCCTTCCACCTTAAACAATTCGTCCCGAAATTTGGGTAATTGACCGGTCCCGGTCATGCTTTGACTGTTGACCATGAACGGAGGCAGGATTTCGGTGTATTTATGGGCATTGGTGTGGAGGTCCAACATAAAATTGATCAAGGCCCGTTCCAGACGAGCCCCCAGCCCTTTGTAGATTACAAATCGGGCCCCGGTCATCCGGGCGGCTCTTTCAAAATCAAGGATATCGAGATCCTCTCCAATTTCCCAGTGAGGTCGGGGGGGAAAAGAGAAGGCCGGTTTCTCTCCCCAGGTGCGAACCACCGGATTGTCTTCACTGCTATAGCCGATAGGAACCGATCCATGAGGGATGTTGGGCAAGGTGAGTAGTAAGGTGTTAAATTTGGCTTCAATTTGCGTTAAAGACTCATCCAGTTCCTTGATCCGCCTGGAGACCTGCCGCATCTCCTCGATGGTTTCCGGGGCCTCTTTCTTTTCCTGTTTTAAGCGGCCGATCTGGTCGGAAACCACATTCCGGCGATGTTTGAGGGTCTCGACCTCCTGGAGGATTTCCCGTCTTTCTTTATCCAGGGATTCAAATGTATTCCAGGGCAGATCCTGCCCCCGCAAGGACAGCCGATCCTGAACCCAAGCCAATCTTTCCCGAATCAATTTTAAATCCAACATGTTCTGATGCTCCTCGTTTTTTAGTACCATAAGTAAGCCAAGTCGTCAATCCTGGAATAAAAAAATCATTGTCCACCCTTTATAATTATGATAGGTTTATGGACTTTTTTATGCCAAGGTGTCTGTAAAATTTATTCTGAATGACTGGAAATAAATAAAATGCCCCCCTCAAAGCCCTCCCAGGGGATTGTCTCTGAAATAGGTAATTTTTTTGCCTCGGTTAAACTGGCCCTGGTTCTCTTTATTGCCCTGGCCATAACCTCTATCTTGGGGACTGTTCTACCCCAGGGGGAACCCCTGGAGTTTTATAAACAGGGTTATAGCCGGGTGGCCGGTAAGCTGATAGAATTTTTTCAACTCTATGATATGTACCATTCCTGGTGGTTCCAATGGCTTCTGTTCCTGTTGGCGGTTAATCTGATTGTTTGTTCCCTGAAACGATTTTCTACTACCTGGAAGGTGATCAAGGCCTCTCCCCGGGCGGTTTCCGATACCCTTTTTGAATCCCTTCCCTTTCATCAAACGTTTTCCTTTAAAGAAACTCCCTTTGATTCCCAGACCTGGATTCACTCCCTACTGGGCAGGCATTTTGGAAAACCAGCCTCCCTTTTCCCCTCCGATGGAAAGGCCTTTTATTTGGAAAAGGGTCGCTTCAGCCGCTTTGGGGTCTATTTGGTTCATTTAAGCGTTTTGATCATTTTCTTGGGGGCTATCATAGGATCCCTTTACGGCTTCAAAGGGTTTGTGGAACTCATGGAAGGGGAGAGCAAGGACCGTCTGGTCATCAAAGGCTCCAATAGCCTCAAGAAATTTGATTTTTCCTTTAAATTGGATCGGTTTGCTTTGTCCTTTTACCCCAACGGCATGCCTAAAGAATATCGGTCCGATCTCAGCATCTGGGAGAAAGGGCAGCAGAAGGAGAAGGCCGTAGTCCGGGTTAATGATCCTTTCACTTATAAAGGGATCACGTTTTATCAATCCTCTTGGGATCAGTTTCCCGTCTCGGTAAAACTGTCTCTGAAGAGGGCCGGCCGGGAAACGGATTTGGAGCTTCAGATGGATCAGAGGGTTCCAGTGCCGGAAACCCCTTTTGTCCTGCAGGCGGTTCGATATGTCAATAGTCTGTCCGATCTGGGGCCGGCCTTGGGGGTGATCCTGTTTAAGGATCAAGAAGAAGTCGATCATAGCTGGATTTTAGCCAACCACCCTGAATTTCATGGCAATCGACTTGGCGACATCCGTGTCAAGGTAAGGGAACTCAAAACCCACTATGTGTCCGGGTTACAAGTCAATCAGGATCCCGGGGTCTGGTTCATCTGGATCGGTTCCTCCCTGATGCTGATCGGATTTATTGTCACCTTTTATTTCTCTCATCAGCAGGTCTGGATCTGGGTCCGGGAAAAAAAGGATTCCAAGGGAGGGGACAGGACCGAGGTTTTGATAGGGGCGACGGCCCAAAAAAATCGGGGTGCTTTTGTCCTTAAAATGGAACAATTAATCCAGAAGGTTCGAAAGTGATGGATATGAACAGTTCCTTTTTGTTAAGCCTGGTAACTTTCGGCTATTTTTTTTCAGCCTTTTTTTATCTGCTTTCCCTGGTGTTAAGAAAACAGGGAATCGGCCGATCAGCCACCTGGATCCTCTGGGCTGTTTTTGTAATTCAAACCGGGGCTTTAATCTTGCGCTGGGTTGAATCGTATCAACAGGGGATCGGCCATGCCCCGCTCTCCAATCTCTATGAATCACTGATCTTCTTTGCCTGGACCATCGCCTTGATTTATATCTGGATCGAAATCAAAACCGGTTCTAAGACCATTGGGGTCTTTGCTATGCCCTTTGCT
Source organism: Pseudomonadota bacterium (assembly GCA_043798385.1). Taxonomy (GTDB): domain Bacteria; phylum Desulfobacterota; class RBG-13-43-22; order RBG-13-43-22; family RBG-13-43-22; genus RBG-13-43-22. The sequence continues at coordinate 7,042 of JAZDOU010000330.1, forward strand.
TTTCTGGCGATGGCCTATGCCTCTTTTTCTCCCGATATAAATACCCGCATTCAGCCCTTGCTGCCGGCCCTGCAGAGCAACTGGCTGATTGCCCATGTGATCACCTGCTTCCTGGGATATGCGGCCTTTGCCGTTTCCTGCAGCCTGAGCATTATGTACCTGATCAAGAAACCCCTGGCCGGAAAGAAAAATGACCGGCCGGGACTTCTGTCTTATTTTCCCGGGATCCCGGTTTTGGATGATCTGATCTACCAAATGATTATGGTCGGATTTTTATTACTGACGGTGGGTATCGCTACGGGTTCGATCTGGGCCCATTCGGCCTGGGGGACCTATTGGAGCTGGGACCCCAAAGAAACCTGGTCCTTGATCACCTGGTTGGTCTATGCGGCCTTGTTACATGCCCGGATGATAAAAGGGTGGCATGGGAACCGGATCGCCTGGTTTTCGATCATCGGGTTTGCCTGTGTTCTCTTTACCTATTTCGGGGTCAATTTTATTCTTTCCGGGCTACACAGTTACGGTGCGGCCTAACCGTCAGACGAACAGAAAAAGAGTGACGAGTGACGAGAAGCCCGTTGCTGGGTGCTCGTTACCCGTCAGCTTCTATGGGGTTATCCCGTAATCCCCAACTTTTTTTCCAACAGATTTAGATTTTCACGATCCCCCAGGGCTACCAGGGTGTCTCCTTCCTGGATTTTGGCCTGGGAAGAAGGATTGAAGATCATTTCACCGGATTTCTTTTTGATGGCCACTACAATCAGATTATAATCTTTTCGGATATCCGATTCCATCAGGGTAGCGTCTTTAATCTTGGATCGTTCTCCGATGAGCAATTCTTCCATCTGTAAATCCAGGTTGCGGTTGTGTACGGCCAGTTCAATAAAATCGATGACGGTAGGGCGCAGGATGGTGTTGGCCATTCTTCGGGCCCCGATATCGTAAGGCGAGATGACTTTGTCGGCTCCGGCCCGGTTCAAGTTTTTGACCGAAGATTCATTCGCCGCCCGAGCCAGGATAAATAAATCAGGTTTTAACCCCCGGGCCGTCAGGGTGATGTAGACATTGTCGGCATCCGAAGAGGCGGCGGCCACCAACCCCTTGGCCCTTTCGATTCCAGCTTTGAGCAGATATTCTTCCGAAGTAGCCTCTCCCAAGACGTATAATAGATTTTTTTCTTGGAAAAGAGGGATGCATTCCGGGTCCTTTTCGATTACGACCACCTCTATGGGTTTCTCCATCAGGAGTTGGGTGACGGTCCGGCCGATGCGGCCGAAGCCGCAGACAATATAATGCCCGGATATTTGGCTGATCTGCTTATCCAACTTTCTCCTCCCGTAGACATCTTTTAAGGTTCCCTGAACCACCATCCTGGTAATGCTGCCCAGAAAATAAAGGAAGAACCCTACTCCGAACAGGATCAGGAAGATGGTAAAAATCCTTCCGGTTTGACTTAAGGGATGGACTTCTTGAAACCCGACGGTTGTAAGGGTAGTGATCGTCATATATAGGGCGTCCAGGCCATCCCAGCCCTCGAGGACTATATAGCCGATACAGCCCCCGATTAAAATTAAGGAAAAGATGAAGAGATCGACAATGAAGGGGCGGGCAAATCGCATTTAATCCATAAATTATTTCTGGATAGTGGCTGGTTGGGAGGATTGAGAACTAATCACCTCAATAGAGACCTGGGTTGAGCCGGGAGGCAGGGGCGGAAAAAGGATCATAAAGGGGATGGTTTTCCCGGGGGGGACCAGGACATTGGGATTAAATCGTTCCGGTTGGGTTGAGGCCAGCCTGGTAATTTCCTCAAAAGAAAGGGTTTCTAATTCTTCGGGGGTCAGGGTCCAGCCGGCATAGACTTCACGGCTCACGGCTACCTTGTTTTCGGCTGTCCTTAAGGAGCCGCGGATCTTGATCATCTGGCGAGTGTCCGGATAGCCGTTTTTGATCTCTCCTTCGATAATGAAAAACCGGCCTATTTTTTGATTATCTTTGAAAAATTTTTTTATACTGAGCAGGCTGATTTTCTGGTTTCCCTCCGGGTCCACAGGAAGGAAAAAGACGCCGGAAAAAAGATCCGAAATATTCCAATCGGGATGCTGGTTCTGAACATAGAAAAAGCGGGCCGCCAGGACCCCCAGTATAATTAAACCGATAATGAGCAAAACCAGACGGAATCTTTTCTTGGGGGGGTGCAGTTGAAAGGCAGCGGCCTGCTCTTCTTGATCCAGGATCGGTAAGGGGTCCGGTTTGAAAGTCGATTCCGGCTGAATTTCTGTCTCAGAAAAGGAGGGAAGCTCGGCCCAGAAAATATGACCGCAGCGCGTACAGCGAACTTTGGAACCGAAGGGTTCAAGAAGGCTTTGATCTAAATGATAGCTGGTCTCGCACTCTTCACAACGGATGATCAAGGGGACCTCCTTCTAAAATCAGAAAAAATTAAAAAATTAAAAAACCAGATGATAGAGGCCCGGGAGATGCCGATACTGTTCATCAAAATCCAGCCCGTAGCCCACAATAAATCCTTTAGAGATCGAGAATCCGACATAATCGACAAGTATGGGAACTTCCCGCCGTTCGGTCTTGTCGATCAAGGCACAGATCCGGACCGATTTGGGATTTTCTTTGTTTAGAAAATCCAGTAGAAATTTCAAGGTCAGCCCACTGTCGACGATGTCTTCGATCACCAGAATATGTTTGTCTCTAATCGGGAGCTCAATGGCCTTGGTGAGCCGAATCTTTCCCTGACTTCGACTCTGGCTGCCGTAGCTGGCCAGGCGGACAAAGTCCAGTTTAACGGGAATGGAGAGGTTTCTGGCCAGATCGGACATGAACACAAAGGCCCCTTTTAAAACTCCGATCAGGACCAGTTCCTCTTTCCGATAATCTTTTGAAATGGCGCGAGCCAGTTCTTTGATCTTTTTCTGGATCTCCCGTTGGGAATATAACCGTTCTTTTTTAACCGGAGATGGCATCGATTTTCACCGGGTGGTTTCCCCCAATTCCACCTTTTTATCGGGTTCAAAGAGGGGCCAGTTCTAAGAAATTTTTATCAGGTCGGCAAACAGATCCCTGGTAAAAGCGCTTTAACTACAAGAATTTTTTATTTTTTCACGGTTGAGGGCTACTCCCACGGCCTGTTGCCGGGTTGTTAAGCGGCTTACCTTAAAAAACATAGTCCAAAGTTTTAAAAAAGTCAATCATCCTGATCGTTTTTTCTTGAATTGTAATAGGTTTCAACTTATATATAAAGCAAAATTTTTCAGGAAAGATCTCTTCATGAATCCCAAAGCCTTTTTATTCCCCGGACAGGGTTCCCAATACGTGGGAATGGGGAAAGAAATCTATGACCGATACCCGGTTGCCCGGGAAATTTTTCAGAAAGCGGAAGAGGGTACCGGTCTCCCTTTAAAAGAATTGTGTTTTAACGGACCATTAGAACAACTGACCTTGACGGTTAACTTGCAGCCGGCCATAACTGCGGTCAATCTGGCTGTTTTGGCCTGTTTGGAAGAGGCCGACCTTACCCCGGAGATCACTGCCGGCCATAGTTTAGGTGAATATTCAGCACTTTATGCCTCCGGGATGGTTGGATTGGAAGATACTTTGAGGCTGGTCAAGGCCAGAGGGGCTTTGATGGACCAGGCGGCTCAAAAATATCCCGGGGCTATGGCGGCCGTAATGGGTTTGTCCCTGGAGGCTTTGGAAGCCATCCTGTCTGAATTGAGCCGGGAGGGGGCCATTGGGGTTGCCAACTATAATACACCGGATCAGGTCGTTATCTCCGGAGCCAAGGCGTTGGTTGATCGGGCTTCCAAGCAGGTGGTTCAGTCCGGAGGCAAGGCCGTCCCCCTGGAAGTCAGTGGGGCCTGGCACAGCCCGTTAATGGAGGAGGCCATGGAGGCCTTTAAAGGGATCCTCGACTCGGTAACATTTTCGCCTCCGCGATGTACTCTATTTTTTAATGTGACTGGAAAGGCGGAAGCTGATCCGGTTAAGATAAAAGAACTAATGGGGCAACAAATCGGCCGGTCGGTCCGCTGGGTGGAACTGGTCAACAATCTGATGGCCCAAGGGGTATCCCGCTTTGTTGAGGTAGGTCCCAGGAAGGTCCTCCTCGGTTTGGTTCGAAAATGCTTGCCCAGGGATTATGAATACCAGTCTTACGGTGTCGAAGACCTGATGACCCTGGATGCCTTTATCAACGCCGAAAAAAGCCGATAGCCGTCCGATATTTTCCGATAGCTTTCTGTAACTAATTAAAAATAGGGATTCTGTTATGCCGAAAGTAGTTTTCCATGAAGAACGATGCAAGGGCTGTGGACTTTGTGTCCTGGCCTGCCCTAAAAAAGGCATCATTATCAGCGATAAGCTTAATAACCAGGGATTTACCGTCGCCTGTCTGAAGCAAGAGAACCGCTGTAACGGATGCGCCCTTTGTGCTGAAATGTGTCCTGATGTGGTTATAGAAGTTTGGAAGTAGGTGTCGATTCGGGGATAGCCCGAGCCTTTAAATTAGGAGTCCAGATGTCAAAACCCACTGTTGAACTAATCAATGGCAACGAAGCGATCGCCCGGGGGGCCCTGGCCGCTAACTGTAAATTTTATTTCGGATACCCCATTACCCCGCAGAACGAGATCCCGGAATATTTGTCTAAACACCTGCCGGCCGCAGGGGGAACCTTTATACAGGCCGAAAGTGAAATCGCCTCCATCAATATGCTTTTGGGCGCCGGGGCCACCGGGGCCAGGGCCATGACCTCTTCTTCCAGCCCGGGGATCTCTTTAAAACAGGAAGGGATTTCCTATATGGCCGGATCCGAGATCCCAGGCGTAATCGTCAACATGAGCCGCAGCGGTCCTGGCCTGGGGGGCATTTCTCCATCCCAAGGGGATTATTTCCAGGCCACCCGGGGGGGAGGACACGGGGATTACCGGACGATCGTCCTGGCACCTTTTTCCGTCCAGGAAAATTACGACCTGACCATGAAGGCCTTCGATCTGGCCGATAAGTACCGCAATCCGGTGATGGTTTTAGGGGATGCCCTCTTGGGTCAGATGAAGGAGCCCATTATCCTCCGGTCCCCTACCCCTCAGAAGGTTGACAAACCCTGGGCCTTGACCGGGGCCAAGGGACGTAAACCCCGGTTTTTAAAAAGCCTCTATCTGACCGAGGGGTTGTTGACCCAGCATAACTGGAAGTTGTTTCAAAAGTACCAGCAGATGAAGGCCGAGATCCAATATCAAACCTATCTGATCGAAGATGCCGAACTGGTAGTGGTTTCTTTTGGGTCCGTGGCCCGGATCATTAAATCTTCCATCAATATGGCCCGGGAGCAGGGGTTGAAGGTTGGGCTTTTCCGCCCCATTACCCTGTACCCTTATCCCGAAGAACCCCTCAGACAATTATCAACCCAAATTTCTCATTTTTTTGTGGTCGAACTCAATACCGGCCAGATGGTCGAGGATGTCAAGCTGTCGGTGGATAAAGGAGCCCAGGTGGATTTTTACGGCCGTCCGCCCGGTTCGATTCCCACTCCCAATGAATTGTTCGAAGAGATCAAGAAAGTATATCGGTGAGTACGATGAAGCAAGTGTTCAAGCGTCCCAAAAGTTTGAAAGATGTGCCTTTCCATTTTTGCCCTGGATGCCATCATGGGGTCATCCATCGTCTGGTAGCCGAATGCATCGATGCCTATGATCTTCAGGAAAAGACCATTTGCGCTGCCTCGGTGGGCTGTTCGGTTTTTATGTATGACTACTTTAACGTCGATGTTTGTGAATCTCCTCATGGACGGGCGGCAGCCGTGGCTACGGGGATTAAAAGGGCCCGGCCGGAGAATTTTGTGTTTACCTACCAGGGAGACGGAGACCTGGGCGCTCTCGGTATTGCCGAGGGGATCCACGCTGCCAACCGCGGGGAAGATATTACAGTCATCTTTGTCAATAACACCGTTTATGGGATGACCGGAGGCCAGATGGCCCCGACGACCATGTTGGGACAAACCACGACAACCTCCCCCTATGGGCGGGATTTTAAAAGGGAAGGATACCCGATCCGGATGGCTGAGCTGATGTCCATGGTGGAAGGAACGGCTTATTCCGCCAGGGTAGCCGTTAATACCCCCAAAAATCTTCTTCAGGCCAAAAAGGTCTTGAAAAAGGCCTTTGAGGTCCAGATCCGGAAGCAGGGTTTTTCTTTGGTAGAATTTCTGTCCAGTTGCCCCACCAACTGGAAGCTGTCATCCGAAAAGGCCAATCAGCGCATTCAGGATGAATTGATCCCCTATTTCCCCTTGGGGGTTTTTAAGGAAAAAACCGACAGCCAGTAGGCGATGATTCTATTGAAATAAAAAAGATGTTCTCTTCATTCATCAAAAAGCTGAAAGCTGATCGCTGACAGCCAATAGCTTTGGGAGCTTTTTATGTACTTCGATGTCATTGTAGCCGGGTTTGGGGGGCAGGGGGTCTTATTAATCGGGAACCTGCTGGCGTATGCAGCCATTGAAGAAGGGCGTCATGTCACCTATATGCCCGTTTATGGGGTAGAGATGCGCGGTGGAACGGCTAACTGCACAGTAGTCATTTCCGACCAGGAGATCGGTTCCCCGGTAATCCATCATCCGGTAAACGCGATCGTTATGAATAAACCCTCTCTGTTGCGATTCGGACCGATGGTCCAACCCGGGGGGCGGCTTTTTATCAATTCTTCTTTGATCGATTCCACAGAAACGGACTACCCGGAGACCAAAACGATTTTGATCCCGACCATTGAATTAGCCTCTAAAGCGGGGGATAAAAAATTGGCTAATATGACCATGCTGGGGGCCGTGATTGAAGAAACCAGGGTGCTCTCCCCCAAAGCAGTGGTTAAGGCCTTTTCCCGGGCCTTGGATAAACGCTACCACAAGATGATTCCCATCAATACAGCCGCCCTTGAAGAAGGGGCGCGCTTTATTCGTGAAGGCCGGCTCTAACCATTTGGTAACGTTCAAATTTGGTTCTTCTCCCAATTGAGTTGGCCGAATGGCGTCAACCCTTAAAGGCCTGCTCCCTCCACTAATAGACTTGCAAATCCGAAAAGACCGTAATAAATTAAAAATTTTCTAAACAGGTTTAATCGCTGAAAGGAACCCGAGTGGTTTATGGCCAGTACCAATACTATTGAAACTGAAGACAAGAGTATGGCCCCGTTCTTCGTCAAGCAAAAAATATCCATCGAAAGGGGAGATGGTATTTATGTTTGGGACGAGGAAGGCAACCAGTATATTGATTTCACCGCCGGTTGGGGCGTGACCTGCATCGGCCACGGCCAGCCGGTTATTGCCGAGGCCCTCCGGGAACAGGCGGAGAAGATTATTCAAAATCCCAATTCGGGCCTCACCTATTCACCGGCCCGGGCCCGCCTTGTTTCCCTGTTGCGGGAGATTCTGCCCTCAAATCTCACCCGGGTATTTTTCGCCAACAGCGGGGCCGAGGCCAATGATGCGGCCATCAAACTGGCCCGGAAAGTGACGGGGAGGATGGATATCATTTCCACCCATCAGAGTTTTCATGGCCGGACGATCAGCACCGCCTCCGCCACCGGACAGGCCAAGCAACGAGAAAAGTTCAATCCCCTGATGCCCAATTACCGATTTATTCCCTATGGAAACCTGAAGGCCCTGGAAGTGAGTCTGGATGAAAATGTGGCGGCTATGATTCTGGAACCGATCCAGGGAGAGGGAGGGGTCCATTTACCTGCCGAGGGCTATCTGGCAGCAGTGGAGCATTTATGCCGGAAGAACGGCAGTCTTCTGGTTGTGGATGAAGTCCAAACCGGATTTTGTCGAACCGGCCCAATGTTCGTTACCGGCGCCCTTGGCGTACAAGCCGATTTCCTGACCTTGGCCAAGGGCATCGCGGGAGGGTTCCCCTTCGGGGCCTTCGCCATGTCCGAGATGGTTTCGCAGAAGCTTGAAATAGGCGACCATGGGGGGACCTTCTGCGGCAATCCGCTTGGCTGCGCGGTTGCCCATGCCGTCATCAAATATCTCGTTGACCACAACATCTCAGAGCATGTTGAAAAAATGGGTCGTCTGGCTCTTGACAGGATGGGCCGCTGGAGAGTCCGGTTTAACCAGGTAGTTGCCGACACGCGTGGTAAGGGATTGCTTCTCCTGGTCGAGTTCGAAAATGAAGATCTGGCCACCCGGGTCAGTGAGGAATGTCTGGTTCGAAGGTTGTTCGTCAGACAGACGCAGGGCAGGGGGATTAGACTATTTCCTGCCCTGACCATTAAGCCGGGCGAATTGGAAGAAGGACTGGCGATTATCGAGGAGGCGATCGAGGCGGTCAGAAATTTCTCGTCACGTTTCGATCGAAATAATTAAAGAGTGGTCTCTCTGAAAAATCCGATAGCGCGGGATCACAACACCTTTAAAATCAAAAACAATACGGACCTTGTCCGGATGGAGTCCTAATCGAATGACTTCGACGGCCGGATGGATGATCGGGATGAACTCTTTGCGATCACGAAGGGTCACATTGGGAATATCAACTATAAATCGGAGGGGTTGATTCAAGATATGTGAACGATAGGCTTCGATCCTCCCATTACCTAAAATCACCAGGCGAAGAATATTTGGTTCTTCTTCTATCTGAAAGTTTATCAGTTCGGAGGCTTTTTTAACAGCATTGGTCAGTGTCTTCTCTTTCGTTTCCAGGGCAGCCGCAGGAAAGGAATAAATCCCCAGGAATCCCGCAAAAAGAAACAGGCTTATTTTACTTGGCACTCCAACCCAAGAGGAGCGAAAGAGAGTCACGTTTAGTTAAACACCGTTTTTGATCGCAGCCCGGGCAGCCGCCAGGCGGGCGATCGGCACCCGGAAGGGGCTGCAACTGACATAATCCAAGCCGGTCAGGTGGCAAAATTCGATACTGTCGGGATCACCCCCGTGTTCACCGCAGATGCCCACATGCAGATCCGGACGGACCCGTCGTCCGTTCATAACCGCCATTTCGATCAATTGACCAACTCCCTGGCGATCCAGGTGTTGAAAGGGGTTGTGAGGCAGTAACCCTTCCTCCACGTATCGGATAAGAAACTTGGCCTCGGCGTCATCACGACTGATGCCAAAGGTGGTCTGGGTCAGGTCATTGGTCCCAAAACTGAAAAATTCGGCCTCGGCGGCCATTTCATCGGCCGTCAGCGCCGCCCGCGGCACCTCGATCATGGTGCCGTACTTAAAGTCAACCTTCTGGCCCAGTTTTTCGAAAACCTCCGTGGCCACGGTATCGACGATTTTACGGATGCATTTCAGCTCATTGACATGACTGACCAACGGGATCATGATATTCGGGTGGACTTCCCGGCCGTCCCGTTTGAGGCGCACTGCAGCCTCCAGGATGGCGCGAATCTGCATTTCCAAGATTTCCGGCATAATGATGCCTAAGCGGTCCCCGCGCAGGCCAAGCATCGGGTTGGTTTCTCTCAGGGCCACGACCCGGTTAAGGATGTCTTCCTTCTGACGCACTTCGGCCAGAGCGGTATCGATCTCACTGAGGGTGCGGAAGTGCTGGAGGCGAACCTTCAGATCCGTAAGGTCCTGGACCAGATTTTCATAGGAGGGCAAAAACTCATGCAGTGGTGGATCGAGCAGACGGATGATGACCGACTGACCCTCCATGGCCCGGAAAATGCCTTCAAAGTCACTGCGTTGCATAGGGAGCAATTTTTCCAGGGCGGCGACCCGGCGCGCCTTCCTGGTGGCCATAATCATTTCCTGGACGATAGGCAGACGTTCTTCCTCGAAGAACATGTGTTCCGTACGACAGAGTCCAATGCCTTCGGCCCCGTACCGTCGGGCACGCTCGGCGTCTTTAGGATTATCGGCATTGGCCCAGACGCCCAGGCGCCGGACCTCGTCGGCCCAGGTTAACAGGGTATTCAGATCAATCTCGCGCTCGAAATCCGGGTCCTGGGTTTCCAATTTACCCAGAAATACCTCGGCGGTTCCCCCGTCAATACTGATCCATTCTCCTTCATGGACCTCAATGAGGGTCATTTCCCGGTGTACCGTAAAAAGACGATGTTCGACATCGATATTGAGCTCTTCGGCGCCGCAGATGGCGGGTTTACCAAGCTGGCGGGCCACTACGGCGGCATGACTGGTAGCCCCGCCGCGGCTGGTGAGGATGCCTTCAGCGGCAATCATGCCGTGGACATCATCCGGCTTGGTTTCCGGGCGCACCATGATTACCGGTTTACCCTCTCGAACCCATTTCTCGGCGGTATCGGCATCAAAGACGGCCAGGCCGACGGCAGCCCCCGGGCTGGCGTTGACGGCTTTTTCGACCAACAAGCGGCGGTCGGCAATGGCCTGGGTTTTGGCGGCGACACTGAATTGAGGATGGAGGAGCATGTCGACCTGCTCCGGTTTAATCCGCATAATGGCCTTCTTGCGGTCAATCAGTCCCTCGTTGGCCATATCGACTGCGATCTTGATGGCCGCCCGGGCCGTTCGTTTGCCGTCGCGGGTCTGGAGCATCCAGAGCTTGTGGTTTTCGATGGTGAACTCCACATCCTGCATCTCGTGGAAGTGTCCTTCCAGTTTACCACAAATGTGCCTGAATTCGGCAAAGACATCCGGCATATCGCCTTGCAGGTTGCTGATTGGCAGGGTGTTGCGGATGCCGGCCACCACGTCTTCGCCCTGGGCATTAAACAGGTAATCTCCGTAGAGTTCCTTGTCGCCGTTGACCGGGTTCCGGGTGAAGGCTACACCGGTGCCGCTGCTATTGCCATAATTACCAAAGACCACCATCTGAATGTTGACGGCCGTGCCCAGATCGTGGCGAATATTGGTGGCGTTGCGGTAATCGACAGCCCGCTTGCCGAACCAGCTATTGAAAACAGCCCGGGTCGCCATTTGGAGCTGCTCGAAGGGGTCCTGGGGGAAATCCCTGCCGGTGTAGGACTTAACCAAGCCCTTAAATTGTTCTGTGATACGCTGCCAGTCTTCGGCGGTCAACTCGATATCCAGATTGACGCCTCGATCTTTTTTGATTTTTTTGATGGTGTCCTCAAAGGGTTCATCCTGAAGCCCTAAGACCACCGACCCGAACATCTGAACCAATCGGCGATAGGAGTCATAGACAAAACGCCGGTCACCGGTCAAGGCGATCAGACCTATAGCGGTTTGATCGTTAAGTCCGATATTGAGGACCGTGTCCATCATGCCCGGCATGGAAAACTTGGCACCAGACCTGCAGGAAACGAAAAGGGGTTTTGACGGGTCGCCGAAACGCTTGCCGGTCTTTTCCTCCAGCTTATGGATGGCGGACACTTGTTGCTCCCACAGGCCGGGAGGGAATTTGCGTTCGTGGGCCAGATAGGCGTTACACGCCTCGGTAGTTATGGTAAACCCCGGCGGTACCGAAATCCCCAGGCGCGTCATTTCAAACAGATTGGCACCTTTGCCGCCCAGAAGGGCCTTGACATCGTCCCAGGTCTTGGGCTGGAGACAAGTCTCCACGGCCTCTATTTCATCGAAGAGAAAAATCCATTTTTTCTCCTTTTG
>JAZDOU010000337.1:0-7759 GCA_043798385.1 Pseudomonadota bacterium
TTACTTTCCTTTCTTACCGGTGATTAGATTGAAGCTCCCCGCACCAAATGCGCGGGATTGCTCCCGCGCCGTGGTGCGGGGAATCTTCCCTGCAAGGAATAGGGGTCTACATCCCGGAGGGCGAAAGCCGGTATCCAGAACTATTTGAAAACACTGGATTCCGTGTCAAGCACGGAATGACAAAAAGGGATTTGGCATAATAATTCAAAGGTCTCCACAAGGCTGATATTCTGATTCCACTTCTCATAGCCCATTTCCCCCCTTGTACTGTTGGTGATACGAGAGCTTTGAAAAACGTTCATTTTTGTTCAAGATCAAGGAAGACTCAAATTTTAACCACAGGAATACATTTAGTATTTCGAGGATTAAATTTTTAGTCTGACACAGAAATTGGGCAAAAGGGGGCGTTTTTCAAAGCTCTCGATACTCCTAAGGGACAAAGTCCAATCACCGGGTTTGGGAGAGATACCAGGCATAGGTGTTTTTTATGCCTTGCCTAAAATCTATCTCGGGTCCCCACCCAAGGTCTTTGAGCCGAGAGATATCCAGAAGTTTGAGAGGGGTTCCATCCGGTTTCCCGGAATCATAGATTATTCGGGATTCCGGGTAGATGATTTCCTGAACCAATTCGGCTAATTCCCGGATGGTTAGATCTTGGCCGGTCCCGACATTAATATGGTCTAATCCCTCGTACCTTTCCATAATAAAGAGACAAGCGGAAGCCAGGTCGTCGACATGGAGGAATTCTCGGCGGGGGGAGCCGGTTCCCCAGATAACTACAGATTCTTGATGCTGGATGCTGGATACTGGATTTTGGATATCGAAGTTCTTCCGTAGCGGTCCGGATGGCGGATTGGAAAGACCAAGAGAGATACGAAGTTCTTCGGGGATGGGGCCGAAGAAGGCCTCGTCACGTTGGATCCCTTCCCAATCGGCTTGGCAGGCTAGCTTGGCCAGGTGGAACTTGCGGATCAACGCTGGGAGGACGTGGGAGCTTAAAAGATCGAAATTATCTCCCGGCCCGTAGAGATTGGTCGGCATGGCCGAGATGAAATTGCAGCCGTACTGTTTCCGGTAGGCTTGGCAAAGTTTGATTCCGGCGATTTTGGCAATGGCATAAGGCTCGTTGGTCGGCTCCAGCCACCCGGAGAGCAGATATTCCTCTTTCATGGGCTGGGGGCATTCCCGGGGATAGATGCAGGAACTCCCCAGATAGAGAAGTTTCTTGACGCTATTGAGATAAGCGGCATGAACAACAGTGGCATGGATCATCATATTGTCATAAATGAACTCTGCGGGGCGGGTGGAATTGGCCAGAATACCCCCGACGGTTCCGGCTACCAAAAAAACATATTCCGGACGATTGGCCTTGAACCAGTAGTTGACGGCTGCCTGGTCCCTTAAATCCAATTGTTCCCTGGTGGCGGTAAGAAGATTGGTGTATCCTTCTTTTCCCAGGGCGCGGAGGATGGCGGAACCCACCAGGCCGCGATGGCCGGCGACGTAGATGCGAGCGGATTTAGAAATTCCCATGTTTTTGTTGGACAGGATTAACTGGATTTACAGGTCTTTTCGCTCAGGTTCCGGAGGATCCTGAGCACCCTCGATCCGCCTTCGGCGGAAAGTAACTATTTTTTGGCACGGATTGCGCGGATGGCACGGTTAACCCTCGCAAAGAATGCGATAATGCAAACCGGCTCGGCCTGCGGCACTTTATCGAAGCCCAATTGATTAACCTCACATTGTCCCGCCCTGAATCCCAGTCGCTAATCCCTTCTTTGTTACCGTTTTAGGCTATGGAAACCTCCTATAAATGTCTTTTCGATGAAGGAAACGGATTAATTCCAGTTCATTATTAACCACTTTGAATCCCAAACGAAAATCACTGATCTTGATCCGAAAATAGTTTGGATATCCTTCTATCTTTTTTATGGTTTTAATTTCATAAATATTTTCTAATTTCTTCAAATCTTCAATAAGGGAGGTCAGCCGTTGTTTAATATCGGCGTCATGTTGTATTGATTCGAGATCCTTATCAAAACTTTTCGTGTATAATACTTTCATCTCCTATTTGGCCAATTTTTCTATAATTCTTTCTTCTGAAACATATTCTCCGGTATCGCCCTCTTCGATGGCCACTCCAAACTTCAAATCCAAGATAGCTTCCGAGACCGCTTCCTCCAAAATATCTTTCCTTTCAGATAGAACTCCAATGAAAGCTTCTTTCATAAGTTCCTTGATTTCTTCTTTATTGATGGGTTGCATATTTCAATCTCCTGTGATGGGTGACGTTGTTCAGTAGATTTACTTTTTGCCTTTCGTTTTTTGACAGGATTAACCGGATTGACTGGTCTTTTTGCTCAGGTTCCGAAGGATCCTAAGCAACTTCGATCCGCCTTTGGCGGAAAATATTTTTTTTGGCACAGGTTTCGCGGATGGCACGGTTTAGGTCCATAGCTTTCAAAAAATCAGGGATCCGATATCTTGAGACCTTACGTCCGTTGGAAGAAGTCTTAACTTTTCCGTTCTTTATCTTGTCTTCCATTTATCTGTCCTTAATAAACCACAAACGCCTCTAGATCCTCCCTGTGCTTCATTTTGCGAAAAATTCCATAGGGGATATCCAGATGAATAACGGGTTCCAGTATAGGCTTTCCCATTTCCAGAAAAACATCAAAGAATCCTTCTTTTACCGATTCCAGTTCCCTAAGGGCAATTTCAACGGTTTCACCAAATGCCTTGCAACCCTTGAGCTCGGGAATAAAGGCACAAAACCCTTCATCCACTTCTTCAATTTGAATAGGGTAGCTCAAGGACATGTAATACTTTTTATTTTTTTTCATATTCATTCTCCAATCTTTGCAAAGCTCTCAAAGCATCCTTTACTTGATACTCGGGAAGTCGTTTGGCCCCTTTGGTAAGAGTAACGATTCTATCCAGCGACTCATGATAATAGACATAATGGCTGCTGCCGCTCTTTGGCTGCCTTTCCCAGAACCCAGCCTCTTTTAACACTTTCCGAACCTCATTGAACTTCGCATCCCTGGGGTTATTTTTGATTTGTTCAACTATCTTTGACTTCTTTGTCATTTTTTATTAAATTTCCTTGATAGCCTAATTTTTTTGGCACGGCTACTTCAAAGGCTGTCTCTCGCCGCTGCGCTTGAGGATCGTTCGACAAGCGAACTCAAGGGCTGCGCGGGAAAATCGTTCGACAAGCGAACTCAAGGGGCGCTTGAGGCGGACAAGAGTGCGCGGAGGACTAGGAGAAAATCTGATTCACAGGGTCAAGATTTTCTCTTTAGGTATGCCCTGATTCGTCAGAAAAGTTAGGTCCTGCTCTTCCGGCGAAAAGTTAGAAAGGATAATAAGGTCGAAATCATCGCTGGAAATTTCAGACAGGGGTCGAACCGGGATACCTAAAAAAGTATCCCGGCCCATGGTGCCATCAAAGACCAGGCTGGCTTCGATCCCCAATTCCCGTAAGGTAAGAAAGGCCAGTTCCGTAGCCTCGGTAGTCCCGTAGAGGGCCACCCGATTGGCCTTTTGAAGGATATAAGGTTGTATCTCCTGTCGAATGGTTTTTCTGGCCTGGCGAAAGAGGTGCAGGGAATAATTCATATATTCGTAAGTCAGCCGGGTCTTTTCTGTAATCCCCTTGGGCGTCAAGAGATATTTGATACGAGCAGAAGGCAGGGTTGAAATCTTGATATATCCCTTGTGGACCAGACGTTTGAGGTAAAGATTGGTCAACCCGAGGGCGATGTCCATTTTCTGGGCCAGGCTGCGCTGGGTTAAACCGGACCCATTGGCAATTTCATTCAAGATAACCAGATTTCGTTGGGCTTCTTTTTCCATGAGTCTATTTGTCTGGGCAGGCTACCGCCCCTTCGGTTCCCTAACAGACCAAGTGGGCGATATTATAAGGAGAGATTGGATATCTTTCAGGAGGCATTGAATCGTTCAACTATTGAACATATTAAAGATTTAAGAGGCTTTGTCAAGCACTTTTTTTAACACCGATCACCGGAAAATTTTAAGTAATAACTTGAAAATATGCTCGGGGATGCCTATGATAATGCCATATCGTCCGGATCAAAGGGAGCAGAAGTATGAACCGACGCGCTCTTATAAAAGAAGTGGCCTTATGGACCGCGGGACTGACCCTGGCTCCACCCTTATTTCGTTTGAATCCCGAGCTGAGGGCCGAAGCCCGGCCGTCGATCGTTTCCGTTGTTGTGGGGAGCGATTATGGGTCTCTGGCCTCCAAGGTCCTTGGGCCGTTGGGGGGGATTCAGACCTTTGTAAAAAAAGGACAACGGGTCGTTATTAAACCCAATATCGGCTGGGATCGCACCCCGGAACAGGGGGCCAATACCCATCCGGAGGTCGTCAAGGCCCTGGTTCGACTGGCCTTGGAAGCCGGGGCCTCGCAGGTCCTGGTCTTTGACCGGCCCTGTAACGAGGAGCGTCGCTGTTATGCCAACAGCGGGATCAAAAAGGCCGTCGAGTCCATAGGAGATCGCCGGGTCGCCTGCCCTTACATGGACAATCGAAAATTTGTCCCGGTTCGCATAGCCAAAGGAAAATCCATCAGCGAGTGGGAGTTTTACAAGGAGGCAATGGAAGCCGACTGCTATATCAATGTTCCGGTGGCCAAACACCATTCCTCGGCCGGATTAAGTCTGGGGTTAAAAAATATTATGGGGGTTATCGGGGGGTACCGCGGCAAGATCCATTTCGCATTGGGGCAACGGATTGCCGATCTGAATACGGTCTTAAAACCGCACCTGACGGTGATTGATGCCACCCGAATCCTGCTCCGGAACGGGCCTCAGGGTGGGGATCTGAAGGATGTCAAAATCCTCAATACCCTGATGGCCTCCAGCGATATCGTGGCCGTCGATGCCTACGCCACCACCCTCTTTCAGATGAAACCGGAGGAGATCGAATCAACCCAGGCAGCCTATCAATTCGGGTTGGGGGAGATGGATCTGAGAAAGATCAAAGTGGTGAAGGCCTAAGAAGCGTTCGGTGTTCAGAGTTCGGAGTTCGGAGTTGAAAAACCATAAAAATAATTATAAAAAATTCCCCCTCCTCTATTGGCGGCGTATCTCCCAGACCCTTTTTCTGCTCCTTTTTCTGCTCCTCTTCCGTCTGACCGACTATCGGGGTGTGGACCAGATCCCTTATGCCGTCAACATCTTTTTCCGCCTCGATCCCCTGGTAGCCGCAACAGCCATGCTGGCGGCCAGGGCAATTATCTCATTACTCCTGCTGTCCCTGATCGTCGTCGGCCTGACCCTTATTCTGGGGCGTTTTTTTTGCGGTTGGTTTTGTCCTTTGGGATCCCTGTTGGACCTGTTCCACCCGCTTATTCCACCCAAAAAAGGAAATTCCAACGGGCAGCGCCGCTCCTGGAAATATCTCCTTTTGGGGTTCATTCTGGTAGCGGCCTTTTTCGGCCTTCCGGTAGTCGGCTATTTTGATCCATTTTCGGTATTGATTCGAGGATTGGCCATCTCGGTGGATCCATTTTTTAATTATACGGTGGTCTCTTTTTTTAATTTTTTATATCAGCATAGTCCGGCAGGGGTTTCCTCCCTCAGTGAACCGGTCTACGCCTTTTTCAAAGACTCCCTGTTACCTTATAATCAAAAAACCTTTACCCTAAGCCTCTTGTCCCTCTTTATCCTTTTATCCATCTTTGCCCTGGAACGATTAGAGAGACGCTTCTGGTGCAAAAATCTTTGCCCTTTAGGCGGGCTTTTGGCCCTGTTATCACGATTTGCCCGGCTCCGAGGTCACATACAATCCTCCTGCCGGGAGTGTCAGCTCTGCACTAAACTATGCCGCATGGAGGCCATCGATCAGGATGATCATCTTGCCCCCGGTGATTGTAACCTCTGTCTGGACTGTCTTGATTTCTGCCCCGACAAGGCCATCTCTTTTGGTTTTAAAAAACCGGCCGAACGCCAGGTTCCCCTTGGTGTTTCCCGAAGGGCCTTTATCGGAACCCTTTCTACCGGGCTGATCCTGCCGGCCTTCCTGAAGGTCCGGGCTGAAACCAAAATCCCCGACCCGACCGTAATACGCCCCCCCGGTGCCCTTAAAGAAGACCTGTTTCTGGATCGGTGTGTCCGTTGCGGCGAATGCATGAAGGTCTGTTTAAATAATGCCCTGCAACCCTGTTGGCTGGAGGCCGGGATGGAAGGGATTTTTTCTCCCCGTCTTATTCCCCGCCTGGGGTATTGTGAATTTAATTGCACCCTTTGCGGCCAGGTCTGTCCAAGCGGGGCCATCCAAAAACTCTCCCTGCCGGAAAAACAAAAGACCGTTATCGGCCTGGCCTATTTTGATAAAAACCGCTGCCTGCCCTATGCCAAAGGAATCCCCTGCATTGTCTGCGAAGAACACTGCCCCACTCCGGAGAAGGCCATTAAATTCCGGGATATCTCTGTGTTGAATCCGGAGGGCAAACTGGTAACCATCAAACAACCTTATGTGATAGATCAGCTATGTATCGGGTGCGGGATTTGTGAAAACAAATGTCCCCTGGAGGGAAAGGCCGCGGTTTTAATACGTAAATAGGATTTAAATCCCCCTAAATCCCCCTTTTCCCAAGGGGGACTTTAACCCCCCCCCCTTTATCAAAGGGGGGCAAGGGGGGATTTTCATCCTTCGTGGCGCCCCCTGGGGCATGGGAATTAGTACGTAAATAACGGTTCAAGGTTCAGGGTGTACGGTCTGAAGGTTAAGGGTTCACTCCGCCTGCCTGAGAAACCTTGGCACATTGGGCATCGGAAGGGCGAATATAGAGAGGACGGATTTCTTCCGGCGAGGAGCTCAGGCCCTGCTGAAATCGATTCCCGGCCAGCAATCCAAGGGCTATCGGGGAAATAAGATGAAGATGCGGTTCCGGGAATAAGGCCAGCGGCCCGAGACTCTCCTTAAAAAAATCCTGATAGAGCCGGGCCCCATTGCCCACCAGAAGAACCGGTTCTTTGATTTCCTGCACTAAGGCCTGGGGTTTTATATTTCTGGGTTCTCCGACCGGATTGATTTTCCCTTGGGGATCAGACTTGAAAAAGGCACAAAAAACCTCTTTCTTTCTGGCATCAATCGTGGGACAGATCAGATGGGGACAATACGGGAAAGAAAAGGCCAGGGCTTCCAGGGTTGAAATGCCCACAATCGGTTTTTCGGTGGCCAGGGCCAGGCCTTTTATGGTTGCAATCCCGATGCGCAGCCCCGTGAAGCTCCCCGGACCAATGGTTACAGCCCAGAGGTCAATATCAGAAAGGTCCCACTCGGCCTGTTCCAAAAGAAAAAAGATGATCTTCCAGAGCTGATTGGCGTGGGTCTTGTGGACTCGAATCTGGGCCTGTGCCCGCAACACCTCCCCTTCCAGGAGGGCCACTCCGCCAACTTCGGTGGCTGTATCCAGGGCTAATATCTTCAGGTTTTTCCTCTTTTCGGTCGATTAAGGTTTTTCTAAAGTTCCGGAATCTGAGGGTCCAAGGAATCGGCATCTGTCCCGGGGTATGTGGCACCCAAGGGACATTGTTCATTCCATTCAGTTGTTGTCTCTCGCCCGTCCGCTTGAGGCGGACTCGAGCGCACAGAGGGCGCAGAGGAAAATTTTTTTGGTCAGAATCTCTGATAGAGAGATTCTGACCAACAGTCTCGGCCTGCGGCAGCATCTGTCCAATTTGGTCTGTTCACCTCGAAGTTGCTGAAACACAGTCTTCGAAACTTT
>JAZDOU010000350.1:0-6752 GCA_043798385.1 Pseudomonadota bacterium
CGAAACTGAATTTAATCAATTGTTATTGAATAATTATTTATTCGATCCCATAAAAAAAATAGAGTTTTGTAAAAAAGAACACGTGTATTCTTTAAGGGTTCAAAGTAATTGTCATTCTTTTATCGGCAACGGATTTATCAACCATAATACCGAGTGCCGGCTTTCTAAGGCGGGAGAAGACATATTGAAAGATATTGAAAAAGATACGGTGAATTTTACAGATAATTACGACGGCACCAGGACAGAGCCTCGCGTTCTGCCGTCTCCCGCTCCCCAATTGCTACTTAACGGTTCTTTGGGAATTGCCGTGGGCATGGCGACGAATATACCGCCCCACAATCTCACCGAGGTGACAGATGCTTTAATGCATTTGATAGACAATCCCAAATCCGATACCGAAGACCTGTTCAAATTCATCAAGGGGCCGGATTTTCCGACAGGCGGAGAGATTTTCGACCAAAAAGAAATCATCGCGGCTTACTCCCAGGGCAAGGGGCCGATTTTAACCCGAGCCAAAGTGGAAGTGCTGGAAGAAGATAAAAAAGGAGGAAGGCCCCAAATTATCATTACGGAAATTCCCTTTCAGGTTCAGAAATCTCCCTTACTGGAACAGATAGCCGGCTTGGTCCAGGATAAAAGGATTGAAGGGATCAAAGACATCAGAGACGAGTCGGACAAGGAAGGGATGAGAATTGTCATTGATCTGACCAAAGACGCTTTTCCTCAAAAAGTTTTAAACCAACTTTATAAGTTTTCCGATCTCCAAAAGACTTTCCATATGAATTTATTGGCTTTGGTTGACGGCATTCAGCCCAGAGTTTTAAACCTGGTGGAAATTTTAAGCTATTTTCTCGAGCATCGGAAAGAAGTTATTACCCGAAGAATAAAATACGAATTGGAAAAAGCCAAAGAAAGGGCTCATATTCTGGAGGGTCTTCACAAATGCCTTGGCAATATCGATGAGGTAATCAGGATTATTAAGAATTCGGCGGACCGGGAGGATGCCAAGATCAAATTAATGAAGCGCTTCCGGCTCTCGGAAATCCAGGCCAACGCCATTTTGGAAACGAAGCTGGCTGCCCTGGCCAAGTTGGAAAGAAAAAAGATCGAAGATGAATTAAAAGAGCTCCAGGTAAAAATTAAGGAATTGGCCACCATTTTAGCCAGCCCGCAAAGAATAAAAGAAGTGGTCAAAAAAGAATTGAAAGAATTGAAGGAAAATTTCGGGGACGAAAGAAGGACAAAGGTCCATGTCCAAAAAGTGGGAGAGATCGCCGAAGAAGACTTGGTGCCCCGGGAAGACTGCATTCTGACCCTGACTCAGGGAGGTTACGTCAAAAGAATCGATCCGGAAACTTACCGGCTCCAAAAAAGAGGGGGTAAAGGAATCATGGGCATGAAAACAGTAGGGGAGGATATCGTCGAGCACTTCATCACCTGTAATACCCACGACCGATTGCTTTTCTTCACCGATTCGGGAAAGGTTTTCCAGACCCCGGTTTACGAAATTCCCGAAGGAACGAGAGTGGCCAAGGGCCGGGGGCTTTTGAATTTCCTGGAAATTTCTCCTCAAGAAAAAGTGCTGTCTCTTTTACCTTTGGGTAAGGAAGACGCGGCTCTGGGAACAAAATACCTGGTGATGGTGACCAAGGACGGAGTTTTCAAAAGAACCAATCTCGAAGAGTTTAAAAATGTGAGAAAATCAGGGCTGATAGCCATTAATCTTAAAAAAGGAGACTCCTTGAGGACTGTCCGGAAATCAACCGGGGAGGATGACGTGATTTTAGTGACGAAAAAAGGAATCGCCATCCGGTTCAAGGAAAAGCAGGTCAGGGACATGGGCCGGCAGGCTTCTGGCATCAGGGGAATCAGGATTAAAAAAGGAGATGAGGTGGTGGGGATGGATGTCATTAAAATACAAGACGCGAAGATTAAAGTCCAGAATTATTTGCTGGTGGTGATGGACAACGGTTACGGCAAGAAAACGGATGTCAAAGAATACCGATTGCAAGGAAGAGGCGGCAGCGGAATCAAAACCGCCAAAATAACCCCCAAAACAGGAGACTTGGTTTCCGCCAGAATCTTAACCGGCAAAGAAGAAGAATTAATTGTTATTTCTAAGAAGGCTCAAGTGATCAGGACTCTGATCACGGCCATACCTTTGTTGTCTCGAGCCACCCAGGGAGTCAGGATAATGCGCCTGGAAGAAGGAGATAAGGTGGCTTCAACCGCTTGCATATAAATTATGATTGGGTTTCTTAATCCGGCGGAAGTTTTAAAACAGCTGAAATTGAAAAACACAATGACGGCTGTCGATTTCGGCTGCGGTTCCGGTTTTTGGGTTTTGCCTTTAGCCAGAACCCTGGAAGAGGGCAGGGTTTACGGCGTGGATATCCTGGAAGAGCCTCTTTCAGCTCTAAGGTCAAAAGCTAAAACGCAAAAGATTCCCAACGTAGTTTCCATGAAGGCTAACGTGGAAAGGGGCACGACCCTGCTTTCCGGTTCCTGCGACTTGGTTTTAATGACTAATTTATTATTCCAGGCGGAGAATAAAAAAGGAATCTTAGAAGAAGGGAAAAGAGTTTTAAAGCCTGGCGGAAAGATTCTGGTGGTTGATTGGAAAAAAGACGCTCCTTTGGGCCCGGAGGGGAAAAGGATTTTACCTGAAGAGATAAAAAAAATGGCCAAAGAACTGGGCTTGGAACCTGAAAAAGAATTTGAAGCCAGCTCTTACCACTGGGGTCTGGTTCTGGCTGTTGTGGAAAACTAACTTTACAATGATAACCCAGAAGGTAGAATGAATAAATGAGAAAATTTTTACCGATTCTAATAGCTGCTTTTGTGCCCATCTTTGTTTTGGCAGCCGATCCCGTCAACATCCAAAATCCTTTGGGGACCATCAGTTTTGAAGCGGTTATCGAGAAAATAATTAATTTTATTTTCAGAATAAGCGTGGTTTTAGCTCCCTTAATGATCGTGATCGGAGGGGTTATGTTCGTCACCTCCGGAGGAAACCTGCAAAAGACCGACCAGGCTAAGAAATTAATGATCTGGACAGCAGCCGGATTTCTTATTATAATTATGGCAAAGGGGTTCGTTTCCTTGATTAAAGAAATTTTAGGATCGTAACAATATGAAAAAAATCTCCTTCATCTTGATTTTTACGGCTCTCTTGATCCCCTTTTTTGTTTTTGCCGGAGGAACGCAAGAGTGCGTTAAAATAAAAAGAGAAATCAAATTTGAAGGGAGTAATTGCAATAAGGCGCCTGCTACTACGCCCCCGAATGATATTTGCCCTAAAGGGGATGTGGTGGGAGCATCTGGCGGAACTTGCGATATATTGAGTACCGGTTCTATGCCAGCGGCTTCCGGAGCAGATACCTTAAAAGATGGTAGCGCTGTCACCGCTTGGGTTACCGAGAGGTGGGGAGCAGTCGCTCTTATTAATATCATCAACACTATTGTAGATTGGATATTTGCCTTTCTGGTCATATTCGCCGTCTTCTATGTCATGATGGGAGCTTTCAACATCTTAACTTCTTCGGGCAACCCCCAAAAAGTCAGTTCCGGAAGAAACTTCATCCTGTATGCCGCCATTGGCTTGTTGGTTGCCTTTATCGCCAGAGCCATACCAAGTCTTGTAAAATCAATAATGGGATTCTAAAATAAATATAATAAAGGTCGAAGATTGTTATCCCTTTCCGATATTTCTTACAATGAAAAAATTTTTACCAGCTATAGTCTTTTTAACTCTTTTGGGAGCCTTAGTCGCGCCGCTGATCGTTTCTGCCGATGCCGGTACGCCAATTGAGTGCGTGAAATTAAAAAGAGACATTACCGTCGACAATATAACCTGTGCGAAAGACAGCGTTGTAGGATCTCCGAGCGCTGGGACGCCTGGACCCACCAACCCTAATTGTCCGTTAAGCGGCACCCTTTGTCCGTCAGGCGGAACCGAGAAGTGGGGAGCATTCGCCCTTTTGAACACCATCAACACCCTTGTTGATTGGGTGTTTGCTTTCTTGGTTATCTTTGCCGTCTTCTATGTCATCATGGGGGCCTACAATATCCTGACATCATCCGGTTCGCCTGAAAAAGTCAGTTCCGGCAGAAACTTCATCCTGTATGCCGCCATTGGTTTGTTGGTCGCCTTTATCGCCAGAGCCATACCGAGCTTGGTGAGAGCGATAATGGGATTCTAGGAAGGATTTGATTGAATGTTCTTAGCCTCGCTCTAAAGAGAGCGAGGCTTTATTTTCCGTGAAAAATTAAGTAGAATGGCAAAGTAGGATTATTTGTCTCCGTGGCGGAACTGGAATACGCGCAGCGCTTAGGACGCTGTCCCGCAAGGGTTGCAGGTTCGAATCCTGCCGGGGACACAATTTAAAACCGCCCTTCGGGGCGGTTTTTTAGTTTAAATCCTGACTTTGATCGTTCTTTTCTTCTCTCTCAGTATTTTCGGTATTCTGATAGTCAATATCCCTTCTTTCATCGAAGCTTCGGCGCTGTCAGGGTCGACTTCTACCGGCATAATGATTTGCCGGGCAAAGGTGCCCCAATAGCATTCCTGGGTAAAGTAGTCTCCTTCTTCTTTGAAGGGTTTTTCCCTAGTGCCCCTAATGGTAATGACGTCTCTCTCCATGGAAATTTCCAGATTGTCCGCTCTCACTCCGGCGATGGCTGACTGGATGACCAGATCGCTTTCGGTTTGATAAACATCAATGGCCAATTGGCCAGTCGGTTCGTCAAATTCCCATTGTTCTTTATTCGGGGTTTCCTTAGCCGGACTTTTTTCAACCTTCTTAACAGTTTTTTGTTCAACGATTTCGACGGGATCCGGATCCTTTGAGGCGGGTTTAGCTATTTCTATTTCTTCCTCTGGCTCCTCCTGTCTCACTTCAATCTTAAGCTCTCTGGGCGGAGCGGGCTCTTCCTCGCTTTCCTCTTCTGCCGGTTTTTCTATTTTCGGCAGTTTTTTTCTTTTAGGTTCTGGCACTCTTGAGATGGACGCCCTTTTCGATCTTTTAGGCCTCTCTTCCGTCGCTTCCCTCTCTTCTTCCCGAGGTTCCGACTCCTCTTTCTGGGTGGCCTCGATCCCCATCCCTTTTTTTAATTTATCGAAAAAAGAATTTGCCATAATATTATATTTTACAGACACTTTCTAATTTGTGCAATCTCTTGAAGGCAAAAGAAACAAAGACGGCCAAAGCGGTAATAATGATCAGAGGAGTTAAGACTTTGAAATTTCCGTCTATCCTCATGATAGAAAAATTATAGAGGCCGTGCAAGAGAGTGGCGATGGACAATCCCGCAACAATCAATTTAAACCTATTTTTTTTTGTCGAAAATTGCCAGAGCCAAGAAATAGCCGATCAGTCCCGAGGATAAAGTGTGCAGGAATGTCGCTCCCACAAATCGGAAAATGGAGATTTCTATGGCTTTGTCCCACAAAACCGCGTGGCCGAGTTGTAGCAGAATCAGGATGTTTTCCACGGCGGCAAATCCCAGGGCCGCCACGATCATGTAAATTACGGCATCCACCGGTTCGTCAAACTCGTGGTGGTGTAAAACGTGGTTCTGGACAATCAGGTATTTTAAAAGTTCTTCCATAAAGGCCACTCCGATAAAAACATTCAGAATATTGGCTAGAGATCTGGGTAGATTGAATCCGTCCACCATATCGAAGAATCCCATTTCCAGGAAAACGGCCGGGATGGCGATCAGCATCCCCCAGAAGAAAATTTTCAAGATCATTTTGCGCGATTCGGGATGCTTGTCCTTCCTCAGGTAAAACAAAAGCCAGACAAAGCTGGGCAGGATTCCGAAAGCGATATAAAAGGGATAGCTCATTTGGGCCAAGATTCGATCATCAGGCACTCCTTTTTATTCTTGAGGGGCATTTTTTGGTATATTTCTTCGGTGATGAAGGGCAGGAAGGGGTGCAAAAGCTTTAGAGAATTCAATAATGCGTATAATAGCACGTTTTGGCTTTTAGCTTTTTGGAATTTAAACTTTTCAATATAAATATCGCAGAAATTATGCCAAAAGAAGTGATAGAGCTTGTTGGCCGCCAAATCAAACCGGAAATTCTCTATATGCTTGGTGGCTAATTTATTGGTATCTTTCAGTGATTTTAAAATTTTCTTATCAGCTGGCGTCAATTTTTTTGATTTAAGATTCAATTTCCCGGTCTGCGCTTTAGAATCGGGCATCTGCATTAGCACGAAGCGCGAGGCGTTCCAGACCTTATTGGCAAAATTGCGGTAGCCTCGGATTTTTTCTTCCGAAATGACGATATCCGATCCCGGCGTGTTTCCTACCACCAAGGCCATCCTCAGGGCGTCGGACCCGTAAAGATCAATCACGCCCAAGGGGTCAATGACATTTCCTTTAGACTTGGACATTTTCTGGCGCTCTTTGTCCCGCACCAATCCGTGGAGATAAACATGTTTAAAGGGAGGCTTCCCGGTGGCGTAAATACCAAGCATAATCATTCTGGCCACCCAGAAAAAGAGAATATCCCAGCCGGTTTCCATGACATTGGTCGGGTAGAAATTTTTAAAATCATCGGCCTGGCCAGTTTTTAGGGTGGCAAAAGGCCATTGGCCGGAAGAAAACCAGGTATCGAAAACATCAGTCGTGGTTTCGTCTGGTATCTTGATTCCCCAAACGATTTGGCGGGAAATATTCCAGTCTCTCAGATTTTTCATCCAATGGAAAAAGATTTTTTCAAAACGCTGAGGAACGAATTT
>JAZDOU010000357.1:0-5983 GCA_043798385.1 Pseudomonadota bacterium
CCTCGTTTCCTCGCGAAAGGACATGGTAATAGGCATCTTCATAATGAATTCTCCAGGGTCTCGCCATTTCTTCCCCTCCATTATGCCGTAATGGAGCATACCATAACCCATCCTAATTCACAAGTCAAGATGTGACCCCATGCTTCCATACTCCAGACTTTTTTCTTCTTTACAGCGCCTTCACCTTATAAACCTGGTTGGAGTCGGGGTCAATGACGTGGACTCCGCAGGCGATGCAGGGGTCAAAGGAATGAACCGTCCGAAGGACTTCAAGGGGGCGCTTCGGATCTGCCACCGGTGTTCCGATAAGGGCCTCTTCCACCGGACCCATTTTGCCCTTTTCATCCCTGGGACATAGATTCCAGGTGGAGGGAACCACATACTGGTAGTTTTCTATTTTCTTGTCTTTGATCTTTACCCAGTGACCCAAGGCCCCCCTGGCGACATCGTTCAGACCGCAACCGATCGCCGTACCCTCCGGCATCTCCCAATGCTGATAGGTCTTGAGATCACCCACTTTGATATGGGCAACCAGGTCGTTGATCCAGCCTTCCATGGCTTCCCCGATAGCGATGGTCTCCAGGCCCCTGGCCGCTGTCCTGCCCAGGGTGGAGAAGAGTGCCTCGACCGGAACTCCCAGTTTTTTCAAGGTGTCGTCTACTAGTGGCTTGATCTCCTTTTTGCCTCTGGCATAAGCGACCAGTACCCTGGCCAGGGGTCCCACTTCACAAGATTCTCCGTCATAGCGTGGGGCTTTAAACCAGGAATATTTCCCCTCCGGCTTATAATCTCCGTGTTGGGGCTTCGTTTCACCTTCCCAGGGATGCTTGGGAGAGATTCCTTCGTACCAAGAGTGAGCTACATGTTCGGTTACCTTGGCCTGATCGGCCATTTTAATGCCCGCAAGATCCCTCTTCATGATCACCCCTCTGGGCATGAAGAGATCATCGGGTTCTTTGTCGCTCTGCGGCAAGTCACCCCAGGCCAAGAAATTGGTGGTCCCCCCGATGGCCCCCCAATCTTTATAAAAAGAAGCCACGGCCAGGAGATCGGGAATATAGACGTTTTTGATAAACTCCTGAGTTTCCTTCCAGACATAAAGGAACTCGGTGATACGTTCCGGGGTCAGGTCGGCTACACTGGTAATACCGCCCACGACCAGGGATTGGAGGTGAGGGTTCTTTCCGCCGAATATGGCGTGCATTCTGGCTGCTTTGGCCTGAAGGCGAAGGGCTTCGATATAATGGGCTGCGGCCATAAGGTTGGCCTCCGGGGGAAGTTTGTAGGCCGGATGTCCCCAGTAGGCATTGTTAAAAGGGCCAAGTTGGCCGCTGTCGACAAAGGTCTGGAGGCGGTGTTTGACACCTTTGAAATAGGCCGTACCGCCGGGAGCATTGGAGACATTATCGGAAAGGACGGCTGTTTTCACTGGATCCGCCTTGAGGGCGCTGACGATATCCACCCAGTCCAGGGCATGGAGGTGATAGAAGTGGACCAGGTGATCCTGCTGGAATTGGGCCCCATGTAAGAGATTCCTGACAATGCGGGCATTGTCAGGAATCCTTATTTTTAGTGCATTTTCGACTGCCCTCACCGAGGACAGGGCATGGGTGTAGGTTCAGACTCCGCAGGAACGCTGTACAAAGTGATGGGCATCCTGGGGATCCCGGCCCTGCAAAATGAGTTCGATACCCCTGAACATGGTGCCTGAGCTCCAGGCATTGACAACCTTTCCACCCGCCACCTCCACCTCGATCTTGAGGTGGCCCTCTATTCTGGTAATCGGATCAATCGTTATTTTCGTACCCATAGGATCTCCTTAAGTATTTTTTTAAGTTCTAAGATAAATACGGTCTCCTCTTCCCTGCCTGGGGCCTAACCTGCCTTTCTATTATCCCTATAAAAAGGGGTCATCTCGTCCCAGAAGTTGGGTTCACTGCACCCGATGCAGGGATGTCCGGCCTGAATGGGCCAACTGGTGCCTCCATGAAACTTGACGGTCGGGCAGTTGTTATAGGTTTCGGGACCTTTACAGCCCACCTTGTAAAGACAATAACCCATGCGGGCCTCGATAGAGCCGAATTCAAGGACAAAATTGTTGCTTTCAAAATGGGATCTTCTCGGGCACTGGTCATGAATCGTGTTGCCGTAAGCGAACAGAGGACGCCCCAGGTCGTCCAGGGCCGGGAGTTTGCCTAAAAGGAGATAATTTACCACGGTTCCTATCAGATTGACCGGGTTGGGGGGACAGCCCGATATATTGACCGGTTTTATACCCAGGGCCTCTCCGACCCCTTTGTACCCGCCGGGGTTTGGTTTAGCTGCCTGGATGCCGCCAAAGCTGGCACAGGTTCCCAAGCTGACTACAGCCAATGCTTGCGAGCAGACCTCCTGGGCGATTTCCAGAAAAGTCCGGTCGGCTATCTTTCCGTAAGCCCCGTTATATTTCGTGGCGATGGCACCCTCAACAACGCAGATGAATTTCCCTTTGTATTTTTTAAGGGCGCCCTTCAGATTCTCTTCAGCCTGATGCCCGGCGGCGGCCATGATGGTTTCATGGTATTCTATGGAGAGAATATCCAACACCAGATCGGCAACCCAGGGATACATGGACCTCAACAAGCCCTCCGTACAACCGGTACACTCAGCGAATTGGAGCCAGATTACCGGAGGCCGCTGTTTGGGGGTGGCAGCGAAGACCTCCGCGACCTTGGGGACGAACGAGGATGACAGCCCTATGGTCGCCGTGAGAAGGGTACAATACCGCATGAAGTCTCTCCTCGAGACTCCTTTTTGCTCCAGTTTTTCATAGAATTCTTTTTCCATTGTCACCTCCTGAGATAGTGTGCTTTTGGAGTTACTTCTAAACCCGGACCTTACGTTTTCTTACGGTTTAACAGGTATCATTCCCCTCCTTCCAATGATCTCAATGCCTTTCTCAGACAAGGCAAAATCAACAAAGGCCTTGGCCGGTCCAGCCGGTTTTCCCTTGGTGATAAATGAAAATTCCTGAAAATAGGGATATCCCTTGTCTTTTGGAGAAAGACCGTTGACCTTGATTAGTTTTATCCCCCCTGCCTTTCCTATAGCCCCTTGGGTAACAAAAGAGATTGCCGCCGGAAAACGCTTGACCACTTCGATGGCGGTGGGTGAGAGATAGGTCATGATGTCATAGGGAATCTCTTTCCGCTTCAGGGCCAGACGTCCAAAATTCTCGTGGGCGGCGGTGTTTTTTCCCGGAACAACCAGCATAATGGCCTCATCCGCCCCTCCCAGTTGTTTCCAGTTGGTGATGGTCCGGTTGAAGATATTCTTGAGCTGTTCTTCGGTGATATTGCTCACCCGACATCTGGCGTTGACTATAATCGCCAAGGGGTCTTTGCAAAAGGGTGTCTCGATATAGCCGCCCTCCTTGAGGGGATACATCCCCCCTCGGGCAATACTGGCAATGTCGCCCTGACCGGACATGAGACGGTCCACCGAGACCGCAGAGGAGGAAACATACAGGTCCAACTCAATCCCCGTGGCCCGGGTAAAGGCCTCGATCCTTTCTTTTTCAAAGGCTTCAAAGACCTGGGCCGAGCAACTGTACCTCAGCTTTTCCTGGGCACTTAGGACCGAGGCCGGGGACATGACCCAGGAAACCAGGATGGTGGCCAAAACCATCACAAAAACAAATTTTTTCTTCATAGCCGCTCCTCCTTGTTTAATAGTCGAACTACCTGTTGAAGATTAGAAAAAAATTTTTAGCCGGAAGGGCGTACCGGATAATCCTCAACAAAGTTAAAATAAAATTTTGATTATACTATCAGTAAGAGTAATTTGAATAAAGGGAGAGTAATCCAATCGTTTTAAACAAAAGCTCTAATTCATTGAATATGGTTAGCAAACCGGTCAACCACTTCAGTCGGGGTGAATATGATTCATTGAGCCTTACTTGATTTTAAAAAACAATTAATCTACTCTAGTTCTCATCCGGAAAAGACCTTTCCGGATGAGAACAACAGCTGCTGGCTATCCTCTTTGGCCAGAAATCCTTTAAAAAGGATTTCTGGCGAGAGCTTCATGCGGAAATCGAGGTGTTTCCATCCGGAAATTCGAATTTCCGGATGGAAACTACTCTAACGGATGGAACGAATCGAATATTAAATTACACCTGTATCAGACAAGATACAGAACAATCGGTTCGACAAGAAGAAAATGTTATTTCTGATGGAATTGATTTTGTATGTGATGGAGACATCTTGGGAAAATGTATTTAGCACTTGGTAGGACGAAAGTCAATAAGAAATCAACAATAATTTTATTTTAATTACAGTGTAAACTTCTAGGATACAAACAAGGATCGTTCCCAAAACTAAGCAGAGTCCGAGAGGTGAAATATTTCTCCCGGCTCAAAGAGAAGGTCTACCTTTGAGCCGGGGATAAGGATTGAAAACTATTTTTAATCCAAACTTTCCAACTCAAACCGGACCAACCGGTTCTTGATGGCCGAGATATCCTTTTTTTCGTCCAGGGCTTTCAGGATTTGTTTCCGCCCTGCCAGGGTACCGAAAAGCAAACAGCCCACCAGGCGGTCTTCTTTCAGAACGAGTTTTCGGTAGGTGCCGGTTTCCTGGTTCTGATCGATAAAGGCCTCCAGCTTGCCGTCCGGATCGATATCCCCGGCGGCCAGCAAGTCAATCCCGGCCACCTTGAGCTGATTGGAAAAGGTGGTTCCAGTATAGGCCGTTTTTTTGCCGGCCATGTTCAGACCAGCCACTTCACCCTGTTTTTCAGAGGCCGGCCAGATGCCGTAGACCAGGCCTTTATGTTCAATACCATCACCGGCGGCATAAATATCCGGGATCTCCGTTTCCATCTGATCCGAAACCGGGATCGCCTTGCCCATCTTCAGGCCCAATTTTTGACCCAGCTCCAGACTGGGTCTGACCCCGGCCGAAATAATAATCAGATCGGTCTCTATCCGCCGGCCGTCTTCCAGGAGAAGGCCGTTGGTCTGATCATCACCAAGGATTTCTTTAGAAGCCACACCCAGATAAAAGGTCAGACCCATCTGTTCCAAACGGGCTTGAAGCAGGGCAGCACAGGCCGGATCGGTCTGTCGCGGAAGAAGCCGGGGAAAAAACTCGGCCACAGAGACCAGCAGGCCTGTTTTTCGGAGACTGTTTCCCACCTCCAGGCCCAATAGCCCGCCGCCGATGAGCAGGACCCGGGTCTTGCCGGCGGCAAAGGTCTTTATGGCCTGGGCGTCTTTGATCGAGCGTAAGGTAAAGACCCCTTTTTTCTCAGCCCCCTTGATGGGCGGTACAAAGGAAGTGCTGCCTGCGGCCAGGAGAAGTTTGTCGTAGGTCTGCCGTTCCCCTGACTGGGCAACCACCTCTTTCCGGTTTTTATCAATGTCACCAATTTTAGTATTCAGAACGAGCTTGATCCTTTGGCTTTCATACCAGTTGTCGGAGTGGATCTGGAGTTTCTGAATATCCACCTCTCCGGCCAGGTATTCCATTAAACGAATACGGCTGTAAAAGGGATAGGCCTCGTCTGAAAAAATGGTTATCTCTCCGGCGGGATCTTCCTTTCGAATAGCTGTGGCAGCCGTTGTTCCGGCAACGCCGTTACCGATAATGATGTAATTCATGAGGTGCCTCCTATTGGGGGGTATAATGGAAAATGAATCTTTAGATTTTATTGCGTTTGCTATAATATAATCTTTTTCCGGGTAAACATTCAAGAAATTTTAACCATGAAACTTCTTCTCATCCAGCCGCCCATCCAGGATTTCTATGATACCGCCCTAAGGCTCCAGCCCCTCGGCCTGGCCTATTTAAAGGCGGCGGTCAAAAAGCACCTGCCGGAAGTTGAGGTGATCATCAAAGACTTTCACCAGGGAAGGGGAAGAAGGACCATTGCCCTGCCTAAGGCGTTTACCTATTTGAAAGACTACTATCCCTGGCCGGACCAGAGCCCTTTTTCCTTATTC
>JAZDOU010000395.1:0-5637 GCA_043798385.1 Pseudomonadota bacterium
TTTTTATTCCACCGTTACACTCTTGGCCAGATTCCTCGGTTGGTCTACGTCGGTCCCTCGAAAGACGGCCATGTGGTAGGCCAGCAGTTGCAGGGGAACGGCATAGACTATCGGTGAAAGACCCCAAGAGGTCTTGGGAAGCCGGATCCGTTCCTGGGCTTTGGATTCAAGGTGGTCCCCCTTTTTTCCATCCGACAGGGCAATAATAATCCCGCCGCGGGCCCGCACCTCTTCTATATTGCTGAGCACCTTCTCCTGGATTTCGTTGTCAGGGGCCAAAAAGACCGTGGGCATTTTTTCGTCGATCAGGGCGATGGGCCCATGCTTCATTTCGCCGGCCGGGTATCCCTCGGCATGGATATAAGAGATTTCTTTTAATTTCAAGGCCCCTTCCAAGGCAATGGGATAATGGATGCCCCGGCCAAGAAATAAAAAATCCTGAGCCTGGAAGTGCCGTTGGGCAATGGCTTGAATCTGCCCTTCCCCTTCCAAAACCTGTTCTATCTCATGAGGAATCCGCAGGAGGTCCTGGATCATGACCAGCCGATTTTTTCGAGAACTCTTTTTGAGCGTTTGTCCAATATAGATAGTTAAGAGATACAAGGCCACCAGTTGGGTGGTAAAGGCCTTAGTGGAAGCTACCCCGATCTCCGGACCGGCGTGGGTATAGATAACGCCGTCAGCTTCCCGGGCGATGCTGCTGCCCACCACATTGCACACGGCCAAAACCCGGGCTTTTTTCTTTTTGCCTTCTCGTAAGGCCGCCAGGGTATCGGCCGTTTCTCCGGATTGAGAAATCACGATCAGCAGGGTCCTGGGATTGACAATCGGATTTCGGTAGCGGTATTCCGAGGCATAATCCACGGCTGTGGGGATTCGACAATATTCTTCCAATAGAAACTTGCCGATCAGGGCCGCATGCCAGGAGGTCCCGCAGGCCACAATCTCAATCTGGTTGATCTCACCCAACTCTTTAGCAGAAAGGCCGATTTCCGGCAAAAGGACCTCTCCTTTTTCCGGCGAAACCCGGCCCCGGAAGGTGTCGATAATGGCTTGGGGTTGTTCAAAAATCTCTTTTTGCATGAAATGTTTATAGCCGGCCTTTTCAGCCATGACCGGGCTCCAGGAGATCTGCTGGATTTCTTTTTTAATCCTCGCCTTTTTAGCAGACAACACTCGGGGAAAGGGACTCTCGATCACAGCCATCTCCCCGTCTTCGAGATAGATGACCTGATTGGTGTGATGGAGGAAGGCCAGGACATCGGAGGCAATAAAAAATTCCCCCTCTCCGATCCCGACTATCAAAGGGCATTCTTTACGGACCGCCACAATTCGATCCTCATCCTGGCTGTCCATGACAACCAGGGCATAGGAGCCTCGGATTTTTTCCAGGGCCAATTGGACCGCTTTCACCAGATCCCGGCCTTTTAAATATTTATCGATCAGGTGAGCAACGATCTCCGAATCCGTTTCCGATAAAAACGTCCGGCCCTCAGCCTGGAGTTGTTTTTTGAGGTCCAGATAATTTTCGATGATACCGTTATGAACCAGGGCGACCCGACCCACTACATGGGGATGGGCATTGGTTTCCGAAGGCCGGCCGTGGGTGGCCCAGCGGGTATGGCCGATCCCTATCCGGCCGGAAATAGGCTCCCGGGAAAGAAGCCGCCCCAATTCGCTTAGTTTTCCCTGGCTGCGGCGAACCTCGAACTGCCGGTTTTTGATGACGGCAATCCCGGCTGAATCGTAACCCCGGTATTCCAGTTTTTTTAATCCCTCAAAAATGACCCCGACAGGGTCTTGAGGGCCAAGATAGCCTATTATGCCGCACATAAAACGCCTCTTTTCATAGGTTGGTTAATGGCCACCGGTTTCTTAAATTTAATTTTTGGGCCTTTTGCTTGACCCTTCATTTTTGAGATAAGAAAAAGGTGGCAGGGTTGTCCCGTCCTTAATGGTCGCAGAATCAATAACCACATGAGACTGAATGTGACATCGGGAACCGACCCGGGTCTTTCCTAAAAGGCTCGTAAAGGGGCCGATGACCGTATCCCGCCCGATTCGGACCGAGCTCTCAATATACGTAGTCACCGGATCGAGAATAGACACCCCCTGGTGCATCCAGTCCTGTAGAATCCGTTGTCGCAGCACCTGGCTTAAACGAGCCAGTTCGGCCCGGTCGTTGACCCCTAGGACTTCCTCCGAACGGGACTGTAAAAAGGCGGCCACCCGCTGCCCCTTATCCCGGGCCATCTGGACAAGATCGGTCAGATAATATTCTTTTTGACTGTTTTTTCGGGTCAGACGGGAAAGTCCTGAAAAAAGAAAGTCTGAATTAAAGCAATAAAGACCGCTGTTGATTTCCCGAATTGGGCGTTCCCGGGGCGTGGCATCCTTTTCTTCTACAATTCGCACCAGGTGCCCCTGTAAGTCTCGAATGATCCGACCGTATCCTTTAGGGTCCTCTATCTCGGTGCTAATAAGGGTTAAAACGGCTTGGCTGCGTTCATGGACCTGAAGCAGTTTTTTCAAGGTCCTCTTTTCGATCAAGGGCACATCGCCTGAAAGGACCAGCACCGTTCCCTGAAACGATTCCAGTTCTTTTCGGGTTACTTGCAGGGCATGGCCGGTCCCTAATTGAGGCATCTGACGGATAAAAATTCCCGGCCAGTTCGGGAAGGCCTCCTTCACCCGATCTGCCTGGTGGCCCACTACCAGGATATTTTTCAGGGGCTTCAGGCTCTGAGCCGTATCTAAGACATAGCTCAGCATCGGCTTCCCCAGTAAGGGATGAAGCACTTTGGGGAGGGTGGATTTCATCCGGGTCCCCTTACCGGCGGCCAGGATAACCACAGCTAACGGTTTTTTAATCGAAGTCATAAAAATTTCCTAGTATCCCCCTAAATTTTTAATAGTTAAGGGGAAAAAAGGCAAGTCAAAAGACGAGGGTACGGTTTAATAATTCCAATCCGGTCAACTTATTCCTATTTTATTTCCTTGCCTGCCTAATTTCAACATGCTATCCATTTTCAATGAACTCCGATTCTCCCAAGCTGACCAATAAACGAATTTTATTGTTCTGGCTGCCCCTGGAATCCACCTGGCTGATGATGGCCCTGGAAAGCTCTTTGGTCAGCGCCATTATTGCCAGGATGGCCGAACCCAAGTTCAACCTGGCCGCCTATGGGGTGGCCTTTTCGTTTATCCTGGTGTTGGAAGCCCCCATCATGATGATCATCAGCGCCGCGACCGCTCTGGTCAAGGACCGGGACTCCTATCTTAAACTGCAACGCTTTACCTTTGTCTTGATCGGGATAATCACCCTGGTTCAGGGATTCGTTCTCCTGCCGTCCGTTTTCACTTTTCTTGCCCGACGGCTGATCGGTCTGCCGGAAAACGTTGCCCGACTGACTTATCAAGCGGTTTTTTTCTTTATCCCCGTTCCCTGGGCCATAGGCATCCGCCGCTTCTATCAGGGGGTCTTGATCCGTCATAATCGAACCCGTTATGTGGCCTTTGGAACCGCCATCCGGCTGGCCACTATAATTTTAACAGGCCTGTGTCTATACTATTTCTCAAGTCTTGACGGGGCTTCCGTGGGGGCCGGCGTTCTGATGACAGCCGTGCTCCTGGAAGCGGTTTCCAGCCGAATCATGGCCCGCCCGATTGTTAAGGGATTGCTATCGCAGACTGACCACCAAGGAGGCGACAAAAAGGATCTCCTGACTTACCGGGCGATTTTTAAATTTTATTTTCCTTTGGCCCTGACCTCTTTGTTGGCCCTGGGGGTCCAGCCGGCCGTGACCTTTTTTGTGGGAAAAAGCAGAATGGCCATCGAATCTCTGGCAGTACTCCCGGTCATTCATGGGTTGGTATTTATCTTTATGAGCTGCGGCTTGTCCTTTCACGAGGCCAGTATTGCCCTGTTGGGGAACCAGAACCGAAACTATAAGGAGTTGCGGAACTTTGCCCTGGGACTGAGCGTCATTACAATCGGACTGCTGGCCTGTATCGGATTCACCCCCTTGTCCAATTTATGGTTCCGTCATGTTTCGGGCCTGTCGGCTGAATTAACCCAATTCGCCCTGACCCCGGTAAAAATATTGGTCATCATGCCCGGGTTATGGATGCTGCTGACCTTCCAGCGATCGGTTTTAGTCAATACTCGAAATACCGGTCCCATTACCTGGGCTACCGGGTTGGAATTGACGATCGTCATCTTGACCCTCTATATAGGCATTCGCTATCTGGATGCTATCGGCGCCATCGTGGCCGCTGTGGCCCTCATCCTGAGCCGGATTGGAGGAAACCTCTGTCTTTTCCCGCCCTTTTTGAAAACCCTGAAAGGCATGAAACCGGGATTCAAGGATTCCAGGGGTCAAGGATCTGTGAGAATGAGTCAATGAGGTGATGGGGTGATGTGAGGAGGAGACCTCATCGTCACATCCACTCATTCTCTCATCCCCTCATTTGAATCCTGGAATCCTCGAATCCTATTTTCGAGCTATGTCAAAGTAACAAAATTAAGTGAATTGATACCGCCGACCTGCCCGGGGGCAACCATCTCAGTTAGAATCAACAGATCTCCTTTTTTGGCCAGATGGGCTTCTTTGACAAACTTAAAAAGATTTTCATAACGGAAAGGATCTTTCCCTGGCAATAGAAAGGAGGCCACCCCGGCGGATAATGATAAAAAATCGCGGGTTGGCTCATCCGGACAAAAGGCTAAAATCCAACAGTCCGGCTTAAACCGGGAGATCCGGCGGGCGGTCACACCCGTGTGAGTAGGCGTCAGGATCAGGCGTACCTTCAAGACCCGCAAGGACTCCATCACATTCAATGAGATGGCGTTGCTTACGGTCACCTTTCCCTGTCCGATAGCCGTTTTCAGATATTGGTCATTATGAGAAGCCGGGTTGATCTTTCGCCTCTGATTTTCAATGGAGGCGGCAATCCGGGCCATCATGGTTACGGTTTCAACCGGATGGCGGCCGATAGCCGTTTCTTCCGAGAGCATGACGGCATCGCTGCCGTCCAGGATGGCATTGGCTACATCGGTAACTTCAGCCCGGGTCGGCCGGATATTTTCCGTCATGGATTCGAGCATTTGGGTGGCGGTAATCACCGGCCGCCCCGACAAATTGGCTTGATAGATGAGCTTTTTTTGAATGGCCGGGACGTTTTCGATCGGAAGCTCCACCCCCAAATCTCCCCGGGCGATCATAATCCCATCGGCAATTTTGAGTATCGATTCGATATTCTTAACGGCCTCGGCCCGTTCAATCTTGGCAATTACAGAGATCGTTTTCCCTCTTTTTTGGGCAAACTCTTTGACCTTGACAATGTCCGCAGCCCTTTCAACAAAGGAGAGGCTGAAAAGTGTCAACCCCTCTTTCAAACCGAAATCAACTAAAGTCAAATCCTGTTCGGTCACCGGGTCGGCCGTTATTTTTGCTCTGGGCAGGTTTAATCCTTTATGAGAGAGCAATGGCCCGCCCATCAGCACCTTGCACTCCACCTCTCCTCCTGATACCTCCAGAACCTTCAA
Source organism: Pseudomonadota bacterium (assembly GCA_043798385.1). Lineage (GTDB taxonomy): Bacteria > Desulfobacterota > RBG-13-43-22 > RBG-13-43-22 > RBG-13-43-22 > RBG-13-43-22. The sequence continues at coordinate 5,549 of JAZDOU010000395.1, forward strand.
CTGTATGAATCCATCGTTTAGATAGATCGTTCCACCTTTAGATACGCTCTGCGGTAATTTCTTATAGTTCACGGGTATCAAAGAGGGAT
>JAZDOU010000429.1:0-2061 GCA_043798385.1 Pseudomonadota bacterium
TCACCATAGAGGGAATAGATGGCGAGGAGAAGGGGATAGATCGTTGCCGCAACGGCGGTGTGGGCCATGAAGTGCGCGAGCAAGGAGGTGAGCACAAAGCATCCCAGATAGATCATGCTTGTCTTCTCACCCAGAATCGTCAGCATCTTATAGGCGAGACGTCTCGTGAGCCCTGTCTTTGTAAAGACCATCCCGATAACGATGGACCCGAAGATGAACCAGACCGAGGGGTCGAAAAAGCTCCTGAAGGCCTCTTTGGCCGGTCTGATCATAAACAGGGCCTGGAAGATCCCGATGGCGATGCTGGTAACGCCTATGGGGACCACCTCAAAGACCCACCAGGTGCCTGCGAGTAAAAATAAGGCAATGGCCGCCTTTCCCTCTTTTGGGAGCGGAAAGTGTTTACCAAGGGGGTCAACAGCATCCGGAAGCGGCGGCATATAATAAAATACAAAAAAGAACGCCAATCCCAGAAGGACAAAGAATAACCTTTTCAGCTCGAACCGTTTTTTTGCCTCAGCAATGACGATTTCAGGAGGGGGCTCCGGTAAGCCCTCCGTCCTCTTTTTTTCCATTTCGGTCATCATCCCCCTCCTATTCCTTGATGATCATATTGGAGATCTCGTCGAATATTTCCACCATCCTTACGAGGCCTACGAACTTCTTTTTCTCTTCCAGCACCGGCAGTAAGATCAGATTGTGTCGGATCATGAGATAGGCTGCCTTGGTTATGGGCGCCTGGGGTTCCACAAAAACCGTTGCCGGGACCATAATGTCGCGGACCGGTTTTTTCGCAAGATGTTTGGATTCTTCATCGAAAAAGGTATCCCATATGAGGGTCAGATTGGACTCATCCTCCTCAGGGACCTGGGCCCTTGTGCTGGGTTTCAAAAACCGCGGTTCAAGTCCCTTCAATATGTCTCTGAGGGTTAGTGTCCCCATGAGACTGTATGTTTCGTCAAATACCAGTATGGCAAGGGGCTCAGAATATTTCTTGGCTTCTAAAAAAGATACCCTGATCACCCCGATGGCCTCTCTGATGGAAAACCAATAAGGGATGTGAGGGTACTCGAAGATACCGATCATAAGATCCTTGACGACTTTATGACTCGACATAAAAACCTCCTCCTATACGGGTTCTTTTCAAGACACTCTGAATGCCTTCCATCATTCCCATATCTCATTCCTTATTAAATAGTCAATCCTTGACTTCCGATCATCACGAGATCAGGTTGTCTATTCCCCGGGGTTATTCGACGAGAAATGGGGGCTTTGAGTTGGCTATAAGAGGCCCCATTTTCTGGGCGGGGGGCCTTAAATGGGGGATACCGCATGGCTGGGGATCGAGAAAGGACGGGTAAAATATTAGTAACGTTCAAAAGCGTGTACATGGTGCATGATTTCAGGATGAGGCCATGCCTGTTTCTGAAAGGTCCTATCTCACAAGAAATTCCACCGAACCTCTCCATGGGACGACTATTTGGGGTTTGCTCACCGGAACCTCTATTATCTTGCAACGATCATTGGAAAACCCCAAATATTTGGCCCAATGCAACGAGCGTCATAGATAGGACCTTGCCTCCGGCCCGGAGGGCCTACGCCCCGGAGGGCCTACGCCCCGGAGGGAAGAAATGGGCAGGGCCTCATAGGAGGTTCCCATAAAAACAAACTCCCATTTCCATGAGCATGTACACACTTTTGAACGTTACTAATTTTTTTGTTTTAACTGTATTGTCTAAGTCCGTAGTAGCCGCTGGCAGGGGTCATGTATCATGCCTTTCGCCCGATGGCATCCCCTTCAAGGTTCAAATAATGCCTGAAGTGATTCACCAATCACCTGCCCTTCTCCAACGGGCTCAGCGAGAATAACCACCCCACACTCAAAGGTCAAGACGTTTTCGAGTATAGGAATGAAATAACCCATTGACTCAAAAAGAAGGAAATGAATAAGATACCATTCAAACAGAAAGGTAGGTGGTGGTAACATTAGCTGAAGAGGCCTATTTATGTGGGGAGACGAGGCCCCATGCCGGCAGGTCAGGAGGTTGAAATGAAATTATT
>JAZDOU010000468.1:0-7237 GCA_043798385.1 Pseudomonadota bacterium
TTTAAAAAAGAAAAATAATAAAAGGGAATGAAGAAGGAAAGTTGGCCTTATTAAAACTGGATCCTCTGAAAGAGGCTTATCTGGAATCTATGTTGCAGATTTTTCCGCAACATCTGCCGATCGTCCCCGATTACCTTGAAATAATGGAGAAGTTCGGGGGCAAATGGGATCGGCCGCTGCTTGCCACCCTGGCCAAGCTTTATGAAGATGAAATAGCTGAAACACCCGATTATGCAGATTTTCATTATCAATTGGGGAAAGTGTATGATCAAATGGATGCCTGGGATAAGGCGATCATGGCCTATTCAAATGCCCTGGAAATTAACCCCCATTTTTTTAAGGTTCGAGTTCATCTGTATAAAACCTATCTGAAGGTTGAAATGCCGGATAAGGCCAAAAACGAACTGGAAATCCTGATGAGGCAGGACATCCGATTCCCGGATATCTGCGTGGATCTGGCCAAGATTTATCTGAAAGAAGGCAGTTGGGATTCGGCCCTTGCCTGTCTTGATTACGCCATGGGGAAAAACCCGGGATTTGAAAAAGCCTTTCTACTGGCCTCGGTAGCCTTGGAAAAAAAAGGCCAGATAGACCGAGCCATGGCAGTCTTATCTGATTTTAAAGCCGAAAATTGCCTACTTTCCAACGAGGTTGACTTAAGGATTTTAGAATTGGAAAAGAAACGGAGCGGAGAGTAAAGGTTGAAAATAGAAGAAGGTCCTTTTATTAATCGTCAATCCGAACTCGCTTTTTTCAAACAGAAGGCTTTGGAAATCGCCCAGGGTAGGGGGGAGGATTTGCTTTTAATCTCTCCCCAGGGAAGGGGGAAGACGGCCCTCTTGAAGGAGCTTAAGGAAATCCTTTTCTGGGGGGGAGGGGGGGTAATTCCGGTTTATTTTACCTTTTCACGAGATTATCAGGACCTCTTGGATTTTGCCGAAGAATATCTGGTCTCTGTCATCAGTCAAATCCTCTTATTTGAAAAAAAGGAACTGATTGCCACCCCCAAGGACATTCCCTTATCGTTCTCCGACCTGCAAAGAGAGGCCGAGAAGCAGGGGAAGGCGATTATTGACGAAGTTATTTTGAGTCACCGGGAGGCTTGCAGGATCAGGGATGAAAGAAAGGGATTTATCAATGCCCTGGCAGCCCCCAAGCGGATTGCCCAGGCCGTTAATAAGCCGATTTGGATGCTGGTTGATCATATTCAAGGTCTTGGGGCCTTTGCCATAACCGGGAAAGGGGCTGCGGGACTGTGGAGAGAAATGATGGCTTCTCCCTGGGCGCCCCATCTTTTTTCGGGAGAGCCCCCCGGGTTCTTATTAAAGACGCTTCATCCTGCTTTGGGTTCGACCAATATGGCCGTTATGGAATTAACCCCCTTGCCTGCCGAGGAAGGTAAAGAACTGGCTATTGTTCTGGGAAAATTTTATAAAATTGAGATCGCCGGAGATCTGATCAAAAGCTGGTTTTTTTATTTGGAAGGCAATCCCGGGACCTTGACTGCGCTGCTACGGGAGGCCCGGCTGGAGGCGCCTGGTCTGGAAAGTCACCAGCGATTTGTCGAGATCTATTTGAAATCCCTTTGGCAGGGGGAATTAAGCCGCTGGTTTGAAAACCGACTTTATGAACGAAAGGGGGTGGATCCCCTTCATGGCGGCTACCTTCTCAGGATTTTAAGTCAACTTTTGAAATCGGGGCAACCCATGCTTCCTTTAACTGATTTATACAGGAGCATTGCGTTACCAGCGAAGATGGTCCAACCCCTGGTTGGAATATTGGAACGGGCCGGGGTTATCTGGGAACGGTTTGGGAATATTGGCCTGGAGAACAGTCGGGTCCTTAGAGATTGGGTGGAAGTCCTGGTACGGAAATACCTCCATCAGCAGGATCTGGCCCAGATTATTACGGGACGGGGGAAGGAGATAGAAAGGACCCTTTCAAAATTAAAAGAAGAAGAGGAGGCGCCTTTCCCGACGAGTGAAAATACCTTGCATTTTAGTTTAGTCTTGCCTATAAACTCGGAATCAGAGCTGGTGGCCGTGAGGGCACTGGAGCAGATGGCCACGTATTCAGATTTGGATGGGGCGAGTATCGAGAAAGTAAAGATAGCCCTTATCGAGGCCTGTATCAATGCCGCCGAACACAGCCAAAGCTTTGAAAAAAAAATCCGGGTGTATTTTACGGTCCAACCGGAACTTATTGAGATCGTGGTGGAAGATCGTGGACAGGCCTTTGATCCGGTAGAGGTCCAGGCCCGGATCATCCGAGAGGCCGATCCCCTTTCACAGAAGAGAGGCCGGGGTCTGGGTTTAATCAGGGAAATGATGGATGAGGTCCGTTTTGAAAAAGCCGATATCGGTACCCGACTCTATATGGTCAAGAAAAAATCCAACGAGAGAGTGTAAAAAGAGATGAAAAATTTTAAGGTAACGCAAGATCAAAACGGGAACGTGATCCTTTTCAAAGCCCAGGGCTATCTGAACGACTTAGGTGGAGAGGAAGTTGAGAAATTGTTTAAAAAGGCGGTAAAGGAAGGCCATAGAAAATTTATTATTGATTTTGGCAAGATTGCTTATATTAATAGTATCGGCGTCTCTTTTTTAGTTGGTATCGTCGAGGCTACCCGGGAAAAAAACCTGAAGGTTTGTTTTACCTCTTTGTCGAAGATCAATGAGGAACTTTTTGAGATGGTGGGGCTGAAAAAATATGCCCGTACCTTTGCCTCTAATCGAGAGGCCCTGGAATTCTTGAAAACGGCTTAAATGGACTATCAAAAACTTTTCTATATTTTTTCGACCCTGTCTGAATTAGGAGAGGAAGTCACTTCCGCTCAGAATTTTCAGCTCACCATCCGGAGTTCCCTGCATATGATTTTAGGGACCCTGTCGATAACCCGAGGGGCCATTTTTGCCCGTGGAGGAACCAAGAATCAACTCGATCTTTTGGCCCACAAAGGACTCAAGAGAGAAGATCCCTCGCATTTAATCCTTCCGGCTGAAACCGAAGAGTTCTTAAGCGGCCATAGCGGGATTTTTTCCATTCGAGGTCGAAAAGCGGAGATTCGGTCTTTCCTCGAGGCCAATATGCCGATTTTCTCCCGTCTGAAAACCGTTCTGGGTGTGCCTTTGCAGGTCAAGGGGAATTGGATCGGTCTGATTTGTCTGGGGCCAAAACTGGATGAAGCCCCTTATACCCAAATGGACAAAAACGTTCTGACCTTGCTGGGACACCATATCGCCAATGCCCTCCACAGCCAACAGCTGATCGAAGCCTTGAATATCCAGATCAAAGAAAATCTGAAGATGGTTGATGACCTGCGTTATATTTATGATGACACCATCAGGGCTTTTGCGGCCGCCATCGATGCCAAAGATTCCTATACCAAAGGCCATTCCTATCGGGTGGCCATGTATGCGGTCGCTATCGGGAAAGAATTGGGTTATGGAGATGATATCCTGGAAGGGTTTTATGTGGCCGGCCTGTTACACGATGTTGGAAAAATTATCGTTGACAGTGGCATTATTAACAAGAAAAAACACCTTACCTTCAAGGAATTCGGAAAAGTAATGGAACATGCCCAGGCAGGCTTTCAGATCTTGTCAACCATTCGGTTTCCCTGGTCCGATGTGCCGCTCATGGCCAAATCGCATCATGAGAAATTAGACGGTCATGGCTATCCGGAGGGTTTAATGGGGGATCAAATTTCAGACGGGGCCAAGATTATCTGCCTGGCCGATGCCTTTGATGCCATGACCAGCCATCGTCCATACCGCCATCGCCTGAGTATCGAAAAGACACTTAAGGAAATACGGAAAAACATCAATGTCCAATTTGAGAAACGGATTGTCATGGCTTTTTTAAATGTATTAAAGAGAGAGATCGAAGGAAAACTCCACGAACAGAAGATCATTCCCAACTTGGACGAACATTTTAATCCCCAGGTCATTCATTCTCTTTTGGAAATCACTATAGCCGAACTCTCCTGATTTTCTCCTTACACTCCTAAAAAGCCGCCCAAAGCCCATTTTTGTTATTCCAGCCTCCAGCCCCAAGGGGCCCCTACCCTCCGGCCTGAAAGGAACCCCAGAGGGGGAAAACGGGAACCAGGGTTATTACTTGGCTACGGATAGTCTGGATTCCCGCCTGAGCGGGAATGACGATTTTTAAGGCCTTCATCGAATTTGGTTCTATCAATTACTTTTTTTAAAAAAAGGGAACTATTGATAGGTCAGGGAAAAATCAATTTCCTTTTATTGTCTTTAGGTATAAGTCACTCTCAAAATAGAGATATTGATAGGTCAGGGAAAAATCAATTTTCTCCTCCCGGCCTTTAAGAGAGAGCAAAATTTTCATGTCATCTACGTTTTCCCAATAATCTAAATTGAAGGCGTTTCCGGTCTCTAAGGCCACTAAAGTATAGGGAAAATTAGGGTGGACATAGGCCGTGGAATTAGTCGGTTGTCCATAATCACGAATCAATTTTTCGCGAAGTTCTTTGTAAAACCCCAATAGGGGTTCTCCTGTCAAATTTTTATCAACCGGCACATCAAAGAGGATCGTGAGTTTGCTTAAGCGGTCCCGGGTATAATATAAGTAGGCTTTTTTGATGTAGCTGATTTCCCCGATAAGCCTCGGGAAGCTGTCCATGGGTGCTGTTCGTTGCAAAGGGGCGATCTGTTTGGATATAAGAAGGCTCGTTATTTCAGAACGATGGGCGCCCAAAGGGATCCCGGCTATGACCGGCTTTTTGGGGTGTTTAAACTCCCACTCGCCCACCTTATGATCCCCATTGGTTATCCCCTTGGGGGACAAGGCCTCGGTTTGAGCAGGCTTATTTGTGATGCCTTCCCTTTGTGCCATGACCGGGGAAGGTGTTGGGATAAGAAAAGCCCCCAATGTTACAATACCAAGAATAACCCTTCCAATTTTATTTGTAATCATTTTCCCCTCCTAAAATTATTCTTTTGTTGCTGATAAACCTTTTTTGAGTGGAAGGAACACAACCATTCATATGAAAATAATGAAAATTTAGTTAGTTATATACAGGAATCGGCTTTCTGTCAATATTTAATTTTCATTAAATATAACAAATAATAATTAAAGATCAAGTAAAAAAAATAAATGACATTAATTTTTTTCTTGACATTGATTCTAAGATCTGGTATCTTGTGGTCAAAAAAATGAAAAGTTGTGAAATATCAAACCATTGGAACAAAATATTCAGGAATACGAGCAGCTCAGAATGAAAATTTTTATGGAATTGGATGAATCTGGAAAAAAAGAAAAAACGGTGATGTATTCAACTTCCCTTCCTAAAGGGCTTAAAGAATCGCTTCATCTGGCGGCCAACGCCCTGCACCGCAAAAAAGCGGACTGGGTTCGTACCGCCTTGAATCGCTATCTGCTGCAAGAGGATAAAGACCAAGAGCTACAAATAATGAAAAGTTATCAAGAGATGGGGTTAAAACAATTAAGGCCCTTTACAACCACCTTGTATGAGAATCAATTAAGACAGTTAACTTCACAATCCAAATCATTGAAACGTTCCAAGGCGGAAATTTTGCGGACGGCAATCTTTGCTTTTTTATCGGTTAGTGCCGCGGTGCAAGAAAAAGAGATTAAAAACTTTTTATCCCGGTGAGGCGATGACTTTTAAAAGAACGGTTGTATTGACATGTTTGTTACTGTTTATTGGGATGCTTGGGGCTTCCGATTCGTTTTCGGCCATGCCTGATAACTTGAAGAAGGCCTTGGAAAATTGCCCTAAATGGATCAAGCTCTCCGCTGAAAACACCCACTTTATCTGGGACCTCCCCAGGAAGAAGAAACCCTTTTTACTTCAATTGGAAAGTGCCTGTTATCCTGGCTTTCTGGAAACCAGGCAGATAGAAATTTTGAAAGATTGGGTGGCCCAGGGCAATATTCTCTGGATCATTTTTAATCCTCTTCGAGACAATGTGCCGGGCAATAAAGACTGGGCTCATTTTTTTGGTTTAAACCTTTCTCTCTCTTCCAAGTCGGCCCTTATTACCAAGAGCGAAGGCTTGATCCTGCCGGTCCGGGGACTGACCGAAGGGGTAGAGGTACTTCAACTTGGAACCCCGAATATCAGCCCGGCCTATTATACGTTTGAGGGCAATATCATCCCGGTATTGAAAAACAGGGAGGGAGCTGTTGTCTTCGGGGGCCAGAATTTTGGGGCCGGGCGGATCATTTTTGATGGGTTGGGCTGGCTGTTTTTTGAAACCGAAAAGGATTGGATCGACCCCCTGGTCTTTGACAGCCAGGTTTTCTGGGTAAACTTTTTTAACTGGGCCAGAACCTGTGTCAAGCCCCTGGGTCCAAAAGAAGAGAAGCTGGGAATGTTCGTTCCCCAGCCACCGCCGCCTCCAGCGCTGGTTAAAAAAGAAAAAATAGATTGTACAGGTCTGGCCCAGAAATTAAAGGATAAATTTCCCCACCTGAAGATCGATATCCGGGAACGTCCCAATGGAGATTGTGTGTTTGATCTGGACCGGGTCCTTTTTGATACCGGTAAGGCGGATTTAAGGGAAGAAGGCCGGCCGGTTCTGGATGAGATTATAGAAATTCTAAAAGTAAACTCGAATTATTCCGTCCGTATTGAAGGGCATACGGATTCCATGCCGATTCGGGGGAGGTTGAAGAAAAAGTTTCCTACGAATTTGGAATTATCTCAGGCCCGGTCTAAGGTGGTGTATCGTTATTTTCTTGAGAAAGGATCTATTTCCGGGGATCGTATGACAACAGCCGGTTTTAGCTCTACCCGCCCCAGGGCCAGTAATAAAACGCAAGAAGGCCGACAACAGAATCGAAGAACGGAGATAATCCTTTTTATAAAGCCAATGGCTGGAAAATAGGAGAAAAAATGTATCAAGGTTATTTTGGGTTAACTGAAAAACCGTTCCCGGAAACTCCTAATACGAAATTTTTTTACCTTTCACCCCAACACCGGGAAGGTCTGGCTCATTTAGAATATAATATCTTAGACGGGAAAGGGTTTACGGTTCTTGTCGGAGAGGTCGGTACCGGCAAGACCACCATTTGCAAGGCCCTCATTGAGCGGCTGGATCCGGAAAAAATCACCGTTGCCCATGTCATTCATACCAATTTGGATTTTCATGATTTTTTAAGGGAAGTGGTTGAGGAGCTGGGTCTTTCTTCGGGAGGGTTACAAAAATGGGACCTGTTGAAACTCTTAAATGGATATCTGATC
>JAZDOU010000475.1:0-7865 GCA_043798385.1 Pseudomonadota bacterium
ACCATGTCCATTAACTCCGTAATGTCTTTGAGTTCATCCAGATTTAATATAAGCCTGGTCGATTGTTCTATCTGCGAGGATGATAAAAATGGCCCGGCAAATTCCCGGTATCTTTCCATTTGCTCCTCCCGGCTCATCGGACGATCAATGGTCCCCTTTACTTTTTCAACTTTATGGGTTAATTCCGTCCCATTTTTCAACTTTACAGTGACCGGGATAGAAAGATTATTACGTCCCGAAGGCCATTCAGGATGGACGATTACCTTTATTTTCTTGCGGGCTTCCTTAAGCCTTGGATCTCGTACCTTTTCGTCTCTGAACGAGTCGAAGGTCACTGTTTTATCAACGATCGCCGAGGCCAGGCAGTGCTCTAAGCTAAATCTGCCCATGTCCCCTGATTCTGGATCAGGCCCGCCTACCAGAGCATTCTTAATAAAGGGGGTAACCCCGGCTTCAACACTTTTTATCTCTTCGTAGTCTATCTTATGTTGGTGGATTAATTCTATGAGGGCACTTACCCCATGATGTGTGAAGGTGCAACAGGGATACTGCTTCAACATCGTCCCTGGGGATGCAAAATAGAAGGGATTCCCCAAGTCTTTAGTCATTTTTTCCGGATCATAGTGCCCTTCGCCGACATATACTTCCCAAAAATTGGAAACTCCGTCTAAGATGTTATCAGAGGCTGTCATTCCTAACTGGGCTAACCCGGCCGCCAGGACCCCATTGCGACATCCAATCCCACCCTCAAGAAGGTGAGCCATCGTACCCACCTGCCGCATTAGGCCACTCGCCTGGCTGGCAGCCAAGCCTAAGGCCATCCTGGTTTTATGAACATCTAATCCTAACAGCTTAGCGGCGGTTACTGCTGCTCCCATGGTGCCATGGAGTGATATGGAACACCATCCTTTGCTATGGGAACCAGGCGTTGTCCCCAGGCCCATTTTTCCTTGGATCTCAAACCCCACGATTATGCCTTCCAGAACCTTTTCCCCTGAAAGTTTCAGCTTTTCACCGAAAGCCAAAGCGACCGGAATGATGGAGAGAAGATTACTGCCGGCAAAATCACCACAGGCCTCCAATTCAGGAGCATGGTTTGATGTACCATTAAGAAAAGCGGCCAGGGAAACGGAGGCCCGGATTGCCCCTCCTATGACCCCGGCCTCAGGCCGCCCCCGGTCCCCTTCGGTATAGTTTTTTAGAATCTCACTCACTGGTTCCCTGGCACCGACTAATTGGGCGCCAATGGAGTCAAGAACAAAATCCTTGGCTATCCGAATGACTTCTTGAGGGATATCCTGGAAATTGGTTTCTACTATAAACTCAGACAACCTTTCTGTGATATTCATCGATAAACCTTCTTTAAAATTTATTTGTTAAAAATGGCCAATCGGGAAACATCCCCCCAGGTTAGAAAATGGTTACCAGGTCCCTTAATACAGTATGATGTTGAAAAGGTTCTACCAAGAGATGATCGCCCGGCCTTAGAAAGGTAGAACAGGCTTGCCTGTTCTTGCCATTTACAGTTACCAGACAACTCATGCAAATCCCTTTGTTGCACTTATAGGGTCTAAAGGCAAGGGTGGAATCCACAACGCTGTATATGTAGTCCAGGGCACTATGAAGGGTCATTCCTTCCCAGTAATTAAGGATGTAGACGGCCTCCTTCGGCATCTCTTGAGAATGCGGATTGGAGCGCCGGATTATTATTGAGACATCTTTTTGAAATTGACCTAGCTTATCGTCTTGACCGGCTTGGCCCATAATTTTATCTCCCCTCTTTCCTTCCGAATAATGGTATGTCTAAGCCAGGCTTCATCGTTTCTGTCCGGAAAGTCCGACCTGAAGTGATGACCTCTGGTTTCCTCTCTCAATAAGGCGGCCTTTAAAACCATTTCGCATAGATCTAACATTTTGGGAACTTCCAACGCTTCCAGCCATTGCAGGTTAAACTCTCGAATCGAAGGAACGGTCATTCGAGGCAAGTCCTGTTCCTTCATTTTTAAAATAGATTCAAGGCCCTCTTTGAGAGTCCTTTCCTCCCTTACAGGTCCTCCATGACTCCACATGATGCTCTGGAGTTTTCTCTTGAGCGCAGTGGGGTTGATCGGGTTTGATTTGGGGTCGAATAGACTCTCCATTCTTTTTATTTCTTCATCCACCTCTTGAGGATTCCAGGTCGCAGAATTAGGCTGTGCGGCCCACCTGGCGGCCATTTCCCCGGCCTTGGCCCCGAATACCTGAGTTTCAGGGAGTGCATTTCCCCCCAACCGGTTGGCTCCGTGAACATTGCCCTCGGCTTCACCGGCCCCAAAAAGCCCGGAGACGCGAGTCTGACACTCAGAATCAATCGCTAAACCACCTAAGGTATAGTGGGCCATTGGAGCCACTTCCAGCGGTTCCCTGACAATATCGATCCCGTATTTTAAGAGGTATTGGTATTTCTCAGGAAGGTGATCCATCAGGCGTTTTCTCAACTCATCTCTCGGTAATAGGGATCGACTGACATCTAAAAACACTCCACCGTGCGGCGACCCTTTTCCATCAGCGATCTCCCTATATATAAGAGAATTCATCACATCCCGCGTTGGAATCTGGTCAGGCAAAAATTCTTCGAATCGTCCATTGAGAAGTTTTGCATCGACCTGTTCGAGGAGAATCCCACTGGGAATCAAGACCTTTTGGATAGAAGGAGGGTGAATAATGACAGTAGGATAGAAGAGGACCAATTCCAAATCTATCAGATCCGCTCCGGCATGGTAGGCCATGGCTAATCCATCTCCGGTACAATCACAAGGGACATCGTTATGCGACCAAAGGGTAGAGTATCCTCCAGTGGCAATAATGATTGCCGGGCATTCAATTACGATGGGTCTCCCAGTTCTGATCTCCAGGCCTATGGCCCCGGCTATTTTGTTTGAATCAGTCAAAATTTTAACTATCATGACATCGTTAAGGATTTGGGCTTGTGAGAATTTTTTTAATTCCCGCTGGAGTCCTCTCATGATTCCCAACCCGCCCCCTATTGGGGATAGGCCTCGGATAAGGCTGTGACCGGGAGCCTTCATCTGAAAAAATTTTCCATCTTCTCCCTTTTTAAATCGGACGCCATACCGTTCGAGATCCGTCACTCGGTCACACCCTTCCATGGTAAGCCTTCGAGCTAAAGTCTGCTCACAAAGAAGAGAACCGCCCCGAATCATGTCCTGGAAATAATAGTCCGGATTGTCATGGGGATCCGCAATACCAAATGGAGCGACATAAAAATTTTCTGCGACCACGGTCGCCCCCGCCTTTCCTACGGGAAATTTGGATGCCAGAAGGACTCGATATTTTCTGGACGCACTCTCGATCGCTGCACGGCAGCCGGCTCCTCCGCCACCGATAACCAGAATATCCGTCTTTTTGAGGTCAAAACCGTTCATAGCGTGTTATGGCCCTTTGTTCCTCTTGAAAAAATCAAAAGATTTATTTTCTAAAATGATATAAGGTCAACCTTCTTTTTAAGTTTCTTCTAAGGTAGAAAGCTTTTTTCGCTGAGTGATAATGGGGATGATAATTAATAAAACGGCCACAACCAAAAAAGCAATCGATATAGGTCGAGAGATAAAAATGGAAAAATCACCTCGCGACAACATGAGCGATTCGCGAAAAGATTCTTCCAACATCGGGCCCAATACCAAGGCCAGCACCAGTGGTGCACCATCATAACGAAACTTTTTCATCGAATATCCCACGACCCCAAAGATCAGCATCACGATGACATCCCCGGCATTATTTCCAATACTGTAAGATCCGATCAAACAAAATAAAAGGATTAAAGGATAAAGAAGATAATAAGGGACTTTGAGGACTTGAACCCACAGGCCAATCAGGGGGAGATTGAGAACCACAAGCATTCCATTACCGATATACATACTCACAATGGTCCCCCAAAATAAATCAGGAGCCTCTGTCATAAGCATTGGACCGGGCTTCAATCCATGAATCATTAATGCGCCTAATAAGATAGCCATAACGGCATTAGCGGGAATTCCAAGTGTGAGAAGAGGAATGAACGAGCCGGCGGCGGCTGCATTGTTGGCTGCTTCGGGTCCTGCTACCCCCTGAATAGCCCCCTTTCCGAACTCTTCCGGATGCTTGGAAACCTTCTTTTCAATGGCATAGGAGGCAAAGGAGGCTACGATAGCGCCTCCTCCGGGAAGGATACCCAGGAAAAAGCCAAGAACAGTACCTCTAAGGATAGGCCATATGGAATCTACCCAATCCTTTAGGGTTGGAAAAAGGTTTTTCACCTTGGTAAGAAGGATATCCCGTTTGATTTCGGTCTCCAAATTCAATAAAACCTCAGAGATTCCGAAAAGACCCATAACCACCGGGACAATTCCAATCCCATCCGCTAAGACCGGAATGCCATAAGTAAACCGATATTTCCCGCTGATAACATCCATCCCGACCCCCCCGAGCATCAGCCCCACGATAGCCATCATGAGAGACTTAATCATTGACCCGCTGCTGAGGTAGGTAAGGATCATTAAGCCTACAATCATCAAGGAAAAATATTCCGGCGGACCGAATTTGAAAGCTATTTCGGCTAAAAAGGGACCTAAAAAAGTAAGCGCTATAACCGCAACCGTCCCGGCGATAAATGAACCGAAAGCTGCGATTCCCAAGGCGGGACCGGCCCTCCCTTTCTTGGCCATCTGATACCCATCCAAACAAGTAACCACTGAGGCGGCCTCGCCTGGGATGTTCACTAAAATGGAGGTGGTAGAACCTCCATACATGGCCCCATAATAAATCCCCGCCAGCATAATTATGGCTGAGACCGGAGTGGCTTTAAACGTTGCGGGAAGAAGCAGGGCAATAGCAGCGGACGGCCCCAATCCGGGCAAAACCCCGACCAATGTTCCGATGAGGGTCCCGAAGAAACAATAGATCAGGTTGACCGGCTCCAAGGCAACCTGAAAACCATAGAGGACATTCTGCAAAACATCCATCGGTTCACCATTCCATTTCAGAATTTTAGGGATTCCAAAAATCCTTTAGGCAACTGGGATTTTAACCAAGTCTCAAAAAGCAAATACGCCAGAGCCGTTACGACAACACTCGTGGAAATTGTAAATACCCACCCTTTTTTTTCGACAATGCCCAGAAGAAAAATGATGAATAAACAGGTTATCGCAATGAATCCCAGTTTCTCCATAAGGAAGGCATAGAGAAAAACAGAAATCAACACGAGAATGATCTTTCCAATATTCTGTATAGTTAGGAAATTGGATTCTTCTGCTTTTTTGTGCCTGCCGGCACCGATGAGAATGACGAGAGACATTATCCCCAAGATAATGGCCGCCCCGAAAAACAGAAAGCCCGGACCGGGCTGTTGCAATGTTCCCAATCCTAATCGATAGGATTCAATCCCTACGAAGACCGCTAAAGCCAGCCAAAAAATCCCACTGATTCGGTCTGCCTTGCCCATTTTAGTGGCCCCTTTTTAGCCGATTGATTCGGAACTTTATTTGTTATCGAAAATTGGTATTATCCAATCCAATTCTACCGGTAGAATCATTTCCACATTTAATTAGTTTCCCTCCGGAAATTCGAATTTCCGGAGGGAAACACCTGGATTTCGGCCGGTCGATTTTATCGACCTATATTAAGGTCTCCATTCGGGGACCGGCATGAAACTCTCGCCAGAAACCCTTTTTTAAAGGGTTTCTGGCCATAGAGACTTGCCGGCAGATGTATGTTCTCATCCGGGAAGACCTTTTCCGGATGAGAACTAATTATTTCTAAGCCCGGTTTTTATGGCTATTTCATCTGCGGTTGCGTATTCTTTTTCCATCATTTTTTTAAGTTCAATAGGGGACTTATAATCAACAATAAACCCCATTTTTTCCATCCTAGCTTTTATTTCCTTGTTTTTGGTGATTTTTTCTATAGCCGGTACCAAGGCCCTTTTCACTTCTTCCGACACTCCGGCTGGAGCAAAAAAGGCCAGCCAAGCGGAAGGGATATCTTGTTTATATCCCAATTCGGTGATCGTAGGAACCTTGGGATATTGAAACATTTTTTTACTTAATAAAAGAGGTCTCAATTTCCCGGCATCAACATGGGACATGGTTAGGGTGGCAGTGTCTAAAAGGGCTTCTACGTTTCCTCCTAATAGAAATAGTTGTATATTCCCCTTTTTCGGAATATGTGTGAAACGGGCACCAGTCAAGTGTTGTATTATTTCCAGGTTGAAGTGCGCGGTCGATAATTGACCGGCCGTGCAGACGCGGACTTTGCCGGGATTCTTTTTAGCATAATCAAGCAACTCGGGAAAAGTTTGCCATGGTGCATCCTGAAGAACGGCAAAGACAAACGGGAAAAAACAATATAGGCCTAAGGGCTCCAAGTCTTTGAATGAATCATAAGGGACAAGTTTCGGATTTGAAACTTTTGAGTATATAACGGACGAGGTATTACCAAGAAGGATGGTGTACCCATCCTTCTTGCTTTTAACTACAAAATCTGTACCTAAAGTGGTTGAGGCACCTGGTTTATTAATAACAACGACCGTTGTGCCGAGAATTTTTCCTATCTCCTCTGCCAAAATCCGACCAACTCCATCCATTGCGGCACCCGCAACCATCGGAATAACGAGGCTAATAGGACGTTCGGGATAAGTTTGAGCTTGCACTAAAGAAGGGTTTGGTGCAAATGTTAAAAAAACGGCCACCATACACATAATGAGCATAAATTTTTTCATAAGATCTCTCCCTGTTTAATTAAAATTTTGACACCGCACGACCATCTGATTAGACGACCTTTCTGTTTCTTCAACACTCTGTGGTATTCATTCCGGATCCTTTCGTATAGTCAAAATTTTTTCAAAAAGATCCCTCCAATCCTTACTTCTCTTTTTGGTATCCCAACATGGCGGATATTTCCTGATTAACCTTGATCAATTTGGGCTTATATTTCGCCTCAATCTCTTCCATTGAAACCGTATCACTAGGCACCACGACATTAATCGCATAAGTGACTCCCATGGGGGAAAACAAGGGAACCGCAATAGCGCGGATCCCTTGTTCAAATTCCTCATTACTGGTTGCGAATCCATCTCTTCTGACTTTTTCCAAAATCTTGGTCAATATCCTCCCGTCTTTCCCGACGGATTGAACATTTTTTGGGTCATGGCAGATCTCTTTAATAAAATCAAGAATCTTCTCTTTCTCCTGATAGGCTAAAACAGCCCTCCCCAAAGCCGTGCTATGGACTGGAATTCTACTTCCGATGCTGATGTTCAAATCCCTTACATCCTGGAATCGGATTCTATCCACATGGACCATCTCTTTTCCGTCTATTACGGCCAAATTGACTGTCTTCCGGAACTCCGCTGAAAGCCTCTCTATGTATGGTCTGGCGATCTCGCGAACTTCCATACCCTGGAGCACGGTAAACCCTAAAGATAGCACTTTGGGCCCGAGATAGTATTTTTTGTTCAGAGGATCATATCTCAGATAATTCAGGTGAGATAAAGTCTTTAGTAACCTAAAAACAGTGGCTTTGGAGAGCTGGGTTAATTTACAGGTTTCGGATAAAGAGAGGTGGTATTGGGTAGGAGTAAAACATTCCAGGATTTGTAGTCCCTTCCCCAAGGAGTTTATAAAAGGATGATAACTCATTGTCTGGCACTTATTATCCCTTAAAACGTTTCATATTTGAAACTTGGTTGTATATAATGAAATTTTTTATTTTTGTCAAGAAAAATATGGTGGGACTCCGAAGATGACAAAATTTTGATAGGTCCTCATATAATCTCATACCCTGAGGCTGGCTTCATATGGAGTAATAAGACATAAAGAATCGTTTCTACA
>JAZDOU010000479.1:0-4197 GCA_043798385.1 Pseudomonadota bacterium
TTGTTTTTTGGCCAGGGCACAGCGAATGTTTAAAGCGCAATATTTTAAGCACATCTGGTCGACTCGATTAAACTGACTGAAACAATCAAAACGACCATGCAATTGTTCGGCAGTGAACAGCTTTCTCATAAATTCCTCCAACAAAAAACCTCAATGAGAGAAGAGGGGCTATACGTTGAACCACACCGGGGAATTCCTTAAATTTTTTTTTAGAAGAGTTACGGCGAAGTCTTTAAGGAAAGGCGTTGCGTGGTCAGTATATTCCTTATAGGGAACTCGTTTGTCCAGCTCAAAGCGGATTCAGGAGATAAAATTGACTCAACATGTTGATAATAAAACAGAAACAGTTATTTCACTTCTGGTCAGGGCTATGAGGACTATTCCGGATGGCTAATAATTCCACCATTTCCCGGTGAATCAGTCCATTGGTGGCCAGTAGTTGTTTTTTATGGATATGGAAGGGGCGACCGGCAAAGTCTGAGACTTTACCCCCGGCCTCTTCCACAATGAGTATCCCGGCGGCCGTATCCCAGGGTTTCAGATATTGTTCCCAAAACCCGTCCAGGACCCCACGAGCCGTCCAGCACAGGTCCAGGGCGGCTGAACCCGGCCGGCGCACCCCTTGTGCCCGGGTAATGACCTGTTTAAGTCGATTTAGAATCGGTCCAGACGTTTTTTGGATATTGTAGGGAAATCCGGTGGCCAGAAGGCCTTGGGAAACCTGCGGTATCGATGAAACCCGAATCAGACGGCCGTTGAAAAAGGCCCCTTTCCCTTTTAAGGCCCAGGTGGTTTCCTTCAGCTCCGGATTGTGGACGATTCCCAGGATAGGGACGTCCTGGTAACTCAAGGCCAGGGAAATGCAAAAAAAGGGCAGGCCATGAACGAAATTGGTGGTTCCGTCCAACGGATCGAGGATCCAGCAAAAAGGAGACTGTCGGCGCTCGACCCCGGATTCCTCGACCAGGAAATCAGCCTCGGGAAAATGAGACTTTAATTTGGAAATGACCGTCTCCTGAGACTTGAAATCCCATTCGGTGACCAGATCAATGAGGCCCTTTTTTTGGTAGGTTTTTTCTTTCCGGAACCCTTTTTTTAAGACCCGGCCGGCTTCCAGGACAGCTTCCATGGCCCATTGATAGGTTCTCTCTGGATTGAATGGGGGCGTTTTCATAATTTGCTGTCTTAAGACCCGGAATTATTTCCCCGGCAGTTTTGCCTCCAGGGCCTGATTAGATGGTTCGATCAGTACCGAGCCATCGGGAAAGATAATAGTTGGCACGACCCGATGACCAATATTGATCTTCAGAACAGTGGCCACGGCCTCTCTATCTTCTTCAATATCAATCCATCGGTAAGATATCCCGTTTTGTTCGAGAACCTTTTTGGCTCTGATACAATCCGGACACCACTTGGTACCGTACATGACAATCTGAGAAGCATCCATCGGAAACCCCTTCTCCCCTGGTACCGGGGATCTGTTCGGCATCGGAGTTCAATCCATCCGCCCAACCAGGATCTTTAAAATTAGGTAAAAAAAAGATGATCTCGCAAAAAGTAAATTTGCCGGCCCAGACGTTCCGGGGGCTGAATTTCAATGATTGTCCAAAAGGCAACTTATCGCCCTATCCCGGCCCAATGGCTAACTTGACTCCAGCAGGGCATTCACCAAAGCCTGTTTCGGGCTTATTTATCGGCCTGCTATAGTCTAAAATTAAAAATTTGGCCCGGCAAAGAACCTCAGAGTTGAAGATGGACAACCATTGAAATTCAGCCCCCGGAACGTCTTTTGAATGAACTCTGACTTTTTGCGAGTCCGTCAAATAATAAAAGCCGTTTTTTCATTTCCCGGGCACTTAATTCCATTAATGGCTTAAGCTGGACGATGTCCATGGTGTTGTATAAGATTAAGCGCTCTAAGGCTGATTGATCTCCCCATTGATAGGCCTTCCAGAGAAGGACCGCATCAAAGCCGTTCAACCCTTCCACGGCAGGGTCGCGAGACAGTCCCATCTTTTTTTCAATGGCCTTCAACCCTCCTCGAAGTCCAAGTTTTTTCAAGAAAAATCGAAGATCTATGTGTGCCTGGGGAAGGGAGAGATGTTTGAACCACCGTCTAAGATAAGGCAGGTCGAAACAAGAGCCGTTAAACGTAATGACCAGTGAATAGGAGGTCATGGCCTGTTCAAAATCTTCTAAATTATGGCCATTGACGAAGGTCTGGACCTTTTGTCCGTCATAAAGGCCGATGACCGTGATTTCGTCCAACCCTTGGTAGCCCCCACTGGTCTCGATATCCAGAAAAACGGCTTGCTCCTTAAAAGGTTCAAACAGGCGCCAGTGTTCTTGCTGAGGAAGTCGATCTAAAAAAAAGTGGATGTCCTCTTGATGGAAGAGGGAGAGTTCCAGTTCCCGGCAGATATGGGCATCCCGGTCAGGAGAGAGGATCGGTTTCTCATGACCTAAAAAGCCTTCCCAAGTCAAAATCCCCTTCCTCCAGAGAAGCTGTTCGGTCTTGGAGCCGATTCCGGCTATATGCTGAAAGGTATTTTTAAGCAAAGAGTCAATTATCTCCTTGTTCCATCAGGGCCTGAATCGTTTTCAATCGATAGGGTGTCCCCTCTTCAATGGCGGTTAGAACGGTTCCGCCGCCGGTAAAAAAGTAATACTGGGTGTTGTCAATGACGCTCAAGTAAAGCCCGGGATTCAAATCTTTAAATTCCTGTAAGGTATCCCCTCCGCCGTACATTTTGTAGGCCAGTTGGTTCTTATCGATATTCTGATCCAGGGCCTTGGACCCTTCAGTAAAATAAGGGGTATACCCCATAACGGCATTGACGAAGATCGTTCTGGCCTGGGATAAGACCGCCTTAACCTGAGGATCATCGAAAGATTGGGAGGCAATATCCAACAAATATCCATAACGGTTCCCGGCCTTGAAATCCCTGATATTGACCGTTCGAATTTTCCCTTCAAAGGGTTCTTCCATGGTTTCGGATTCGACTACCAAAGGAAGCTCAATAATCTTTTTTGCCGTTTGATCCTGGGCCACCAGTTCTTTGGCTGCCAGGACAGCCTTTTGTGAAACACCGGCGATTTCGATCCCCAATTTAGCGGCCAGATAGGTGTTGTAAATAACCCCGCCTAAGATAAGGTGGTCCACCTTATCATAGATCTTATTCAGGGGGCCGATCTTGGTATCGTACTTAGCCCCGGCTACTACGGCCAAAAAAGGGCGCTCGGGCTTTAAGACCCTATCCAGATTGGCAATTTCTTTTTGCATTAGAAAACCGGCATAAGAGGGCAAATGCCTGGTAATATCATAGGTGGAGGCATGGGGCTGCCAGGAGCCGAAGGCGTCGTTCACAAAAACATCCGCCAATCCGGCCAGTTGTTTGGCAAAGGCTTCCCTCTCCGGCCCTTGACCTTCTTCTCCCTGAAACCAACGGGTATTGGGGAGATAGATACCACCTATCTTGTGGCGGCGGAGATCTTTAATCGCCAAGTTGATAGAAGTATCAATATGGGTGATCCCTTTGGGGCCATCGGCTGGGATGGAAGGGACAAAGAACCGGGAGTGCAGCTTCTGTTCGAGATAGCGGACGATGGGTTCAACTCCGCTGTCGGGAGAGCAGGTGATCTCCCCGGTTTTTTTATCTCGGGGACGTCCCACATGGGTCATTAGAATCGGGCGGCCCCCTCTTTCAACAATATTATAAAGGGTGCCGAAGGTTTGTTCGATCCGGTAAGGGTCTCTAATGATCCCTTTTTTAACGACATTATGATCCACCCGAAAGAGGACGATTTTATCCTCCAGTTCAGCCTTCTGGATAACAGGGAGGCGAGGGTCCAGCGTAAGATTGTCCATCCTTATCCACCTTTTTTGAAATAAGACTATTAAGTTCTCATCCGGAAATGACCTTTCCGGATGAGAACATACAGCTGCTGGCTATCCTCTTTGGCCAGAAATCCTTTAAAAAGGATTTCTGGCGAGAGCTTCATGCCAAAATCGAGGTGTTTCCATCCGGAAATTCGAATTTCCGGATGGAAACTATTTAGTTCTCATCCGGAAACACCGGACGTGAAACTATTGGTTTCCAATTCGGAAACGAGGATTTTTTTGTTCTGGCAAGGAAATCAAGGGGTGGCGCGGAGGCGTACTTGAGTACGCCGCACAAGACAGCCTGCAGATTGACA
>JAZDOU010000507.1:0-7548 GCA_043798385.1 Pseudomonadota bacterium
ACGGCAGTTTAATGTTTTTCTCATTTTGGGTCTGTTTTTAGGCATCATTCTTTCAGGTGCCTTGGCCAAACACATTAATACACCGCTGGCCCTTATCAGGGAACGTCTTCGGGAAATCGGAGAAGGGGATTTTAAGAAAGCATTCCAATTAGACAGCCGGGATGAGTTGGGGCAAATCGGGAAGGGCATTCAAGAGATGGCTTTGAAACTGGATGGCCTGTATGCCGAACAGGGGGCCCTTTTTCTGGAGACCATCCTTTCCCTGGCCGAGGCGATTGATGCCCGTGACCCTTATACCCGGGGCCATTCCGATCATGTCAGCCAGTATGCCCTGGAAACAGCCCGGGCGATGGGTCTTTCGGAAAAAGAAATCAAGGCCGTATATTATGCGGCTATTCTTCACGATATTGGGAAGATAGGGATACGGGAAGATGTCTTAAACTTTCAAGGTCCCCTGGACCGGGATAAGGTCGAACATATGAAGACTCATCCCGAATTGGCCACCCGTATCCTGGGCATGGCAAGTAGATTTGATTCTATTCTGCCTTTGATCCGGGGCCATCACGAACACTATGACGGGTCCGGGTACCCCGACGGGTTGAAGGGATTGGAAATCCCTTTAGGGGCCAGGATCATCGCCGTTGCCGATGTCTATGATGCCTTAACCACCGATCGTCCTTATCGGGCGGCCTGGGGTAGGGAAGAGGCTCTGGGAAAAATACAGGCGGGGGTCGATACCCAGTTTGATCCCCGGGTCGTAGCGGCCTTTACTTCCGTTATCGGGGAGGTATGAAAGGTTTGAGTTGGTTAAATTTAGAGGTTGTCCCAAAGTTACATGATCTTGGTGCTCTGGGAAAAACTATTGAGTGTGTCCAGAGGCATCTGGGGGTATTTATTTTGATGATTGTCCACCTAAACGTCAGGGTCCAAAAACGAGTCGGGAGTCTCACGTTTAATTTTCAAGCAGGCCAACACCAAAGCTTTTTCTTTCTGGGATGAATTCCTGGCTTCAGACTAACTTAGAAATCAGGGCCGGGTTCGGGCGATGGACTTCCCTTTGGACAATCCTCAAAATCAATACCCCCAGATGCCTCTTAGCACGTAACTTTGGGACTTCCTCAATTTTAAGTAGGTTGGTCATAGCGGGGTCTCGATCAGGGCCGGATGAAAGAAAACCCTTTATACCCAAAGCAGTAATAAATCCGAAAGGTCCGCAGGGGGTGCTTGCCCCGATAGACGATGAATGGTTCCAGGGGTTGAATGCGGTCGAAATATTTTTCCAGGAGGCCGGATTTTTCATCGGGAAACCGTTCCAGGTCGGACCAGACAAACAGGGCATCCTTCCCCAGTAAGGGTTTAGGGTCAAACCAGTAATCATAGGCCAGGGCCTTTTTCCCTAAAACCGTTTGTGCCCAGGTGGGAGGATGGCCTTTTAAATAAAATTGCAATTCAGCGCTGGTCTTATGGCCCCAACTAAAGATAAAAGGGGTCTTATTGATCGCCGAGGTGCCCTGTATTTTTTCCAGGTGACCCGCCAATTCCTGCCAGCCGCTAAAGGTATCCAGTGACCCCGCGACTTTAATTGAGGAAACAAAAGGTCCCAGGTGCAATAAGATAAAAAAGAAGAGGACACTTGCCCAGAGCCAGCGGGAAACTTTTCGATAAATCTTTTCTTTCTCAGAAGTGTTATTCTGATAATAGGTCACCATTAAAAGCAACAGGGGGGGATAGGCTGGAATTAACCAGTTTATCTTGACCCATTCCCGGGTGGCTACCAGGGTAAACAGACCCACCAGGGGCAAGGACAGACTGAGCAGAAACCTTTCCTGCCAGGATTTGATCTTCCCAAATCGTTTCAGCCCTAATCCGATCGCCCAGCAAAGGCCGGCAAAGACCAGGGGCGTCAGGATCCCCATCTGAGACGCCAGGAAGCCCCCGAATTGTTTCCCGGAAAATCCGCCCAACCCGCCGGCGCGCTGAGTGGATTGAAAGGCAAAAGAGGCCCACTGATGCTGAAAATTCCAGATCAGCACCGGGCTGAAGACCAGCAGGGCCAAACCCAAACCGAGGTAAGGTTCTATTTTTTTCAAGTGATGGCGATGTTCTGAGGAAACCAGCAGAAATAGAAACAAGGAAACAGGCCAAAAAACAGCCGTGTATTTGGACAAAAGGGCCAGACCAAGACTTACTCCGGCAGCTAAATAATAAGAAAAATGATTTTCCTGGATGGCCCCGAGGATAAGCAATAGACTGAGACACCAGAAAAAAACTAAAGGACTATCCGGGGTCAGGATCAAGGAGGTGATGGAAAAGGTGGGCAGGAGGTTCAGCAATAGACTGGCCCAGAATCCCGTTGATTCGTTAAACATCTTTTTCCCGATCAGGTAAACCAGCCAACTCAATCCAAAGGAATAGAGCAGGGCGCCTAAACGAATCGACAGCAGGCTGGAGCCCAAAAGGTGATTGAAGAACAAAATAGTATAGGCGGATAGAGGAGGATGATCAAAATAACTCAGGTCCGGATGGAGGGAAAAGACCCAGTAATAGGCCTCTTGCGGGGAGAGGGGCAAAAGCTGGGCATAGAAAAGTCGAAAACAAAAAAGTCCGGTCAGCAGGCCGAATAGTTTTTTGGAATAGGACAGATTTTGCAGGAAACGGATCATAAGGAGGCTATGCTAACCAAGGAATTGAAAGACGTCAATAAAATTTAAATTTCTTAGTGGTTTTCAGACTCACGTTCGGATAAGTCAATGAAAAAAGATTGAGGCCTCTTGGGTTGGAAAGCAATTGACTTCATAGAGATAATAGGTCAAAATCTCTCCATGGATCAACCTAATACCCAGTCAGGAAACCAAGGCGGGACACTGGATGCCCTGATCACCAAAGTCAGAACCTATCCCGGCTTGACCCGGAAACAGCCTATCCAGGAGGTTTTTCAAAAGCTGGTCCGGGAGCAGTCCTTCGGCCCTCAATTGCCCAACTATGGCGATGATACGGCCGTAATCCCCTGGGGAGAGGCGTTTTTGCTCCTGGCAGCCGATGGGATCATGCCCCAGTTGTTGATCAACGAACCCTATGCGGCCGGAAAGGCGGCCGTCATGGTCAGTGTCAATGATATTTATGCTATGGGCGGCCGTCCGATCGCCATGGTCAACGTCCTGGCCTGCGGAGATCCTAAACGGCGGGCAGAGGTGCTGGAAGGAATCAAAAAAGGCTGTCAAAAACTGCGTGTGCCCATGGTGGGCGGCCATCTGCATCCCGATGCCCCGGATCAGGGCACGGCCCTTTCGGTAGCCATCCTGGGTTCTGCTAAAAAAGTTTTACGGAGCCACCGAGCCAAGGCCGGAGACGACCTGATCCTGGCCGTGGACCTGAATGGACAAGCGGGCTGTAGTTCGGTGGTCAGTTGGGATGCCAATTCGGGAAAAAGTTCGCCAGAGATTCTTTACCGCCTGGACGCCTTGCCGCTGATTGCCGAAAGGGAGTTGGCCCGGGCCGCTAAAGACATCAGCAATGCCGGGATACTGGGTACGATAGCCATCATGATGGAGAATTCCGGCCTGGGGGCCATCATTGATCTGCCTTCCATCCCCAGACCGGCCGGGATTGATTTTAACGACTGGCTGGTAGCCTTCCAAAGTTTCAGTTTTATCTTTTCCGTACCGATAGAACATTCCTCCCAAGTCTGTTCCCTGTTTAAGGACCGAAACATCGCAGCAGCCATTATTGGAAAAGTAACCCTTGAACCG
This sequence comes from Pseudomonadota bacterium, assembly GCA_043798385.1. GTDB lineage: Bacteria > Desulfobacterota > RBG-13-43-22 > RBG-13-43-22 > RBG-13-43-22 > RBG-13-43-22. Next base: position 3,750 of record JAZDOU010000507.1, read on the forward strand.
AAGGTCATTCTACGGAACGGCCCCCAGGAACAAACCCTGTTTGATTTTTCCCTGGACCGGATCACGGGGATAACCGTCTTGGAATAAGGTTATGAGTTTGGTCATAGGGGGGTCTTGTTTTTGGGTCCGGTCGACTTTGTCGACCTAAGTAAGAGGCTTCCAATGGAAGCCGGCGTTGTCCATCCGCAAGCCATAATCATTTTTATCGGGCTGTCATGATCTTTTTATTGAAAGCAGGCCTACACCAATGCCGGGAACAGGCTTAAGTGTGGGCTCTTTCTCGAATCCAACTTTGCTTTTGGGCCGGATTGGGACCTCATAATTGCCTTTTGGACAACTCCAAAAACAAGACCCCCCTATGACTCCCGAATAGAAAGTTAGAGATAATTTCTTAGACGTAAAGGTGTAAGATCTACCGTGTTAAAAAAATTTCTACTGATCATTTGCCTGGCAATCCTTATTTTCCTTGGCATTAATTTTATAGTCCCGAATGTCTCCCAACTTAAAAAGGTGTCTCCCCGGAAGACCTCTTTCATGGAATACCGTGAAAAGGAGTGGCGGGCGGAAGGGAAGAGGATTCGCATTAAGCAGGTCTGGGTCCCTCTGTCCCGGATTTCTCCTTATTTAATCAAGGCGGTGATTATCTCCGAAGACGATAAGTTTTGGAAACATGAGGGCTTTGATTATGAGGCCATTCAAAAGGCCGCTGAAAAGGATATTAAGGCCGGAAAATTCAAAGCCGGAGGCAGCACCATCAGCCAGCAATTGGCCAAAAACCTATATCTAACCCCATCTAAGAATCCTCTGCGGAAAATAAAAGAGGCCATACTAACCTGGAGGATTGAGCGGACCTTAACTAAAAAAAGAATCATTGAATTGTATCTGAACCTGGTGGAATGGGGGGAGGGGATCTTCGGTATCGAGGCGGCTGCCAGACATTATTATGGCAAATCAGCCGAGGCCCTCGGCCCGGAAGAAGCGGCCAGTTTGGCCGTGATCCTTCCAAATCCCAGAAAATTGAATCCTCTGGGAAATTCCCGCTATGTATCCAGGCGGGCGGCAGTGATCCTCTCTATTATGGTAAAAAGGGGACTGGTGATCCCGGTTTTCGACGAAGTTATGGCCCCGGAAAAAGAGGCGGAAACAGGGATCGGCCCGGAAGAGATAGGGGGTCAGTCTCAGCCCCCTCCTGTTAGTGAGTCCTCCAAAGGGCCGGGGGGAGAAGACAGGACTGGGATCAGTGACCGGTGAAGGAGAAAATAGGGGGCAAAGAAACTTTCGGTCAAAGAGTTATGGTGTAACGTTTTTCCTTGAACCTTGAACCTTGGACCTTTTACCTACGGCAGATTTCCTTTAAAGAAGATAAGGGTAATCCCAGGTCCTTGGCCACGTTCTCGCAGGTCACCTGTCCTCGACACAGGTTCAACCCCTTGCCTAAGGCCGGGTTCTCTATCAGGGCTTGCGGAAAACCCTTGTTGGCCAGTTCCAGGCAATAGGGTAGGGTGACGTTGGTCAGGGCAAAGGTGGAGGTCCGGGCCACGGCAGCCGGCATATTGGTTACGCCATAGTGGATTACCCCATCTACCAAATAGACCGGGTCTTCGTGAGTAGTCGGTCGGGTAGTCTCACAACATCCCCCCTGGTCAACCGAGACATCAACCACGACCGTCCCTTTTTTCATACCTTGGATCATTTCCCTTGAAACCAGTTTGGGGGATTTGGCCCCGGGGATCAATACCGCCCCGATTAATAAATGGGCATCTCGAACCGATTCGGATATATTGTAATAATTGGACATCAGGGTATTGATACGGGTTCCAAAAATATCATCCAGACGGGTAAGATGTTGAGGATTGTTATCCAAAATAGTCACATAAGCCCCTAAGCCGATAGCGATCTTGGCGGCGTTGGTCCCGACCGTGCCGGCCCCCAGGATGGTCACCTTCCCCCGGGCCACTCCAGGGACCCCACCCAAGAGAACCCCCCGTCCTCCAAAGCCTTTTTCTAAATAATGGGCCCCGATTTGAACGGCCATGCGGCCGGCTACTACACTCATCGGGGTAAGCAGGGGCAAAGAGCCGTCCGGCAATTGGATGGTCTCGTAGGCTACAGCGATCACCTGGCGCTCTAATAGGGCCTGGGTCAGTTCCGGGGCCGGGGCCAGATGGAGGTAGGTAAAGAGGATCTGACCCTCTTGAAATAGTGGAAATTCAATGGCCAGTGGTTCCTTGACCTTGATAATCATCTCCGATCGTTGATAGACTTCAGCCGCCGTGGCCAGGATCTGGGCCCCGGCCAGGGCAAATTCCCCGTCTGTTATGCCGCTTCCTTCTCCGGCACCGGCCTGAATATAGACCGTGTGACCGAATCTGACCAGGGCCCGGACCCCGGCTGGGACCAGCCCAACCCGATACTCGTGATTTTTGATTTCTTTGGGAACGCCGATAATCATACCATCACCTTAGATCTTCAACCCGATTTGAAATCCCTCCCTGACGGCCTCCAGGGCCTTTCGGGGGGATTTGGCATCGCCTATCAAATAGAGTTCCGGCGATAGGCTTTTTAATTGTTCAAAAAGGTCATTGTCCGATACTGCCCCGACAGCCAAAATGACGCTTCGGGCCGGTAGGGAAACCAGATTGTTTTCTTTTTCAAAGACCACGGACTCAGGGGTTATTTCAATAACCTTTGAAGAAAGGTGGATTTGGATATCCCGCCGGTGAATATCCTGGAGGATGGACCAGCGGGTCGAGGCCCCAATATCCGTCCCAAGTTTGGAGAGCATCTCTACGATGGTGATTTCTTGATTGCCTTTAAGAACCAAATCGTAAAGGGTTTCGGCTGTCTCGGCCTGGTTTTCAAACAGAAACAACAGGGTCTCGGCATTGATCGTCCCTTTCTTGGCCAGAAATAGAGCGGTTTCGCAGCCCACAGCCCCGCCGCCGATAATGACTGTCGGAGTTTCCAAATCTACTTTGCCGGATAGAACTTCCCAAGCCGAATAGACCTGGGGTCCATTTGCGCCGGGGATGGGAGGGATCAGGGGCTTAGCCCCGGTGGCTACAACCACCGCCTGGGGTGCCAGGGCCTCAACTAAAGATGGGGTCACCTCCTGACCTAACTTAATCTCTACGGAAAAAATTTTCAATTGATGGGCCAGATCAATGGCCAGAGTGGCCATTTCTTCTCTACCCGGAGGGCTGGCGGCCAAAGGCAATTGCCCGCCTAAAACCGGTTGTTTTTCGTACAAGACCACCTCATGCCCTCTTTGGGCAGCGGTGAGAGCGGCCATCATACCGGCTGGGCCCCCTCCAATGACGAGAACCTTTTTTTTCCGGACGGTCGGAGTAAGGGGGTATTGTCTTTCCTGCCCTGCCCGGGGATTGACCAGGCAGGTAACCGGGAGAAATTGAAAGACCGAATCAAAACAACCCTGGTTGCAGGCAATGCAGTGTTGTATGGCCTTGAAGTCTCCCTCCTGGGCCTTTCGAGGCAGGTTAGGATCGGCAATCAGGGCCCTGGCCATGCCGATCATATCGGCCTGACCGTCTCTCAAAATACGATCAGCCTGGATGGGATCATTGATGCGATTACAGGCGATGACCGGGACTTTAACGGCCTTGCGAATCCCTTGAGCCAGATAAGTATAGGCCCCTGGCGGCAGCATCATAGTCAACTGAGGGACCCGGGTCTCATGCCAGCCGCCGGTTACATTGAAGGCATCGGCCCCGGCGGCTTCCAGGGTTTGGGCAAAACGGGCCGCTTCCTGGTTGGTATTCCCGCCGGGCATGAAATCATT
>JAZDOU010000414.1:0-3864 GCA_043798385.1 Pseudomonadota bacterium
GGTTTTCTTTTTCCTGCCTTGCCTTCTCTAAAACCTCTCGTTCCTTCCGTTCCTTTTCGGCCTGCCTTGCCTCGGAAAGACGGGTGGGTTTAGGGGTTCCATCCGGGTTTTTAACATCCGGGTCTTTTGCAGCCTCCTTCAGTTCGTCCAACCTCTTAATAGCTTTTTTAAGGGTCCTTCCCTCCGAAAGCCAGCCGAAACCTTCTTCAACCCGGACTTGATCTTTCTGGTAGCAAATGGTAAAATAGCGATCAGGATGAATGCCATGTTTCCGGGTAGGGTGTTCCCGGTAGCGGATACCTCGGACCCCTTCAATATATTTCCATTTCATTGGTCATTTCTCCCCGCTTTGAGTTTTGTCCGCATTCTGTCCGCATTTTTTTAGTTACGTAAAAGGTTTTTGTAGGAAATCATAGGAAAGATTATAATTCAATAAATATAGGGGTGTCAAGAGAATATTGGCTGATTTTAGGAACAAAAGGAAGGTATGGGAAAACAGGAGAAAAGGCAAAAAAAGGGACTCAAAATCCCCCGACCCTCGCGGTCATGTCGGTTCAATTCCGACCTCCGGCACCAACATTTATTATCCTTCCAAACCATCCAGACCCTCAACCCGACTAACCATTTTGAGATCACATTCCCGCTACAGGAATTGGGGTAGCCTCGGCCGTCCATCCCTACCCCACCCTGGGAGAAATCAATAAACGGGTCGCCGGGACCTTTTTTTCGACCAAACTATTTTCAGACCGGGTAAAGAAAGGATTGAAGTTTTTCTTTCACTTGAAAGGCCGGGCCTGCGGATAAAGGGCCTGATCTGAAATAAAGTCACCACTCTTTTCAGCTAATGATCTTATTGCCCTTTAAAAAATCCAGGATGGCCGCTGTGGTCTCCTCCGGTCGTTCCATAGGCACAAAATGACTGGTCTCGGGGAGGCCCTGCAAAAGGGCGGCCTGATTTTTGAGCTTAAAGCGTTTGGCGGCCGCCGGCAGAAAGGTATCGGACCGCTCCCCGTAAAGGAGCAGGATCGGACATTTGATTTCAGGGATGGTGCGCCAGACATCATGGGGGCAGACCGAGAAGCACTTGGATTCCCAGGCCGGATCACAACACAAACGAAGGGCACCATCAGCGGTCGGTTCCAACCCGCAAGCGATATAGGCCTCCAGAAACCCGTCCTGCCAATTTTTAAAGCTCCCCTTGGATCGGTAGACTTTCAGAATGGTCTCCTGATCGGGCCAGACCTTTCTCCTTCGGGCGGCCCGAGCGGCAATGGGGATATACTTCGATAGGCCTATTTTTTTGGCCAGGAACCACCACCACATCCAGGAAAAGGGAAGAATGGTGGGATCAAGCAGGATAAGGGCCCGCACCAGTTCGGGGCGTTTGATTGCCAGGAGCATCCCCACCACCCCGCCTCGGGAATGGCCGATTGCAATAATGGGTTCCTGAATGGATTCGACAAACCGTTCCAGGTCTTCTACGAAGATATCCCAATTTTTCAGTTCACCCGGATCAGCCTTGGCCCTGGTTTTTCCATGACCACGATCATCCATTCCTATGACCCTGAGATGGGGGGTCAGTTTGTCGACCAGGGGGGAATAGGCCCCGGCACACAAACCCGTACAATGGGCCAGATAGGTCAATGGCCCGGAGCCACCCCAATCCAGGGTATGAAATTCTTCCCCGGCGCTTTCAAAAAAATCTTCTCGGACCAAACCGTTATACTCCTTGATTATTGATATGAGATGATCTCCGATGTTAATCGATTCCTCTCAAGCCGTCTGCTATGCGGATATTTATGGCCCGATAGACCGGGAAAAGGGAGGCGACCAGACCCACCACAGCGGAGGCCCCCAGGGCCATCCAGAGGGTGGCCGGATGGACCCTGAAGACCGGGAAAAACATCTCCAGGGGCCTGGCTACCAGACGGACAACCGGGAAGGTGAGGCCTATCCCCAGGACCCCTCCAGACAGGGCAATAAGAAAGGATTCTCCCGTAATCAACAGAAAGAGGGTCCCCCCGCCGAACCCCAGGGTTTTCAGGACAGCGTATTCGGCCATCCGTTCTCTGGCGGTCATGGCCATGGTATTGGCCAGCACAATCATGATGATGATAATGACCACGATGGAGATGACCTTAATGGAAATGACAATGGCTTCGGTCATGGCAATAAAACCGAGCTGGAAGGCCTTTTCGGTTTCAGTCAAGGTCTCGGCCAGGGAGTTCTTGAAGGTCTGATCCACATTCTGGGCCGTCTCCGGGGCCTTGAACGGATCGGCCAATCGGATAACATACCAGCCCACCCGGTTGGCCCGGATCGGCGAGACCAGTTTCAGTTGTTCGTTTAAATAGTCCCAGTGAAAAAAGAACTGGGTCTCGTCGACGATTTTCTGTGACCCATGATAAACGCCCCGGAGGACAAATTCCCAGTTTCCCGGAAAGATGACCCCGCGCAAGGGAATCACCTCGCCTATTTTCCAGTGGTATTTGTTAACCAGTTTTCGCCCGGCAAGGCAGGCCTTGCGCTCCCGCATGAAAGTCGCCTTCTGGTTTTCCGGGATGAGAATTTCCGGGTAGAGGTTAAAAAAAGATTTGGCATCGATAGCGAACTGGGGAAAAAAGTTTTTTTCATCGATATAGATCCCCCCAAACCAGTTGGCGTAGGTCACCCCGGTCACCCCGGGAATCTGCTTGATTTTAGTCAAATAGGAGAGAGGCAGAGGGAAGATCAGGGAAATGGCATTGCGGGTAATCAAACGATTGGCGGCCGAGGCCTCCACCCCGGCATACCAGGCATGAATCACGGTCCGGAGCAGACAAAAGGCCAGGACGGCTACGGCAATACCGATGACGGTCAGGCCGGTGCGCAGTTTGTGCCTTAAGGTATTTTTAAAAACGACCTTAAAAAGTTTCATCACCCGGGGCGAAGGAAGTGGCCGTCTAATCAGCCAAAATCCCTAAAAGTCCATGAATGGCGGCCATGACGAACAACACTATCCCGGTCTTCTTATGGACCCCAAAAGGCACCTTGATCCAACGCAGGCCGGTGGCCAGTTGAAAAAGGAGCAGCAGGAAATTGACGATCCCCAGGATTAATATTATGGATAATCCACCTATGGTCATGAAGCCTCCTGATTATTCTTTAACAGCTATTTTCCATTTAGCGGTGCCCTTGCTGCCGTGCAGGTTGCAGTTGGCTTCGGCGATCAGTTCAACGGGCCCATCGACGGGTACCTTAACCTCTCGAACAAAAGTGGCCTCATCCGGCCGGTGATCCCAAGTAAAGTCCCAGCGGGAGAATTCTTTCCCATTCACTTTCAGGAAGACCCAATTGGTATAATGGAAAAAATTATTGCTGTTATGGGTGATCGTAAGCTTAACTACCACCTCCGAACCCTTGGCGGCGGTCTCCGGGGCGGAAATGGTCACGGCTGATTTGTCGGCATAGCCGGTTTGGGCTGCCAACAACACAACCAGAAAAATGAAGCCAAACACCCCGCTGAACTTAATGATTTTCATAGATCGACCTCCTGATGATTTTGAAAATGGTTCTTATTAAGGGTTACTGAAGATGGTCTCGCAAAAAGTCGGAGTTCATTCAAAAGACGTTCCGGAAGCTGAATTTCAATGGTTGTCCATCTTCAACTCTGAGGTTCTTTGCCGGGCCAAATTTTTAATTTTAGTCTATAGCAGGCCGATAAATAAGCCCGAAACAGGCTTTGGTGAATGCCCTGCTGGAATCAAGTTAGCCATTGGGCCGGGATAGGGCGATAAGTTGCCTTTTGGACAATCATTGAAATTAAGCTCCCGGAACGTCTGGGCCGGCAAATTTACTTTTTGCGAGATCATCACTGAAAAAGAC
>JAZDOU010000002.1:0-17971 GCA_043798385.1 Pseudomonadota bacterium
CTGTTTCCTGTCGCTGATGTCGTTTAAGAAAATCAACGTGGCCGGCCTTCCCGCCCAGGAAATTAACACTGAGTTGATTTCAACCCATTTGACTTTTCCCTGCCTATCGATAATTCTAAAAGGATAGACATGCGGGAGATCCTCCCCTTTCAGCCTTTTCTGGTAACGTTCCACGACCATCCCGCGGTCCTCGGGATGGATAGCTTCGATGAAAGAAAAAACAGCCGGTGTGGTTTCATCTGTATACCCGTAGATTGCCTTGGCCTTGGGATTAAAAAATTTGATGGTTTGATCCTGGACCACAAAGATCGCCTCATTGGCGTTTTTCACCACCTGTCGGTATCTTTCTCCCGACTCCCGAAGGGCTTCTTCGTCCTGTCTTTGCGTTGTGATATCGCGGGCCAATCCCTCGGCCCGCTGCCGCTCGGCCCGGTAAAGCGTTTGAAATTTTTTTTTGCCCTGGTATTTATAGAGAAAGACCGCCCCTATGCCGAACAGCACAATTAGGGCCAGGAAATAAAAAATCATGGTCTCAGTTACTCCTCAAGGATTTACGATTAAGTCCTTTTTCCTCTGCTTGTCTAAATACATCAGCCTGTCAGCCTGAATCAGGAGCGAATCGATCGGAACCGGACGCTCCGGGTCATAGCCGACCACTCCCATACTTAACGATAACCTGTAGGCACGGGGTGATTTTTCATTATGACGATCAAGGTTCTTTCGCAACCTCTCCACAAGTAACCCCGGCCCAACTTCCGAAGCCCCTTCTATGGCCAACACTACAAACTCATCCCCGCCTATGCGGGCCAGGATATCGGGGTCACGAAAGGTCTCTTTCAGGATTCGGGCTGTTTCTTTCAAGGCCTGATCACCCTCTACATGTCCGAAGGTGTCATTGATCCCCTTGAGATCATCCAGGTCAGTGAAGAGTAAAAAAACCCCCCGTTTCATCCGGTTGGCCACCTTCAATTCCTGCCCGGCCAGGGTTAAAAATCCCCGTCGGTTGTAAAGCCCGGTCAGGTCATCCACTAAGGACATGGCCTTTAAGGCCTCCTCGGCCTGCTTTTGAATGGTAATATCCCGGACAATAACCTGTAAAAAAAATTTCCCGCCTATCTCGATCATATTCAGGCTCACCTCAGCATCAAAAGGGGTCCCATCCAGACGGATATGTTTCCATTCAAACAGTTGCGGCTCTCCCTGCAGGGCGGCCTTGATTTTTTCTACGGCCTCTTCCTTGGAATCCCGACCATCCGGTTGATAGGCTGGAGAAAACTCAAAGACTATCTTTCCCTTAAACTGATCCCGGGTACAGCCGAACATCTTCAAGGTGTGGGAATTACAATCGATAAGTCTACCCTCAGAGACCAGAAAAATGGCTGCCTGGGCCGTCTCAAAGAGGGTTCGATACTTGACCTCGTTCTCCCTCAAGGCCATTTCGGCCCGTTTGCGCTCACTCACATCCCTGGCAATACCTTTAAACCCGATAGGTTCCCCTGTCGAATCTCTTCGAAGGGCGATAGAAACTTCCAGATTTTTTTTTGATCCCTCCCTGCTTATCAATTCCCAATCAAAGTCTGTAGTGGGTTTCCCGGTCTCGTAAACTCGATTGAAGATGGCAAAGGTTCTTTGCATTCCCTCGGCATCTGTAAATTCTTTATAACTCAACCCCTGCAGTTCGTTTTTGGAGACCCCCAAGATGTTGGCAAAGGCCCCATTGAAAAAACTAAAGTTTCCCGTCAAATCCACTTCGTAATACCCTTCCTCTATACTCTCCAGGATGCTCCGGTATTTCTCCTCCGATTCCCTTAAGGCCGCTTCGGCCTGTTTCTGTTTGGTGATATCCCGGAGAATCCCTCGAAAACCGATCTTTTGGTTATTGCGGTCCGTGATTAAGGAGACCGATGTCTCCACATAAACCTTTGCGCCCTGCCTATTGGTCATTTCCCACTCAAATACCTTATGAGGCAGACCGGTTCGGTAAACCTCGTTAAAAATTTGAAACACCTTCTTGGCGTGTTCCGGATCGGTATACTGACGGTTGTTCATGCCGATCAGTTCTTCCGGGGTATAACCGAACATTTTGGCATTGGCTCGGTTGCAAAAAATCATATTACCGGCCAGGTCGACTTCATAATAGCCGTCTTCCATGCTGTCCAGTATGGAGCGATAGCGCTCTTCGGACTGACGTAAGGCTTCTTCGGAAAAGGATTTAACTGTTTTTTCCGCTCCCATTTCTCAATCATCCCTTTCGTTAAAATCAATACATGAAAAACCGTCAGGCTTCATAACATCTACCGTCTCCGGGAAAAATCTTTAAATTAAGGATATCATAACGAATTCCTCGGATAAGAGTCAAATCAATTTTTAGGATCAGGGTTCATACGAAATCCCTTGACAATTCTTTTTATTTCGAATTAAATTCTGTAATCGAAACCTATTCGGTTAAAAAGACAACATTAACAGGAGGCTGGCCATGCTGCAAGACCTGATTGGGAAAACGGCCCTGATAACCGGGGCAGGGAAAAGAACAGGAATCGGCTTTGGCATAGCCCAAAAACTGGCTTCCCTGGGGACCCGGGTGGTTCTGGCCGATCTGGGAGATCGGTGTCAGGAAAAAAGCGAGGTTGAAACCGGGACTTTAACTGAGATGGATGAACTAACCCGGGAACTTGAAAAAAATTTCGGCGTTCAGACCCTGGCCGTTCCGGTAGACGTGACCAAGCCGGAGTCGATCCAGGCCATGGTAGAGGCCATCAAGGCCCGCTTCAATAGCATTGAGATCCTCTGTAATAATGCCGGGGCCTCTTTCGGCGTTCCCAATACCGTCCAATTCTATGAGGAATGGGCCTGGATGAAAACCATCGATGTCAATCTCCATGGGGTCTTCCGGGTTTCCCGGGCCATCCTGCCCCTGATGGCCGGAAAACCGGCCAGCATCATCAACACCGCTTCCCGGGCCGGAAAAGTCCCGCCCCTGTTTAACGGTGCCTATGCCGTAGCCAAGGCCGGCCTGATTATGCTCACTAAGGTCATGGCCAGGGAACTGGCCGGGGCCGGTATCCGGGTCAATGCCATCTGTCCGGGACAAATCCGGACCGATCTGGAAAAATGGCGTTTCGAGCTGGAGGCCCGATTTTTCGGATCTACAGTAGAAGAACGGGAACAGGAAATGTGCCGAACCATTCCCCTGGGCTGCATCGGCTCCCCGGAACAAGTGGCCAACCTGGTGGCCTTTCTGGCCTCGGAGGCCTCCTCCTACATGACCGGCCAGGCCATTAATATCACCGGTGGACAATTAATGGAAGTGTAAATGAGCGGTTCAAGGAAAAACCGCACACCTTACACCGTAACCCTTATACCTAAAGCTTCTTTGAGCCCTATTATTTCGTATAGAGGAGAAAAATATGGAAAAAATTTCCGGGGGACAACTCACGACAGAGGCCTTGATTCAGCAGGGCGTAGAAGTAATTTTCACCTTGAGCGGCGGGCATATCACGCCGATTTACCAGCACCTGGAACACTCAGCCATTAAAATATTCGATACCCGGCATGAACAGAGTGCCGTCTTTATGGCCGAGGCCTGGGGACGGATGACCCGGAAGCCGGGGACGGCCATGGTCACCGCCGGACCGGGTTTTACCAACTCCCTGACGGCCATAGCCAACGCCCGGTTGGCCAATTCTCCCCTGGTCCTTATCTCCGGATGTGTCGGCATCGAATGTATCGAAAAGTTGGATCTACAGGACATGCGGCAGGCCCCGGTGATTGAACCGATGGTCAAAAAGGCCATAGTCTGTCATAAGACGGAGCGCATCCCGGAATTTATCGATCTGGCCTATCGCACGGCTATCTGCGGCCGTCCGGGGCCGGTCTATCTGGAACTGCCCGTTGATGTGCTTAACGGCCAGGCCGACCCGCAAACGGTCAAAAAGATCCACACAGTCACCCAATCCCATCCGGTGGACCTGGATCAGTGCAATCAGGTCATTGAGATGCTCCAGCAGGCCTCGCGCCCCATCGTCATTGCCGGCAGCGGGACCTGGTACTCCGGGGTCAAGCGCCAATTGATTGAATTTGTAGAAAAGACCGGGGTCCCAGCCTTCACCTCTTCCCTCGGCCGGGGGACCATCCCGGATACCCATCCCTTGTGTTTTGAATCTTCCCTGGCTATCCGACCCGGGACGGCCCTTTTGGCCAACATGATGGCCGACCTGGTCTTGTTTCTAGGGAGCCGCTTGAGCCTCTTTTATATTTTCGGGGATCTTTTTAATAAGGAAGCCAAGTTCATCCAAGTGGATGTCGAGGCCGAAGAAATAGGCCGGAACCGTTCCGTGGATCTATCGGTGGTCAGCGATATTCAAGGCCTTTTGGCCGTCTGTAATCGGCTCATTGATGAAAAAAATCTCAGCTCGGGATTTCAAAAAAGGTTTGAGGAATGGGTATCAACCTTAAAAAAAGGAGAGCAAGATGGTAAGGCCCTGGCCTTGTCCCAATGGGAAAGTGCCGCCACACCTATTCATCCCCTGCGACTTATGGCCGAAGTCAATGCCTTCATGGACCAGGAAGACGACATTGTTGTGACCGACGGCGGGGATACCCAAATTTGGATGGGCATGACCCGGACGGTTCGCCAATCCGGCCACTATCTGGATTCAGGCCTTTACGGCTGCCTGGGGGTGGGACTCCCTTATGCCAATGCCGCCAAATTCCTGTATCCCCGGAAACGGGTCTGTCTGGTTATCGGGGATGGATCCGTGGGCTTCAATTTCATGGAATTTGAAACGGCCCTACGCAAGAACCTGCCGATCGTAGTGGTAATCAGCAACGATCTGGGCTGGGGGATGATCCGCCACAGTCAGGAGCTGAAGATTGGGCATGCCATCCAGGAAGGGACTTACCTCGGCAGAGTAGATTATCACAAGATGGTCGAGGCCCTGGGCGGAAAAGGGATGCTGGTGGAAAAACCCGAGGATATCCGGCCGGCCCTGGAAGAGGCCTTTGCTTCAGGTAAGACTACCTGTATTAATGTCATGACCGATCCGACGACTATCAGTCCGGGTAGTGTGGCCTTGGCCAATCTGGGGGCCTATAAGGCTTAGAAGAAAGGGTTAAGGTTCAAGGGTCAAGGTTCAAACTAACTAAGCCGTCATGCCACGATAGTGGCGTGACACCACCATACGGTCGGCTATGCCGACTTAAAAGGAGGCTTCCCTTTGGAAGCCGGGACATGAAAATAAGGCCGGTCGAAGGTTGAACCTCGAACCTTATTTTCGAACTAAGACAACGACAGGGGTGATGTCCGTAGGTCATTCCGACGAACTCCGGATTAGGTCCGGGGTAGGCGCCGGAATCCGATCCCATAAATCCTTCTGGATGCCGGATCGAGTCCGGCATGACGACCGGAGGCAGTTGAATTGGATAGGCTTGGATTTATGGCGTTCTATCTTTTTATTTTTTCAACTTTCAGCATTGAGCCTGGCGCTTTCAGCCTTGTACCTTACACCTTAGACCTTGAACCTATTTATTAAAGGGAGGGATTATGGTGAAGAATAACGGTTCATCCGATGGGTATCTGCTTTCCAAAGCCAATTCGTATTATATCTTTTCCCTCCTCTTTCTCCTGTATATGTTCGACTATATCGACCGGCTGGTGGTGGTTTCGCTATTTCCTTATTTACAAAAGGATTGGGGACTGACCGATACCCAGTGCGGCCTGCTGGTTTCGGCGGTATATTGGTCTATTGTCCTTTTTTCATTTCCTGTTTCAATCATCATTGACCGCTGGAGCCGCAAAAAAAGCATCGGCATCATGGCCGTCCTGTGGAACCTGGCCACAGCCGCCTGTGCCTTTGCGTCCAACTTTACCCATCTATTTATGGCCCGCTCGGCCATAGGGATCGGAGAGGCCGGTTATGCCCCTGGAGGCACGGCCATGATCTCGGCCTTGTTCCCTGAGAAAAAGCGGGCCATGCTGGTCGGAATCTGGAACATCTCCATCCCGCTCGGCAGTGCCCTGGGGGTGGCCTTGGGGGGCTATATTGCCGCTCATTATGGCTGGCGCCATGCCTTTGGGTTGGTGGCCTTACCGGGCCTGATCATTGCTTTGCTTTTCTTTTTCGTCCGGGATTATAAAACCGTGGAATTGGTGAAATCTCAAAACACCACCTCGGATTGCCCGACCCCCAAAAAAATGAAGACTCCCGACATTGTCCGGGAATTTGCCCACACTCCTTCTCTCCTGCTGACTTATATCGGTTTTGCCGGCAATACCTTTTTAACCACCTCTATTTTAAGCTGGCTGCCGACCTATCTCCACCGCTTCGAAAATCTTCCCATGGAAAGAGCTTCCATTATGGGTAGTCTGGTCTTGCTCCTGGCTATCGTCGGGTCTCCCCTGGGAGGCTATCTGGCCGACAAATGGCTCAAGAAAAAAGGGAATGCCCGCTTGCTGTTCAGCGCCCTCTCCTCCACGATGACGGCCGTCATTTTTATTTTAGCCTTTGGTCTGTTTTCCGGCAGCACACAATATGTCCTTTTTTTACTGGGAGGAGTAAGCGCTATTGCCTTTGCCTCTTCGGCCATTGCGGTCACCCAGGATGTGGTTCATCCGGGCTTGCGAGCCATTTCTTACAGTATGTGTGTCATCGTTCAAAACCTGTTGGGCAGCTCTTTGGGACCTATCTTTACGGGATTCATCTCAGATCAATACGATCTCAAAACCGCCCTGACCGTGATTTCATTTTTCCCACTACTGGCCGGAATCTTCTTCTATCTGGGCTCCCGCTTTTACGAAAGGGATTTGGCTAAAGTTGAAAAAATCGCCGTCTGTCTGGAGGAAGGGTGAGGAAAGAATCTATCTTTTCCGGTAAAGTAATCGCCGTGACAGGCGCCGCCAGCGGGATCGGTTTGGCCATCTGCCGGCGCTTTGGCCGCGCCGGGGCTCAAGTGGCCTTAATTGATCTGGATGAGAAGAGGGTCCTTTTTCAGGCCAGGGCCCTTCAAGAGGCCGGGATTAAGGCCGCAGCCTTCCCCTGCGATATAAGCTGCGAAGAGGACTGCCGCCGGACCATACAATCCGTCCTCGACCTCTTCGGGGGGATTGACATCCTCGTCAACAACGCCGGTATCACCCAACGCAGCGCCTTTATCCACACCCAATCGGCTGTCTATCACCAGGTCATGGCAATAAATTTTTTCGGCGCCCTCTATTGCACCCAGGGGGCCATAAACAGCTTGATCGCCCGGAAAGGCTCCATCGTCGTCACGTCCAGTCATGCCGGATATGCCCCCCTGCTGGGCCGGACGGGTTACAGTGCCAGCAAGCACGCCCTCCATGGTCTTTTTGAGAGCTTGAGGACGGAAGTAAAGGACCAGGGCGTCCATGTTATGATGCTCTGTCCCGGCTTCACCAAGACCAATCTGCAGGACCGGGCCCTGGGTGGAGACGGCGCGGTGACTCACCATCCCCAATCCAAAGTGGGTCGGGAAGACACGCCGGAGCAGGTGGCCGAAAAGGTTTTTCAAGGGGTTATAAAAAGAAAAGCACTGCTGGTGCTCACGCCGGTGGGGAAAATGACCTATTGGCTCAACCGGCTGGCCCCGGGTCTATATGAGACCATCATGGCCAAGCAATTGAAACAGGAACTCATCCCTTAAGGAGGATCTGGTGGGAGTCAGAGAAAGACGGGAACGGGAAAAGGAACTGCGAAAAACCCAGATCCTGGAGGCTGCCAAAACCCTTCTCTTAGAGAGAGGGCTCAAGGAAACCTCCGTTCAGCGGATCGCTAAAAAAGCGGAATTAGGCGTAGCGACTATTTATTCCTATTATCAAAATAAGGAGGATTTATTCTCAGCCCTGCAACAGGAAGGATTGCGATTACTCCAACAAGGTGTTCAGAAGGCCTATCAGGAAGGGAAAGCCCCTGGGGATAAGATAAAAAAAATGGCCCAAGCCTACTATTTTTTCAGCCAGATTCACAAAGATTATTTTGACATCATCAATTATTTCCTCTCCCAGCCGGGGGTGATGTTCGATCCGGAAATCAAACTGGAACTGGATCACCTGGGCAATACCATTCTTTCTCAGGTCGAAAAGGCCCTCCAGGAAGGGATCGATCAAAAGTGTTTCCGAGCGGTTGAAGTTAAAAAGTCAGCCCTTCAGCTCTGGGGAATGCTGCATGGACTACTTCTTCTCAGGAAAATGAAGGATACCATTTTGAGAAAAGAGAACTTTAAATCCCTGTTTGACTATTCACTGGAAAGTTTTATTAGTGCTTTAGAGGGTTCCCCTTCAATCAAGGGCATCCCCAAACGTTAGCTCGAAAATACCGTTCAAAGTTCAATGTTCAATGTTCGAAGCAATCCATTTTCATGTTTTGTTGGCACCCCTGCATGGGCATGAGGGTTTAGATAACTATATGATCAGGAGGATAATTTTATGACCAAAATGACGCCTTCCGAAGCCCTGGTGGAAACCATGGCGGCTGAGGGAATAAAAGTGGCCTTCGGCATCGTGGGCAGTGCCTACATGGATGCCCTGGATCTTTTCCCGGCGGCCGGAATCCGTTTTGTTTCCGTGGCCCACGAACAGGCGGCCGCTCATGCCGCTGATGGGCTGGCCAGAATCACCGGAAAACCCCAGGTCTGTATAGCCCAGAACGGTCCGGGAGCGGCCAATTTTGTCTCGGCTGTTACAGCCGCCTACTGGGCCCATTCCCCGGTGGTGGCCATCACCCCGGAAACCGGGACCATGGGGATCGGCAACGGCGGCTTTCAGGAATTGGACCAGATGCCCTGGTTTGCCGCCTGTACCCGTTTTCAGGTCCGGGTGAACCGGCCGGAACGAATGGCCGAATTAGCCAGACGATGTTTTTACATCGCCAAGACCGAATTGGGCCCTACCCAACTCAACATACCCCGAGACTATTTTTATGGGGATATTGATTGCGAAATTTATAAGACACCTGAGCCTTCCAAAGGGGCCGGACCGGTCTTAAGCCTGATAAAGGCCTCCCAAATGCTGGCCAAGGCCTCATGTCCGGTCATCCTGGCCGGTGGCGGGGTTTCCATGGGGAACGCCCTGGAAGAAACCAAGGCCCTGGCGGAATATTTGACCGCCCCGGTGGTCAACAGTTACCTGCATAACGACAGCTTCCCGGCGGCCCATCCCTTGGGTCTGGGGCCCATCGGTTACTGCGGATCGAAGGCCGCCATGCGCATCCTGGCCAAAGCCGACGTCGTCCTGGCCCTGGGCTGCCGTCTGGGGCCTTTCGGTACCCTGCCCCAGTATGAGATGGCTTACTTTCCGGAGAAGGCCCAAATCATCCAGGTGGACATCGATCATCGTCAGTTGGGCCTCAGCCGGGCAGTGGATTTAGCCATTGCTGCTGATGCCAAAGAATTCGCCGGGCAGGTTTTTCAGTATATCAAAAAAGGTGAACAAGCACGAAAACCGGATCCAACGCGACTGAGGGATATAAAAAAAGAAAAAGAGACCTGGAAAAAAGAATTAAAAACCTGGTCTCTGGCTCCTTCCAAAAAAATGCACCCCAGACGTTTTCTGCAGGAACTGTCGGCCGCTGTCCCCAAGGGATCGATTGTCACCACCGACGTGGGCAATACCTGCTCCATGTGTAACAGCTACTTTTCCTTTCAACAGGTCAGACAGTTCCTCCCCGCCCTCTCCTGGGGCAACTGCGGTATTGCCTATGGTCTGGCCTTAGGGGCCAAGATCGGCGCACCCCGAAGGCCGGTGTTCGCCTTGCAAGGGGATGGGGCCTACGGCATCAGCGGACTTTCCGAGGTCATGACCGCTGTGCGGGAAGAGATCCCGGTGATCGCCGTGGTCTTTAACAACAACCAATGGGGGGCGGAGAAGAAAAACCAGATCGACTATTATGGAAATCGCTTCGTGGGGACCAATCTGACCAATCCCGATTTTGCCCAAATTGCCCGGGACATGGGGGCCGAAGGATTTCGTGTAGAGAACCCTAAAGACGTCAAGGAAATAGTCAAATCTGCTTTGAGATCTGGAAAACCGGTGGTAATCGATGCGGTAATCGATGGAGCGGCCGAGGTCCTGGCCGAGCCTTTCAGGCGGGATGCCTTGAAGATGCCGGTCAGGTACCTGGCCAAGTATGCCCATCTGAGGGCGAAATAAAAACACTTTTTAGCTGAAAGCAAATTCTTTCCCTTTCAGCTTTGAGCTTTGAGCTTTGAAATTAATGCTTATCCTGGTCCTAAACAGCGGCAGTTCTTCCTTAAAATATAAATTGCTTCAAATGCCCGAAGAACGTCTGCTTCATTCCGGTCGGATCGAAAAGATCGGCGAATCCGGCCGGACTTCTTTTTCTCAAACCAACTTCAAGGCTCCTCCAATTACAAAACCGATTGACGGTCCAAGTCATGAAAAGGCCCTGGAGGTGGTCTTTGCCGCCCTGATCCACCCGGACGGGGGCTGCCTCAAAAGCCTTGAAGAAATAGGGGCCGTGGGACACCGAATTGTCCATGGCCGGGATTTATTTACAGAGCCTCTGATAATAACCCCGGAAAGCCTGGCCCGAATGAAAGGGTTGATCGATCTGGCCCCTCTTCACCTTCCAGCCAATCTGGCCTGTATCGAGGCCGCTTCGCATAGGCTCCCCTCTGTCCCGCAGATCGCTCATTTCGATACCGCCTTTTTTCGCCACTTGCCTGAATCGGTTTATCTCTACCCCCTCCCCCTGGAATGGCATGAGCACTACGGCGTTCGGCGTTATGGTTTTCACGGCATCTCGTATGACTATGTCACCCGGGAGGCCGAAAAACTCCTGGAAAAACCGCTTGAGGCCATAAAGCTGATTGCCATGCATCTGGGTAATGGGGCCAGCATGATGGCCTGTCAATCCGGACAACCGGTAGAGACGAGTATGGGGTTCACTCCTTTGGAAGGGCTGATGATGGGCACCCGCCCGGGGACGATCGATGCGGCCATCATCCCTTTTATTATGGCCAAGACCGGGGCTTCTCTGGAAGAAATCATGCACATCTTAAATTATGAAAGCGGTCTGGCCGCCATCAGCGGGATCGGCCGGGATCTCCGTCCGATCCTGGAAGCCCGCGGCCAAGGGACCATCCGGGCCGAACTGGCCTTTCAAATGTTCGTTCACTCCTTGCGAAAATATTTAGGGTCTTATTTTTTTGTCTTAAAGGGCCTGGAGGTTATCATCTTTACCGGCGGGATCGGTGAAAATGCCCCCGAGGTCAGGGCCGCTGTATTGGAAGGTCTGGAGTCCCTGGGAATGGAGATCGACGGGGATAAAAATGCCGCCGTCATCAATGGAAAGACCGGATTCATCAACACGACCAACAGCCCGGTGAAAATCCTGGTGATCCCTACTGATGAGGAAATTATCATCGCCCGGTCGGCTTATCAACTTACGACAAACCGGCTCTCCGGGCATGGAGTTTTATCTTAATATGTTTTTGGAATTGTTCGAAGTCCTTGTCTAAGGTATAAATCGAACAGTTATTCGTCAGGCTGACCGCACATAACAGAAAATCAATATGCGATCCCTGTATCCCATGCCGCCGACATTCATTCGAGAGTGAAGCGGCCATCTCGTAATGTTCCGTCCTCAATTTTTCATCATCAAACTGACGTAGTTTTTTTTGTAATTGTTTAAACTTTTCCTTATCGGAAATCCCTGACAAGATTTCCTGTCGAATCGGGCCGATCAGGGCAACCCGTAATTCTCTTATGAGTTCTGAAAGCTCCTGTATGACCTGCTCATCGGCTTGGCTTTTAAGCTGTTTTCTGAAAGCTAACGACCAGATGGAAGTGTCAACCAGGATTTTCACGATCGCTTCCTGAGCTGCTTGTAGTCATAGGCAGGGTCATAGTCAATTTTTCCAAACAAATTAATAATTTCTTCTTGCTTTCGCCTTTGGATAAACTCTTTTAAGGCTGTGTTGACGGTGTCTTTCTTTGTTTTAAGACCACTGACCTGGCGGGCTAAGGAGAGCAAGGAATCGTCTATAGCCAAATTAGTCGCCATTTTTCACCTCCATTTTATTATCGATATTACACATTGACATGTGTAAAGTCAAGCGTGAAATAAATGGGGGCCTGACCCTTAAGAAGTCAATAATTTTTCAATCTCTTCGGCCTTAAACCCAACCACAAAATGGTCACCTTTTTGAATGACCGGCACCCGCTTTTGCCGGGTCAGTTTCAGCATCCGGGTCACAGCGGCCTGATCCTTGGAAAGATCAACATCCTGATAGACAAGGCCTTTTTGACGAAAGAACTCTTTCGTAGCCAGGCACTCCGGTCAGGTGGGCAGGGAATAGACTAAGATTTCTTCCATGTTATTTTATCCTTTCTTTTATTGTCTCTCCTGACATCAGGAGAAAAGCCATCGACTTCAGCCACCCTTATTCGACCTTTTTGATTTTGGATTGCCCATTATGGAGACGGATTTTTTCGAGGATCGATTTAATAATTTTCTCTTTAAAAACCTGCCGATCAAAAGTCAAGGCCTGGGCCCTGATCTTTTCCGAATTTAAGAGATGGGCCCGGGCCTCCAGTTCCTGAACGGCCTGGATCAAGGATTCCTCGGTCTGTTCCGAAAAAAAAATCCCGCTGAAAAAATCCCTTTTGCCGGCCAGATAATCGTCTAAAGGAACCACCGTTTCCAAGGCCCCTCCCCGGCCGAAGGCTATGACCGGCCGGCCGGAGGCCTGGGCCTCTAAGGGTGTTATGCCGGCGTCTTCTTCACCTGGAAAAATAAGGGCTCGACATTCTCCGTATAGTTTTTTAAGATTTTCTTCCTCTTGCCATCCCAGCCAGCGAATGGTCTTTCCAGAAACCTTCCGCAGGGCATTCATTAAGGGACCGGTGCCGACAATAACCAAAGGCTTTTTCATCCGGTTGAAGGCTCCAATAGCCAAATCAACCCGCTTATACGGGGCCAAGGCCGAAACGATCAGATAATAATCCTGCGGTTCAGGGAACAGATCAAAGGCTTGGGTTTCCACCGGGGGATGGATCACCTCGGCCTCTCGTTCATAACACCTCTGAATTCGCTGGCGCACATGATTGGAATTGGCCAGAAAAAAATGGACTCCCCTGTTGGAACCCCGGTCCCATTTCTGCAGGAGAGGGCGTATAATAGGCATCAAAGCCCTGACCGGCCAACCGGCGCTCGAGTCTTTTCCGAAATAAACATCATATAAGTCCCAGACATAGCGCATCGGGGTGTGAATATAGGCAATGTGCAATGTTCCCGGGGGCACGCCGACCCCCTTGGCCACACAATGACTGCTGGAAAGGATCAAATCATAGCCTTCTAAGGAGAGGCCTTCGATGGCCCCGGGAAACAGGGGAAGATAATGGCGATAGGTTCGATCAACCCGGGGAAGGTGTTGGATCCAGGAGGTCTTAATCGGGTGTTTTTCAATCGACGGAGAGACCGACCCCTTGACATGCAATAAGGTGTAAATATCGGCCTGAGGGAAGATCTCACAAAAGACCTCCAGACACTTTTCTCCTCCCCGCATGCCGGTGAGCCAGTCATGGACCAGGGCGACCCGGAGGGATGATAAAATTTTCTGGTCATATTGCAATGGGTCGGTCATCTATCCTTCAAATAAAACTTTGTTCAAGGTGCCAGGTTCACTTTTTGAGGTTCAGAGTTCGCAAGTCCTTCTCCAAGCAATCATAGGCCTCCAAAACCTTTTGGGCGGTTTTCTCCCAGGTATACTGAGCGGCCCTTTTTAACCCGCGATCTATTAACCCTTGCCGAATCTCTTTGTGATAAAGAATTTCTCGGATCCCCGCCCATAAAGAATTAACATCATACGGATCCACTTGTCGACCGGCCTCGGCAACCATTTCAGGTAAGGCCCCCCGGTCCCCGATCAATACCGGGCAACCGCAAGCCATAGCTTCCAGGACGGGCAGCCCAAAGCCCTCGTAAAGGGAAGGAGCGGCTAACAGATCAGCCCCGGAATATAATAGACCAAGATCGTGATCATTACAAAGAGGAAAGAAAACAATCCCTTCCGGTTGGGTTCCGGAAAAATCCTCCGGAGAAAGGCCGACCACTACCAATTTCCCCGGATAGGAATCCTCTCGGATCAATTTCTCGAAAGCCGAAAGGACCCGGGGAAAATTTTTATGGGGCCTGGGATTGCCGACAAAAAGGATAAACCCTTTTTCTAAACCATACTGTTTCACAAACCTGGAATCGTCGGGTTGTGGTCTCCAATGGGAATCTAGACCGTTGGGTGTGACCATAATCCGTGGCGCCGGGCCATGAAGGAGGTGGATAATATCTTTCTTCGATTGTTCGGAGACTGTAAAAATCTTCGGACACCTTGAAACGGCACGACGCACCAAGAGGGAATAAAAAAGCCGATGCCTCAGACCGTAATCTTTGGGAAAAAGCAGATGGATCAGATCGTGAATGGTGATGATCCCTTGGGATGAAAAAATCAGGGGAATCGTATAAGTAGGTGAATGAAAGAGATCAAATTTCTCTTTCCGGATCTGCCAGGGGATCAGGAATTGCTCCTGAAGGCTGTATAAGGGTGCGGCGGTTTCAATCCAGCGGACCGGCCCGGAAGGCTTGAACCAGTCTTGAATTTGAGGATGGCCGATCAGGACCAGATATTCATGACCCCTGTCTTCGGCCAGCAACTGCTGAAGAAGGTTCAGGGCATAACGGGCAATCCCGTGCATCTGCTTTCCCAGGACCCTGGCATCAAAAAGAATTCTCATGTCTTCCGATTTCCCGCCTTACGATCCTGCTTCTTTAACGGATCGATAAACCTCCCAGGTATTTCGGGCCACCTCAACCCAGGAAAAACGAGCCGCCTGTTCTATCCCGAGCAAACGTAAACGTCTTCTGGCAGCTTCGTTTCTCAATAAAAAACTAATCTGCTCGGCTAACTCCTGGGTGTTGTTGGGGTCAATCAGGAATCCGGCCGAGCCCACAATTTCCGGGATGGATGACCGGTTGGAAGAGATGACCGGGGTCCCACAACTCATGGCCTCCAGGACCGGCAACCCAAACCCCTCGTAGAGAGAAGGGAAAACAAAAATCTCGGCGCCATTCATTAAAACGGGCAGGTCTTCCATGGGAACATACCCGGTGAAAAGGACCTGATCCCGCAGAGGATAATTTTTTAAGAATTGGCTCAGGGATCGGATCAACCACCCCTTTTGACCGCTGACCACTAATTGATATTCGGAGCCGAATTCCCGGCAGACCCGAGTAAAGGCCTCCAAGAGGATGATCAGGTTTTTCCTGGGCTCTATATTTCCCAGGTGATAGATATATTTTTTGTTGATTCCGTAGCGAATTTTTAATCGAGTTTGAACTTCGTTTTGATCGAGAGGACGAAAGATTGGAGAAGGGGCCTCATGAATAACGACAATTTTTTCTGAAGGTACCTTTAATATTTTTATTAAGTCTTGCCGGGTGTGATAAGAGACGGAAATAATCTTGTCGGCCCTTTTCACGGCTTGTCGTAACAGAAAACGCATATAGGCCCCATATTTAAGAGGAATGGTTTCCGGAAAAAGAAAGGCCACCAGGTCGTGAATTGTGACCACAACCCGGTAATGATTTTTTCTAAAGGGAATTAAAGAGGCCGGCCCGTGAAAGACATCAATCCCTTTTTCCTTTAGGCGCAGCGGTAACATGAAATGCTCCCAGATATCTCCCAGGGGGTGACTTTCGTGCGAAAAGACCGTCAGCAGGGGATTTTGTTCCCTGGCCAAAGGTCCCAGAAAGGATAGATTTTTTTTCAGGGCTAGGAAGTAATAGATCGTTTTGGGATCAACTTGTTTTAAATTCTGTATCAGGTGCAGGACATAGTTTCCCACTCCGGAGCGGTTAGACAGAACGGTTCGGACATCAATAGCCACTTTCATCACGATTCAACCTCCAGTTTCGACAGAGGTCCGGTCAGAAGCCTTTTCAATAGCAGCCAGTCTTCCCGGGTTACCAGGCGAAAAAGGACCAGCCCGATGACATAACAGACACCGGCCAGGGGCCAGATCAGTGCCGAGGGCCAGGTCTTTAACCCCCACAAAGGGAGTCCCATCAATCCACCGCTGATCCCCAGTCTGAAGGCCGTGCCTATCAAGGAGAGACGGACAAAGGAGCGCTGCAGGAACCAAAAAAAATAAATAGAGAGCAAAACCTCGCTGATTACCGTAGTCCAACTGGCCCCTAGATAGCCATACCTTGGCAAAACCAGACAATTGATGCCTATATTAAAGACAACGGTCAGTCCGCTCCCCCAGGAAATCATCCTCTCTTGATTAAGGGCGATCAAGGTATTTATTAAAACATAATTGAGAAAAATGAAAGGTACAACCCAAATCAAAATTTTCAAGGAGGGTACCGAATTGACAAAGGTGGGACCGAAGAAAAAAACCAGCCAGGGGTCCGACAAAAAGTTGGTAGCCAGGGCCAAGGGGATTGAGACTATGGTCAGGTAGATAAGTGCCCTGTGATAATTCCGTTTTAAGACCTGCCGATCTTCAGAAGTCAACACGGAAAAGATGGGAAAGAGGCCGGCCATGACCAACATGGGGAATAAAGAAAACATCTCGACAATCTTTACGGGAATGGAATACCAACCGATTTCAGAAGGTGAAATCCCAAACAGGGAAAGCATAACCAGATCGATTTTGACATAAACGGTCATAAAAAGACCCGATATTCCAATAGGCCAGGCCGAACCTAAGAGCTGTTTCCATAAGTCTTTGTCGAGTTGGAACACCAGGGGAGTAATCTTTTTCCAGACAATCGCACCGCACATTAGACAGCTGATCCCGTATGCCCCGACCAGGGCGATCAGGAGTCCCCAGAGGCCTCCCCCCATCCAGAGAAAAAAAATCGGAATCGCCACCACCAGGACCTTATACAGGCCTTTAATCAGGAGTTCATATTCCATTTTTTCCAGGCCGTTGGTAATGGCGATCAAAAAGTCCAACAGATGATTACCCTGCAGATAAAGCTGGCTAAGGAAGATCATGATGACCAGTTCCCGGGAATATCCCAACAGATAGAGAAGCCCGGGGCTCAGGACGAGTAGGGCCAGAGAAAAAACTATTTTTATAGAAAAAATATTCCTGACATAATCCCCCAGGAGACGATGATCTCGAGAAACATCACGGATCAAGACCGTATTTAATCCGAAATCTGAAAAAACGGTCAATAACCCGGCAAAAAAATAGGCCAGAGAATAGTGACCGAAATCCCTGTCTCCTAAATATCGGGCGATCACGATAATAAACAGAAAGGACAGGGAACGAATCAGGACTTCCGCCACGAATTTAAGGACAATATTCTTTCGTGCCCTAAGGAGTAGGCTCATTTCCTTTTACACCTTAGGTGAAAGGCACCGAGGGACATTTTCCGCCTTTCATTATCACCTGTTAGAAGGCTGATGAAATAGCACCGATGGAAAGGTTGATCAAAAATGCCCAGATGCAAGGCTCCCGCAATCCTGAGGATTGAGGCGTACTTGTTTGTACGCCGCAATGACGAAGGATAAGGGAAACGCAGCAGGTGGGCGTTTTTCATCAACCTTTTTACATAAGATCCTGGTTAATGCTCACTTTAGCCTTTTCCCGCAGGAGGGTGCTCCATTGTTCCAGAAGTGCGGATTGTTTTTGTTGTTGAAGGGCTCGGGAAAATCGTTCTTGATCCTTATTAAAATCTTCCAAAGAGGCCCGTCTGGATTCTTTAAAGACAGCAATTCCATAATCTGCACCCAATTTGAAGGGTTTTTCGGATAACGGATTGGAAGGCCCTATAGAATAAAGAACCCCTTGAATTTCAGGGGTTGTGGCCCAGGTTGGAAGACCTTTAACCCGGGAGAAAAAACCTGTTTCTTCCACTTTTCGATTCTTTTCTTTGGCCAATTGTTGAAAGTCTTTCCCCTGGCGGATGGCTTTTAAAAAAGCCTC
>JAZDOU010000026.1:0-2405 GCA_043798385.1 Pseudomonadota bacterium
CCCTGCCAATCCCCCACTCAATACCGGGATGTTTTGCCAGAATATTGTAAAATTCTTCTCTCTTCTTTGCGGAAAGTTTCTTTGAGTCCTTAATTTGTCCCAAACCAGGCTTGAGGCGTACCAAACCCCGGTCGAGACAAACGGCACAGGCGATTACGGGACCGGCCAAAGGACCCCGGCCCGCCTCGTCCAGACAAGCCACTCTCTTATATCCCCTTTTCCATAAATTTCTCTCCACTTGAAGAAGCGAGTAAACCATATTATACTATTATAATATGAAGTTTACTCATTTACACGTCCACAGCCACTATTCTCTACTGGATGGCCTACCCAAGATTGACGGCCTTTTGGATTACGCCAAGGAACTGGGGATGGATTCCCTGGCCCTAACAGACCACGGCAGCATTTACGGTGCGGTTGAGTTTTATAAGAAAGCAAAGGAAAGAGGAATTAAGCCCATAATTGGATGTGAAATGTATATGGCCTACGAAAGTATGCTTCAGGAAAGGCCGAATATCGACGACCAAAGATACCATCTGGTTTTACTGGCAAAGAACGCTGAGGGATACAAAAACTTAGTCAAACTTTTAACCAAAGCCCATTTAGAGGGCTTTTATTATAAGCCGAGGATTGACGAAGAACTATTGGCAAAACATTCAAAAGGCCTGATCGGGCTTTCAGCTTGCCTAGCAGGAAAAGTCCCGACTATGATTTTACGCAATAAAACGGCGGAGGCCGAGAAGACGGCTTTAAAATATCAGGAGATATTGGGCAAAGAAAACTTCTATCTGGAAATTCAGCATCACTCCCATTCCCCTGACCAGGTAAAGGCAAACAAGGCCATTATTGAAATTGCCAAAAAACATAAAATCCCACTGGTAGCCACCAACGACATCCACTACCTGAAACCCGAAGACGCCGAAGCCCAGGACATTTTAATGTTAATAAACACGGGCTCTGATCCCAATGATCCAGAAAGACTGACCTTAAAGGCGGATGACTTCTCAATGAGAAATCAGGAACAAATGATAGAAGACTTCAAGGCAATACCGGAAGCCATCGAAAACACCCAAAAGATAGCTGAATCCTGCAATTTTAATTTTGAACTGGGCAAGGTCAAGCTGCCTACCTTCCCCGTCCCCAATGGCAAGGGTCCCAATGAATATCTGGAGGACCTTTGCTGGCAGGGGGTAAAGAATAAGTTCGGGGAGAAACCGGCAAAAGAAGTTTCAGACAGGTTAAATTATGAGCTTTCTATAATCAAACAAACAGGATATGCATCCTACTTTTTAATAGTCCAGGACTTCGTGAACTGGGCCAAGAGCAACCGAATCGTGGTAGGGCCCGGACGTGGGTCAGCCGGAGGTTCGCTGGTGGCCTACATTTTGAATATTACCAATGTTGACCCTTTAAAGTATGATCTGCTTTTCGAAAGATTCTTGAATCCTGACAGAATTTCTTTGCCGGATATCGACCTTGATTTTACGGACAGGAGAAGGGACGAAGTTATCCAGTATGTCGCCCAAAAATACGGCAGAGACAGAGTAGCTCAGATCATCACCTTCGGCACCATGGCAGCCAGAGCCGTTATTAGGGACGTTGGCAGGGCTTTGGCATATACATATAGTTATTGCGACAGACTGGCCAAGATGATTCCCTTCGGCATGACTCTGGAGCAAACTATGAAAAACGTTTCTGAATTCAGGGATTTATACGAATCCGACCCCCAGGCCAAAAAACTGATCGACTTTGCGAAAAAACTTGAAGGGGTGGCTAGACACGCTTCCACCCATGCCTGCGGAGTGGTGATTTCAGACACTTCCCTGGACGACATCGTTCCTCTTCAGCACCCGACCCAGGACGAAAATACCATCGTCACCCAGTATGAAATGCACTCGATCGAAGACCTCGGCCTTTTGAAAATGGACTTTCTGGGGCTGAAAAACCTGACCATTATTGAAGAAACTTTGGCCCGCATCTACAAAGTTCAGGGATTCAACGTTGACATTGAAAAACTCCCGGCAGGCGACAAAAAAACTTTCAGGCTTCTCCAAAAAGGGGAAACTATCGGAGTCTTCCACTTGGAATCCGCCGGCATGCAGAGATATTTGAAGCAGTTAAAGCCCAGCGAGTTTGAAGACATCATTGCCATGGTCGCCCTTTACAGGCCGGGCCCCATGCAGCTGATTCCGGACTACATCGCCAGAAAGCATAAAAAGATGAAGGTTGAATACTTCCATCCGAAGCTTGAACCGATTCTGGGAAAAACCTACGGCATCCCCGTTTACCAGGAGCAAATACTGCAGATCGCCCAGCAGCTGGCAGGATTCACTCTGGCCGAGGCTGACATCTTAAGGAAAGCCATTGGCAAGAAAATCAGAAAACTGCTGATGGCCCAGAAAGAA
>JAZDOU010000041.1:0-14212 GCA_043798385.1 Pseudomonadota bacterium
CCTGCGTTCCCAGGATCCGGATAGTGCGGTTGGATTGCTCAAGGAAGAAATGCGCCTCCTGGGCTCCCTGGTTTTGGAATCAGCCCAGCGCCATCAGGTACCGGCCGGAAAATCGCTCTCCGTGGACCGGGAGGGATTTGCTCGCACGGTGACTGAGAAAATTTCGGCCCATCCCCTGATCGAGGTTATTGCCCAAGAGGTCTTCTCCCTTCCCGATCAAAGTCCGCTGATCCTGGCCACCGGCCCTTTGACCACCGATGAATTGGCTCAGGACCTGGGACGAATATTGGGTTCAAGTCAGTTGCACTTTTACGACGCCATCGCCCCGATTGTCTATCTGGATTCTATTGATATGGACAAGGTCTACCGAGGTTCCCGGTACGGACACGGCGGGGCGGACTATATCAATTGTCCCCTGAATGAAGGTGAATATGCTCGATTTCTGGAACAGATGCTTCAGGCCGAACAGGTGCCGCTTCATCCTTTTGAAGAGGGGCGTTATTTTGAAGGCTGCCTGCCAATCGAAATAATGGCCCAGCGGGGCAGGGACACTTTGCGATTCGGGCCCATGAAACCGGTTGGGTTGCCCGATCCCAAGACGGGACAAATCCCTTATGCCGTGGTGCAGCTTCGTCAGGATAATACCGAGGGAACCCTATTCAATATGGTCGGTTTTCAGACCAAACTGAAATGGGGGGAACAGGAACGGGTCTTTGGTCTGATTCCCGGGTTGGAAAAGGCGGTCTTCGCCCGTTTGGGTAGCATCCATCGCAATACCTTTGTCAATGGTCCTGAGGTGCTCCGGCCTACCCTGCAATTAAAAAACAACCCCGGGATTTTTCTGGCCGGTCAGATCACCGGAGTGGAAGGCTATGTTGAATCTTCGGCCATGGGAATCCTGGCCGGGATGAGTGCCGGCCGCTTTTTGCAGAATAAACCTGTGCTCATCCCTCCGGCGACTACGGCCTTGGGGGCCCTGGCGGCCCATGTGAGCCAAAAGCCGAAAAACCAATTTCAGCCCATGAATATCAACTTTGGGATTTTCCCTCCCTTAGCCAAGAGGGTTCCTCGTCCCTTTCGCGGAAAGCATTATGCCGAGAGGGCCCTGGCCGATCTGAAGGCCTGGATGGCCCGGGAAGAACCGGATTGATCGTAAGGGAGGGGCACCTATTAACCGTCTCATTGTAATACTGCCCCACCTGCCTGTGTAGAGTAATATCTATTATCAGACGGTTAATAAATTTTTCTTAAGGTGTTTTTTTCTTAACCAGCCAGGTGCGGACCCTGGCATCCAATTCCCTTAAACTTCCCTTCTCCTTTTCAGCCAATTTTTTCAGGTCGTCATATTCTATGGAAAAATCTTCTTCCCAGTCATGGTCCTGGCCCGGCCGGGTGATTTTCTTGATCCGGACAGGTCCCCAAGGGGTTTTGACGGATTGGATGGTCCGGGGTAAAGAATGGCGATCCACTTGATAGGAACGAATGCCCAGGGTGGTTGTTTCCTGCAAAAGGATCTCCCGCAAGCGGGCCTGGGTTTCCGGTTTGGATAAGACCTGCAGCAGGACTGCGGGACGGTTTTTCTTCATCTGACAGGGGATCAAAAGGCAATCCAGTGCCCCGGATTCCAAGAGGTGCTCCATTAAATGATCATACCATTGGGGGTTCATATCATCGATATTGGTCTCCAGGACAACCAGTTTTTCGTTTTTCAGGTCAAGGGACTTTTCTCCCAGCCAGATCCGCAGGGCATTGGGACGATCAGGCAGGCGGGTCTGTCCCAAGCCGTAGCCCACTCCTTTTAGGACCATAGCCGGAGGGGG
Organism: Pseudomonadota bacterium; assembly: GCA_043798385.1. GTDB lineage: Bacteria > Desulfobacterota > RBG-13-43-22 > RBG-13-43-22 > RBG-13-43-22 > RBG-13-43-22. The sequence goes on from JAZDOU010000041.1 coordinate 1,821, forward strand.
TCCGAAAGACCCGGCATAGTGGGTTAAGACAGCCGCCCCGGTGGGGGTGACCAATTCGATGTCAAGGTCCGAGGGGATCACCGCCGCCCCTCTCAATAGGGCCAGGGTGGCCGGGGCCGGGAGGGGCAGGGGACCGTGGCCGCTTTGGATCCATCCTTGCCCCAGGGGCAGGGGCGAGGAGGTGACCTCCTCTATCTGAAAATATTGATAAGCCAGGGCCGCCCCGACGATATCGACCACCGTATCCAGGGCCCCGATTTCATGGAAATGGACCTTCTCCAATTCAATCCCATGGATTTTGCCTTCCACTTCAGCCAACCGTTTCAGGATCGCCAGGCTGTTGTCCTTGATACCCGAAGAAAGGGTGCTTTTTTGGATGAGCTGTCGGATGGATTGGTAGGTCCGGGCAATCCCCTCTTTATTTTTCCCTTGAACCCGCAGGGCAAACCCGGTTATCCCCTGACGGTCTTCCCGCTTAACGATCAAGCGGAGTTCGGGCAGGGGGAGTCGGCTCAAGGATTGGCGCAGGAGTTTCTGGGGAAGCCCGAGATCTAAAAAGGCCCCCAGGATCATGTCGCCGCTGATGCCGGAAAAACAATCGAAATAGGCAATCTTCATGAATACACCTTAAACGTTAAGCACTCTTCCTGCCAATGAGCAGTTTTTTAATTTTATTTTTGGGAACCAGCAGGGCCAGGTCAATCACTTCATCAATATCCTTTACCAGAACGATCTGAATGCGGCGGCGAACCGACAAGGGGATCTCCATCAAATCCCTTTTGTTCTGATCCGGGATGATCAGGGTCTTTATCTTGGCCCGGATGGCCGCCAGGGTTTTTTCCTTCAGGCCCCCTATGGGCAGGACCTTGCCCCGGAGGGTGATTTCTCCGGTCATGGCGATGTCTTTGTTGATCGGGGTCTTGGTCAAGGCGGAAATCAAAGAGGTCACCAAGGTCACGCCGGCCGAAGGGCCGTCTTTAGGGATGGCCCCGGCCGGGATATGGATGTGGATATCCAGGTATTCATAAAAATTATCTTTCAGGTGGAGCCTCTCGGAGCGGGAGCGGGCATAACTCAAAGCGGCTTGGGCCGATTCCTTCATCACTTCGCCCAATTGGCCGGTCAAGATAAAGTTCCCTTTTCCTTTCATAGTCATGGTTTCTATGTAGAGGACTTCTCCCCCGGTTTGGGTCCAGGCCAGTCCTGTGGCCACCCCCACTTCATTCTGCTGACGGATTTCATCGGGAAGATAGGGCGGGGCCCCCAGAAAGCGAGGCAGGTTTTTTCTGAAAACGGCGAAAGGTCCCTTTTCACCTTCGGCCAGGCGTCGAGCGATCTTGCGGCAGATAGAGCCCAATTCTTTTTCCAGATTTCGAAGGCCGGCTTCATCGGTATATTCGTTAATAACCGCTAGGATGGTTTCCGAGCTGATTTTTAATTGACCCGGCCGGAGGCCGTTGGCTTGCAGTTGCCGGGGCAGGAGATAGGATTGGGCGATATTCAATTTTTCTTCATCGGTATAACCGGACAATTCAATAATTTCCATCCGATCCTTGAGGGCCGAGGGGATCGGGTCGGTGGAATTGGCGGTGGTGATAAACAGGACCGCTGACAGGTCGAAGGGGATATTCAAATAGTGATCACTGAAGGAAAAGTTTTGCTCGGGATCCAAAACCTCCAGTAAGGCGGCGGCGGGATTTCCCCGGAAGTCCGAACCGATTTTGTCCACCTCATCCATCATGAACACCGGGTTGTTACTGCCCACCTGTTTGAGTCCCTGGAGGATCCTGCCCGGCAAGGCCCCGATGTAGGTTCGGCGATGTCCGCGAATCTCGGCTTCATCACGGACCCCTCCCAAAGAGATGCGGATAAATTTTCGTCCCATGGCCCGGGCAATGGACCTTCCCAAAGAAGTTTTGCCTACCCCCGGAGGCCCGACAAAGCACAAGATGGGGCCTTTCATCTTGGGATTCAATTTCCGGACACTCAAAAATTCCAAAATTCGTTCTTTGACTTTTTTTAAATCATAGTGATCCTGATCCAGGATCTTTTGGGCCTCTTTGACTTTGATTTTATCGCGGGTCTTTTTGTCCCAAGGCAGGGAAACTATCCAGTCCAGATAGGTCCGGATGATAGACGTCTCGGCTGAATCGGGGTGCATCAGTTCCAGGCGGGAGACCTGCTTCAAGGCCTCTTCCTTGGCCTCTTTAGGCATTTGCATCTGTTTTAATTTGGTTTTATACTCCTTTATTTCAGCATTTTTTTCTTCGTATTCGCCCAGTTCCCGACGAATAGCCCGAAGCTGTTCCCGGAGGTAATATTCCCGCTGGCCCTTACCCATCTCTTCCTTGGCCTCGGATTGAATGCGGGCCTGGACGGTAGAAACCTCCAGTTCCTTGGCCAGATGTTCATTGACCCGTTGAAGCCGGGCCAGGGGATTGGACAATTCCAAAATCTCCTGGGAGGCCTCTATCTTCAGTTTTAAGTTTGAGGCCACCAAGTCGGCTAACTGCTCCGGTTCTTCAATACTGTTCAAAATGGCGATCACATCGGCTGAGAGCATCCCTTTTAAGGAAAGGATCTTCTCACTCTGCTCCCGGACGTTACGCATCAGGGCTTCCATCTCAACCTGATTAATCTCGGTAGCCTGATCGGATAAGGTTTCGAGGCGGACCTGAATAAAGGGGCGCTGGTCCAGGTATTCCAGTATCCTGGCCCTGGAGATACCCTGGACCAGGATTTTGATACTTCCGTCCATAATTTTCAGGGTCCTCAAGATGATGGCCACTGTGCCTATGGAATAAAGGTCTTCGGGTTTGGGATCTTCGGTCAGAGGATCTTTTTGGGCGATCAGAAAGACCAGACGTTCCTGGGCGACGGCTTTTTCCACGGCCAGAAGGGAGCCCTCTCTCCCGACCTGCAAGGGCAATATCATGTTGGTAAAAACCACTACATCCCTAACGGGAATAAGGGGCAGGATAGGGGGGAGGGTGAGTTCTTTAAACGGTTCTCCGATTATCTTGTCGGTTTCAAAGTCGATATCTTGGTAAGCCATTTTTTTGCGTAAGCCCCTAAATTTTTTTGATTAAATCAGTTGATTTCGATTGCCGGCCAAAGGAGTTAATTGTAAAGTTTTATTCATAGATCGTCAAGAAATTAAAAGAAAACCCTCACTATTTTGCTTGACGTTATTTAAGGCCTTGTGATAAAAATTACATTTTAATCAACCCAACCCGGACCAGCCGGAACCAAGAGGTGGATATATAAACCAGGTTGAAAATACCTCAATTGGTCCGGGTCCAGGGCGTGTTCTTTAATAAATTCTATCCATTTTGCGTAGAATTTTATTCTTTAGTTACTAAGTGGTGACCAGGATGAAGGGGAGCAAGAAAAAAACCGCGCTGACTGCCGAAGGGATCCGGGAGGCCCTGGATCAGATGGTGGCCAAAATACTGCTCGATTATCCGGAAACGGAGCGTTTGGTGTTGATTGGTATCCGGACCGGAGGGGCTTTTTTAGCCCATCGTTTCCAGGAGCTGATCAGGACCAAAAGAGGGCTAACTGTACCGACCGGGGCTCTGGATATCACGTTATACCGGGATGACTGGACCAGGATTAACCATAAGCCGATTGTCGGGAAGACCGAAGTACCGGTCTGCCTGAATAAAAAAATTATTATCCTGGTGGATGATGTCCTCTATACCGGCCGTACGGTTCGGGCTGCCTTGGATGCCTTGATTGATTTTGGAAGACCTCACCGTATTGCCCTGGCTGTTTTAGTAGACCGCGGGGGTCGGGAATTGCCGGTCTGCGCCGATTATTTCGGTATCCAGATAGAAACCAAGGCCCGGGAACGGGTTAATGTCTATTTTAAAGAACTGGGAGAAAACGATCAGGTCATCATTGAGAGCGGAAGTCGGGACTGAATAAGGTTGATGGTCTCGTAAAAAGTCAAAATTTGGTCTTTTCCGTCATTCCGGCGAAAGCCGGAATCCAGGATAAAGGAACTGGTTCCCGGCCTTCGCCGGGACGACGTCTGGACCCCGGCCTTCGCCGGGGTGACGACCAGAGCGACTTTTTACGAGACCATCAAGGTTCACTTCAACACACTATTGGCGAAAAACAGGAGTTCTTATGGCTGCAGAAAAATTAAAATCCAAGGGCGATAAAATTGGCGCAGTGATGGTTATCGGTGGAGGGATTGCCGGGATGCAGGCCGCCCTCGATCTGGCCAATTCGGGTTATTATGTCTATCTGGTTGAAAAATCCCCCTCTATCGGAGGTGGGATGGCTCAACTGGATAAAACCTTCCCGACCAATGACTGTGCCATGTGAATTATCTCGCCCAAGTTGGTCGAGGTCGGCCGACACATCAACATAGAATTACTGACTATGTCAGAGGTTACTTCTATCGCCGGGGAAGAGGGAAATTTTGAGATTCAGGTTCATCAGAAACCCCGCTACATCGATATGAATAAGTGCATCGCCTGTGGACTCTGCGCCGAAAAATGTCCTAAAAAAGTCAAGGACACCTATAATGAGGGCCTTGGGATGCGCAAGGCGGCTTACGTCAAATACGCCCAGGCCGTTCCCCTGAAATATGTCATCGATGAAGAAAACTGCATCTATTTCACCAAAGGAAAATGCCGGGCCTGCGAAAAATTCTGCCCCTCCCAGGCCGTAAATTTTCAGGACAAACCCCAAGACCTGAGCCTGCACGTCGGGTCCATTATCCTGGCGGCCGGATTTCAATGTTACGACCCCACCTTGTATGAACCGTATGCCTATTCAAAAATGCCCAATGTGATCACGGCCATGGAGCTGGAACGGATTCTTTCGGCCTCGGGTCCTTTCATGGGGCATCTGGTGCGCCCTTCGGACCATAAGGAGCCCAAAAAGATAGCCTGGCTGCAGTGTATCGGTTCCCGGAATGTCAATCATTGCGATCACGGTTATTGTTCGGCCGTCTGCTGCATGTACGCCATCAAGGAATCCATCATTGCCAAGGAGCACAGCAAAAACGGGCTGGATTGTAAGGTCTTTTATATGGATATCCGCTCCTACGGAAAGGATTTTGAACGCTATTACAATAAGGCCAAGGACCAGGGGATACAATTCGTCCGTTCCCGTATCCAGACGATTGATCCCATTTTTGGGACTGATGACCTGCGCATCACCTATGTCACCGAGAAGGGTGAGGTGATCAAGGAGGATTTTGATCTGGTCGTCCTTTCCATTGGCTTAGAGATATCCCAGGGGACGGTGGAGCAAAGCAAAAAATTGGGTCTGGCCCTGGACCATTATAATTTTATCGACAGCAGCAGCTTTACCCCGGTGGCCACTTCCGTTCCCGGCATTTATGGCTGCGGGGTCATTTCCGGCCCCAAGGACATCCCCCAGTCGGTCGTGGAGGCCAGTGCCGCGGCCTGTGCGGCTACCCGCAACCTCTCCACTGTTCGGAACACCCAGGTTAAGGAAAAGCATCTCCCCAAGATCCGGGTCGTAGCCGGAGAACGACCCAGGATCGGGGTCTTTGTCTGTGACTGCGGGATCAATATTGCCGGGGTGGTCCGGGTCCCCGAGGTGGTCGAGTATGCCAAGACCTTGCCCTATGTGGAATATGTGGTAGAAAACCTCTTCACTTGTTCTCAGGATACCCAGGACAAGATGAAGGAGGTCATCCGGGACCAGCGGTTAAACCGGATCGTGGTAGCGGCCTGTACACCCCGAACCCACGAGCCCCTGTTTCAAGAGACCCTGATCGAGGGGGGGTTAAATAAATATCTTTTTGAAATGGCCAATATCCGCAACCATAATTCCTGGGTCCATGCCAATGACCCCGATGCCGCCACAGTCAAGGCCAAGGATCTGGTTCGCATGGCCATCGCCAAGTCGGCCCTGTTGGAACCCTTGCAGGATACCGAAGTCGCCGTGGCCCAGGCAGGACTGGTCGTCGGCGGCGGGGTGGCCGGCATGACCGCTGCCCTGGAAATGGCCGAACAGGGATATCAGGTCTACCTGGTGGAAAAGTCAGACCAGTTAGGCGGCCAGGCCTTGAGGCTGAATACCACCTGGCGGGGCGAAGACATCCAGGCCTATCTAAAGGATTTGGTACGCCTGATTGAAGAACACCCGCGCATCAAGGTCTATTTGGGACACCAGGTCGTGGGAGGAGAAGGGTTTGTGGGGCAATTTAAAACCCGTTTGTCCCGGACAGGGGAGCCTTCAACGCAGACAGAACTGGAACACGGCGTGGTCATTATTGCTTCCGGTGCCCAAGAGTTGAAACCGAGTGAATATCTCTATGGTCAGGATCCCCGGGTTTTGACGCATCTTGATTTTGATCAACGAATGGCCCAAAGAGATCCCTTATTGGAAAAGGCTCAATCCGTGGCTTTTATCCAGTGTGTCGGCTCCCGGGATTCGGAAAGGCCCTATTGCAGCAAGGTCTGCTGTACCCATTCGGTTCATTCAGCCCTTAAGCTGAAGGCCGCCGATCCCGAGCGGGACGTTTATATCCTCTATCGTGATTTAAGGACCTTCGGTAAGCGAGAGGATTTGTATAAGGAGGCCCGTCAGGCCGGGGTCTTTTTTATCCGCTATTCTGCCGATGAAAAACCGACTGTCGAGAAAGGTGACAACAGACTGATTGTCAAGGTCAAGGACCAGGCCCTGGGTCAGGAGATTCACATCCAGGTTGACCTGTTAACCTTGGCCGGAGCGATTATATCGACCAAAGACCACGAACTGGCCCAGGTGTTTAAAGTACCCTTAAATGAAGACGGTTTTTTTGTAGAGGCCCATGCCAAATTAAGACCGGTCGATTTCGCGACGGACGGGGTCTTTTTGTGCGGTCTGGCCCACTACCCGAAACCCATAGAAGAGTCCATCGCCCAGGCCCAGGCGGCGGTGGCCCGGGCTATTACCCTGTTGGCCGGATTGACGATACGGATAAGCGGCACAGTGGCCCAGACTAATCCCAGTTTGTGCAGCCAATGCGGCGTTTGCCTGGCCATTTGTCCCTATTCGGCTCCGGGGTGGAATGAGAGAACCGCCAAGGCTGAGATTAACGCCGTCACCTGCAAAGGATGCGGTCTATGTGTGGCTTCCTGCCGATCAGGGGCCATCAGTCTCAAGGGCTTCGATCAGGGACAAATCTTTGCCATGATCGAGGCGGCTTAACAACAGTGACGAGTAACGAGTGAAGAGTGACGAGTTGGTTTGGAAGAAGTGTTTAACTTGAAACTTGTTACTTGAAACTTGAAACTCACAACGAGGTTTTATATGAATGAACCATTTGAACCCAAAATTATAACTTTTTTGTGTAACTGGTGCAGTTACGGGGGGGCCGATCTGGCCGGGGTAAGTCGCTTACAATACCCACCCAATATCCGGGTGGTCCGTATCCCCTGTTCCGGAAGGCTGGATCCCAAGTTTATTTTGGCCTCCTTTCGTCGAGGGGCCGATGGGGTCTGGATCTCCGGCTGTCATCCGGGAGATTGCCATTATATTTCCGGAAATTATTATGCCCGCCGTAAATTCGCCCTTCTGAAAGGTCTCCTGGAACACATGGGCATTGAACCCGGACGGCTCCACTTTTCATGGGTTTCCTCGGCCGAAGCCACAAAATTCCAACAGGTGGTTACCGAAGTGACCGCGGCGGTTAAGGCCCTGGGGCCGGCCCAACATTTCATCAAGCGTATGCCTGAGGTGGCTTAGATGGTGGAATACACAAAAAAGATCCAAGAAATTGCCAAAAGGCTTTTAAGTGATAAGAAGGTAGACGGGGTGATCGGCTATCGTCGGGGCACGATTCCCATGATGAATGAACCCTTCCTGTTCCGACAGGTTGATCAGGCCGACCAACTCACCTGGGATTCGTTCTGTGGGGTTAATCTGGCCAATTATCTGCCCAAAAGGAAGGAACGGTTGGCAATTGTGGCCAAAGGGTGTGATTCCCGGAATATTGTCATTCATCTCCAGGAGGGACAGATCCAGAGGGAACAGCTCTTCATCATCGGTGTTCCCTGTCAGGGTATGCTGGACCGTCGAAAGGTCTGGGCCAAACTGGGGGACAAAGAACCGCTTTTGGTCCGGGAAGAGGGCGATCAGGTCGTTGCCGAAGGAAGAGATTTTAAAGAGGCCTTCAAGAAGACCGATCTCCTGCAGGACAATTGTGCCATCTGTATCCATCGCAATCCGGTTCTCTATGATGAACTGGTCGGGGAGTTAGTGATTGAGCAAGAGGGAATAGAACGTAACGAAGACGTCCGGACCGTGGAATCCATGGATCCGCAGGCCCGCTGGGAGTATTTCGAAGAATTGGTCCGTCCCTGTATCCGTTGTTACGCCTGCCGAAATGCCTGTCCCCTGTGCTATTGCCCGACCTGTTTTGTCGATGAATCCAGACCCCAATGGGTAGGCAAGAGTCTGGATCCCACTGATGTGCGGACCTTTCATTTTCTGAGGGCCTTTCATTGCGCCGGACGGTGTACCGACTGCGGGGCCTGTGAGCGGGCCTGTCCGGTGGGGATCAAGGTCCGGCAGTTCACCAAAAAATTGGAGAAAGATGTCTGGGACCTTTACCATTTTGAGGCCGGGATGGTTTTAGAGGGGAGACCTCCGCTGGATGTCTATAGGCCGGATGATCCGGAAAATTTTATAAAATAACTTCTGGCGAGGAGATTGTTTTTCGGAGTTTGGGTTCTGTTAAGTTTTAATTCCGAAATCCGAAATCTGAAATCCGAAATAGTAGAGTAAGGATCACTTATGATCGAAAAAATAGTTACGAAAAGCGAATTTAACGACTGGTTGAAGGAGCTGGGACAATCCTTCGAGTTGTTTGGGCCGGTGGTCCGGGGGGATCAGGTCGACTTCGCTCCTCTGGCCGGGGGAACCAGCCCGGATCTTTCCTTCCAAAACAGCCGTCTTTCTCCTAAAGGGCTGGTACAGCCTTTTTCGGAAGGGATGTTTCAGTTCAGCCTGAATCCTGAAGATCCGGAGGCCCATATTCTAAAAGAGATACCGAGGGAGGCGGGCCCTCGCCTCCTGGTGGGGATTCGGCCCTGTGATGCCCGGGCCTACAATCTGGTGCAGATCAATTTTGTCACCCCTGATGTTGTCGATCCCTGGTGGAAACAAGGCCGGGAGCGTTTGACGCTTATGGGCCTGGGTTGCAGCAAACCCTGCTCGACGTGTTTTTGTACTTCAGTGGGTGGCGGGCCTTTTGATCGGGCCGGACTGGATCTCCTGCTGACCGACCTGGGTTCTGATTTTCTTATTCAGGCCTGTAACGAAAAAGGGGAGGGACTCCTAAAGACGGCGTCGGGAAAAGCCTGTTCCGAGGAAGATCTAAAAACAGCCGCCCAGGTCCAAAACCAGGCCCGGGAGGAGATCTCCACCCGGGTGGCCACCGATCACTTGAAAGATCAAGCACTCTTGCCCTTGTTCAACGCCCCCTTTTGGGATGAGGTTCAATTTGCCTGTATCAATTGCGGGACCTGTACCTATTTATGTCCCACCTGTTGGTGCTTTGATATCCAGGATGAGGTTAAGGGGACCCGGGGGATTCGGATGCGCAACTGGGATTCCTGTATGGTCCCTTTGTTTACCCTGCACGGCTCGGGCCATAATCCGAGAGGAGAAAAGATCCAAAGGGTGCGGCAGCGTTTTATGCATAAGCTTAAATATTATGTCGATAAATATGAAAACGGCGTGGCCTGCGTAGGGTGCGGCAGATGTGTCCAATTTTGTCCGGTTAATATCGATATTCGTCGCGTCTGTCAACTGATGAACGATTTTAAGGCCAATTAGAGGGGGTGTTTTGGTGGGAAATCCGTATCTACCCTATCCGGTTCGTATAGACCGGATCATTACCGAAACCGAAGACCGCAATTTAAAAACCTACAAATTTGTCTTCCTTAACCCGGAAGACGAAATAGCCTTCGCCTACCATCCCGGGCAGTTTGCCGAGCTTTCCATCGCCGGCCAAGGGGAAATTCCCATCGGAATTGCCTCCTCACCGACTGAAAAAGGCTTCCTCCTGTTTACCGTCAACAAAACGGGGTTGGTGACCACTTTCTTACATAATATGAGAGAAGGGGAGATCATGGGGGTGCGGGGTCCTTTAGGAAACTGGTACCCCTTGGATCAGATGGAAGGCAAGAATATTGTTATCGTAGCCGGCGGATTTGCCTTTACGACCTTACGGTCGACCATCGTCTATTTACTGGACCCGGCCAACCGAAGACGTTTTCAAGATATTTCAGTTATTTATGGGGCTCGGAGCCCGGGGATGCTGCTTTATAAGGACGAGTTGGCCGCCTGGGAGGCCCGCGACGATATCAAGGTCCATATAACGGTTGATGGAACCGACGACCCGGACTGGAAATATAATATCGGATTTGTGCCGGCAATCACCGAAAAGAAGGCCCCTCAGGCCCAGGATGCCTTTGCCCTGGTATGCGGCCCTCCGATCATGATTAAATTTACCCAGCCGGTTTTGGAAAAACTGGGCTTTCCCGCGGAGAGAATTATCATGAGCCTGGAAAACCGCATGAAGTGCGGTATCGGGCTGTGCGGCCGGTGCAGCGTGGGACCGGAATTTGTCTGTAAAGACGGTCCGGTGTTCACCCTGGCCAAGCTGAACACCCTGCCAAAGGAATATTAATGCTTGCCTCGGCGAGTTAGAATAGATTATAATAGATTAAAGATCATTGAATTGAAAAGGAGTGAATCTATGGCCGAACCTTTGAAAGTTAACAAAAAGAATCGGAAACTGGCGGTAGATGCCAAGATGGCCGATGTCTGCTTCACCTGCGGCACCTGTGCCGGTGGCTGCCCGGTGACCGGAGTCGACGGCTTTGATCCCAGAAAGGCCATCCGCATGGCCGCCCTGGGTCTGGATGATGAATTGATCAATTCCCGTTTTCCCTGGATCTGTACCCTCTGCGGTCGCTGCGAGAACCAGTGCCCCATGGGGGTTAACTTGCTGAAGACCCTCCGCAAGGCCCGGACCTTGAGGGACCGCGACAAGGTCCCCGGCCCGATCCATAAAGGGACCATGATGAATCTCCAGCGGGGGAATAATCTCGGGATACCCCGGGATGATTTCCTCAGCCTGTTGGCAGACTTGGGCCAGGAACTGGCCGCCGATGGCTGCCCGGGATTCTATGTGCCGGTAGACAAAAAAGGGGCCAATGTCATTACCACCATCAATTCCAAAGAGCCTTTCGGGGAACCGGACGACATGAAATTCTGGTGGAAGATCTTTTATGCCATGAATGAAGACTGGACCGTTTCTTCAACCAACTGGGAAGGGGTCAACTGGGGATTGTTTTCAGGAGATGATCCGGCCTGGAAGGAACAGGTGGGCCGGGTTCTGGAGAATGCCAGGAGGCTGGAATGTAAAACCCTCCTCTTACCGGAGTGAGGCCACGCCTACTATGCGACCAGGCTTGGTCTGCAAAATTGGTTTCCCGAAGCGTTCAAAGAATTCAAGGTGGTTAATGTTTTTGAATTAATGATTGAATATATCCAGAGTGGAAAGTTAAAAATTGATAAATCTAAACACCCTCAACTGACCACGGCCCATGACCCTTGTAATTATACCCGGAAAAGCCAGATGGCTATGGGCAAGAGCTATGGTCCGGAGATCCGCTGGATTACCCAGCAACTGGTGGATAATTATGTCGATATGTATCCGGCTGATATGAACAACTATTGTTGCGGGGCCGGAGGCGGGGCCTGGGCCATGCCTTATGACAAGGAACGGATTTTCTACGGCCGGGTCAAGGCCAAACAGATCCAGGAAACGGGGGCGGAACTGGTGGTGGCCCCCTGCCATAACTGCCGCGATCAGATTCTGAAGGGCCTGACCAAGGAATATCAATTAGGTATTGAGACCATGTATCTCTGGGAACTCCTGGCCGAATCGCTGATCATCGAACCCTGGAACGAGGAGGAGATCGAAAAGGCCACCGCCCTACGGGATGCCCAGTTCGAGCGGGACGGGGTGGTCATGGAGGAGATGGAGGAAGAGGAATAATCCCTATTTGATGGGAATAGAAAAGGGTCTTGCTGGACATGAACAGTGAGGCCCTTTTTTATTTACACAGGCTAAAAAAGGTTCATGGTTCATGGTTCAAGGTGTAAGGTTTAGGAAATGCCTTATATCCGATATCTTATACCGGTTTTCACGTAAACTGTAAACCGTAAACCGTAAACCGTAAACCTTGGACCTTTATTTTTCTAAAGAGAGGCTTAAGCCATGCTGAATATCATGCGGAAACACGCTCAATCCTGGATCATAAAAGTGACCCTGTTTTTGGTGGCGATTGTTTTTGTCTTTTGGGGGGTTGGCAGTTTTCGTTCCGAGAGGGCTACACGCGTAG
>JAZDOU010000059.1:0-4234 GCA_043798385.1 Pseudomonadota bacterium
GATGATGCGGGCCCCTTTTTATCTCTCTAAACTGGTCGTGCCCCATATCAAAAAAAGCAAAAACGGGACCGGGGCCATCGGAAATATGGCCTCCATTCATGCCCACGTCAGCACCCTGAATAAACCCTCTTATAATATTGCCAAGTTCGGTCTGCGGGCCCTGGCGCAATCCCTGGCCGCAGAGGGAGGTGGAAAAATCAGGGCCTTTTCAGTCAGTACCGGTTTTGTTAAAACCGCCCTGACCTTAAAACAGATTCCGGCCCAGGCCGAACAGCGGGGCATCAGCCCGAAGGAGGTGATCCGGGAGGTCATGCTGGGCAATTCCCGGGTGAAAGAAATGATGACCCCGGTGGAGGTGGCCAATCTATTTCTTTTCGGGTTCTCCCGTTTCGCCAAGTATCTGGTGGGCGGAGACCTGCTCTTTGACGGCGGCATGGTGTTAACCTATGCCGAGAAAAAAAGCTAATTTTTACTTTCTATTGTTAGGCTTTTAGAATAAACTGGACAAGATTTTTTGGGGATTTTGAATAGCTTCCTTCAGATTGATGTCTTACCCCAAAAGTCTATTTAAAATAAGGAGGTGATCCGTCAGGCAAGATAATAAATCTCATCTATTTTTGAGAAATTATTTTAAAACATATCGATTTAAAAAGGAGGGTTAATGATGAAACGGTTCAAATTAAAAAGCCTGGTTTTTATCTTATCCATTGTACTCTTGGGAGGATTGGCTCCTGCGGGCAAATGTCTGGCGGCAGAGCCTTACAATCTCGGAGTCGCTTTAGGCCTAACCGGCACCGGTGCCCTTTACAGCAAAGATGGCACAGATGCCATTAAACTGGCCGTCGATGAAATTAACGCCCACGGAGGCTTCTTGGGAAAACATCCGATCAAGCTATTCATCCGGGACACTCAGACCAAGCCGGATGTAGGCGTCCGAGAGACCAAGGATCTGATCCTGCGAGACAAGATTCGATGTGTCTTGGGGAGCTATTCCAGCGCTGTTGCCGTGGCCATCAAACCGGTCTGCCAGGAATATAAAGTTCTCCATATCGCCGCCATCAGCAACTCAGAAAACATCACCCAGGTTAATTTCAGCCCCTATACTTTCCAGGTTGTTCCCAATAGCTACATGCAGGCCAAGGCCGTGGTTTTAGGTGTAGCCCTGTTGGCTAAAAAGAAAGGTTGGAAAGACTACGTTACCATCGCCTCGGACTATGAGTGGGGCAGATCCACCCAGGAAAGTACGGTAAAACTCCTGAAAGAGGCCGCCCCTAATTTGAAGTTAAAGAAGGAATTTTGGCCGCCATTGGGAGAAACCCAGTTTACCTCTTATATTACGGCCATCATGGCCCAAAAACCTGATTTCGTAATCGGCTCCGTGGCCTCCAAGGATAACGTGGCCTGGATGCAACAGGCCAAGGCCTATGGGTTTTTTGATAAAATTCCCTATCCCGGATCATTGATCAGCGTCTCTGAGTTGATTATCCAGGCCAAAACCCTTACCCGCGGTCTGGTGGGACTGAGCCGGGCCCCCTTCTTTGCCCATCTGGATGTCCCCATGATGGCGGATTTTGTCAAAAACTTTAAGGCCAAATATGACCGTTATCCCAGCGATTGGGCGGTCATGGAATATGATGCCGTTTATGCCTTGAAGCAGGGGATTGAGAAGGCTAAAACGATAGACACAGAGAAAGTAAAGGATGCCCTGAAAGGGGCGACCATCAGTACCACCCGGGGCAAGCTCCATTTCCGACAGATAGACAACCAATTGAGCTGTTCATCTTATATGGGTGTGGTAGCGGATGATCCTAAATATCCTTTCCCCATCTACCATGATCTGGTTGAGGTAAAGGGCCCGGATTCCTGGCGTCCTGAAGCCGAAATTATCGCTGCCCGAAAAGACGAGAAAAAATAAGAAGGCCTAAAAATGGACATTTCTTTGCTAATGTCACAATTTATGAGTGGCTTGGCCCGGGGTACCATGCTTTTTCTTATCGCCTCGGGCCTGTCCCTCATTTTCGGGGTAATGAATATTCTTAATTTTGCCCATGCCTCCCTATGGTTGGTTGGGGCCTATTTCTGCCATACCTTCTGGCTTATGTTACAAAATTATGGCTTTGGGCTTTGGGTGAGTATCCTGCTGGCGGCTTTGACTCTGGCTGTTATAGGATGGTTTATAGAGGTAGTCTTGATTCGACGGGTTTATAACCGGGAACTCCCCGAGCAACTCCTGCTGACCTATGCCCTGGTTTTGATCATCGGAGATTTATTGAAGTTCTTCTGGGGAGTGGAGGATCGGATCATTACTCGACCTACCATAGTGGAAGGACCGGTTTTTTTCTTTGGTGTTCCCTTCGATTCCTACCTCATCTTCGTTATCTTTATCGGTGCCGTTATTGCCATAGGCCTCTGGTGGTTTATGAAAAAAACCCGCTACGGCCATATTGTCAGGGCGGCGGTCTTCAGCCGGGAAATGGTAGGTGCCTTGGGGATCCCTATCCCCAGGATCTATACCGGGGTGTTTGTCTTAGGAATCTTTATAGCCGGTTTAGCCGGGGCCGTTCAGGCCCCGGTGGGTTCGATCACCCTCGGGATGGATATGGCGGTCATTGTCCAGGCCTTTTGTGTGGTGGTCATCGGCGGGTTTGGAAGTCTGCCGGGCACCCTGGTGGGATCTTTGATTGTGGGAGAAATTTACTCCTTTTCGATTCTCTTTTGGCCGGAAGGTGCTCTGGTTCTTATTTTTGTCGTAACCGCCCTTGTCTTGATCATCCGCCCCTGGGGTTTATTCGGAACCCCCATGAGGATCTAAAGCGTAATACGGAAGGGATGCTCCTATGAAGAAATACTGGTGGCTGGGATTGCTTTTTATCGCCGTCTTATTCCTTCCCTTGGTGGTAGGGGAATTCTGGATTCATGTGGCTATTGAAATCCTGGTGTTAGGCCTTTTCGCGGTCAGTTTCAATATGATCTTTGGCTATATGGGCCAGCTTAGTTTTGGCCATGCGGCCTATTTCGGCGTGGGGGCATATGCCACGGGCTTACTGATGGTGAAGGCTTCCATGCCCCTTCCCGTCTGTCTGGTCGCTTCCATTATCACAGCGGGGCTATGCGCCTTGATCTTTGGATATTTTTGTGTCCGTCTCACCGGGATCTACTTCGCCATCCTGACCCTGGCCTTCGGCCAACTGATGTACTATATCATATTCCAATGGTATTCCTTTACCGGCGGGGACAACGGCCTGCAGGGGATCACCCCCCCGGCTATACTTTTTAGGGCCAATGCCTATTACTACTTTGTCCTCCTTATTGTCACCGCTGCCTTGGTGGTCATGTGGTTTATCAGTGAATCCCCCTTTGGGTATACCATGCGGGCCATTCGCGATAACACCGATCGGACGCGCTTTATCGGTATCCATGTCCGAAAATACATGCTCATCAATTTTGTGGTTGCCGGGATGTTTGCCGGTTTGGCCGGCGGCTTATGGGGGCCCTTTAACCGGAGTGTTGCTCCTGATCTTTGCAACTGGCACCAGTCAGGGATCCCGGTGTTTATGACCGTTATCGGAGGTCCGATGGGCTTTTTGGGGCCTATACTCGGGTCGGTGATTTACACCTTCCTTATGGCCTTTGTCACCGGTTTTACCGAATACTGGCCTCTGGTCATTGGCTTGGTCATTACTTTCGTCGTCCTGTTTATACCCGGCGGAGTTCTTGGGTTGGTTGAGGAAAAGACCAAGGGTAGACGGGCCAAGGGACTTGAGGCCAAAGGGAACGAATCTTAGCAAGAAAGAAAGTAGAGCGTATGGCCGAAGGAGTTATCCTCAGAGTCAAGGAATTGTACAAGGCCTTTGGCGGGCATGTGGTTACAAACAATGTTAACTTTGAGATTCAAAACGGAGAAATGTCTGCCATTATAGGCCCAAACGGGGCAGGGAAGAGCACTTTATTTAACCTCTTAACAGGATATCATGCCGTCGACAAGGGGCAGGTGTTCTATAAAGAAAAGAATATTACCAATTGGCACCCTTATAAGATTGCCCGTCTGGGGATAGCCCGTGCCTTTCAGGTCAGTAATATTTATCCCAAACTGACCACCTATGAGAATATCCGACAAGCGATTTTAACTCAGCAAAAAAAGACCCTTAACTTTTTTACCCCTGCCAGAAGGCTGGCCCAAGAGGAGACCCTGAATCTGATTCAAATCACCGGGCTAACCGAAAACGCCCAGATG
>JAZDOU010000061.1:0-2019 GCA_043798385.1 Pseudomonadota bacterium
GCTACCTTGGGGAATTCGCTTCGGGCAAATTTCTTGGCTGCCTCGACGATTTTTTTCTGTTCTGCGGTTAAAGTTAAATCCATTCCTTGCGCTCCACTAACCTGTCCGGCTCTTCTCCCGATATATATGTGAAAGGGTTCAAGGATGCCGAGCTAAAGAAGGGGCATCCAGTCCGACTCCCTTCGGGAGTCTCCCCAAGAGATCGGCATAGCCGATCGGCCGGATGCCAGGGTGCAAGGCACAAGGTGCCGGGTTTTTTCCTTACACCTTTCACCTTATGCCTTGGTCCTGGTGCCTTTTCTTGAATCCTTACATCTTTTTAGGTTTCCGCCAATCGGTAATGGGAACCAATCGTTTGTTTTCCACATCCGCCTTGAAAAATTTGATCATTTCCACCGGTTCGTGATTTTTGTTGGAATAGGTGACCGGGGGGAATACCCCGCCGGTATCATAATTGTGCAAGGATTCCAGGGCTGTTTTCAATCCGTCCGGGGTCAAATTATTCCCGGCCCGTTTGATGCCTTCAGCAAAAAGCATGGATACCCCTACCCCATTGATATACAGGGAGGTCAGACCAATATTGGTCCGCTTATATTTTTCGGCAATCTGGCGCACCAATTTAAGACCCGGGGAATCGTCAAACCAGGACCCGACAAAGTTGACGCCGATGAAGTTTTTGGCCGCTTCACCACAGGCCTTGACGAGCATATCGTCGGTAGCCCAGTTGAAACCGAAGATCTTTTTGGGCCAGTAGTTGTATTTTTGGGTCGTCTTGAGAAAAGTGATCGCCGGCGGCAGAAGCACGCAGGTGATGACATAATCCACTTTATTCTCCTGAAGGGTAAGGACCTGAGAGCTGGCATCCACAGCCCCGGTGGGCAGAACCAGTTCGGCAACCAGATCTACGCCGTAAGCCTTAGCCCTTTTTCTAATGGCCTCCAAACCGATCTTTCCATATTCTTTCTTTTCATAGATCACGCCGATTCGGGGGTGTTTTTCTTTGAGATCGTTAAAGATGTAATCGACGATACAATCATACTGGGCTTCATAGGTGGCGCCCATGGCAAAAATATAAGGTTGGTAGGGTTCATAAAATTCTTTCATCAAGGCATTAGGGATATTGGGGACCTTATAATCATTGATGTTTTTCATGTTGGCGATGGTTTGCTGAGAACCTCCGGTGGTCAGAACCGTCAAGACCTCATCCCGGGTAATGAGTTTCTTTAAGGCCGCTACCGATTTGGGGGCCTCGAACTGATCGTCTTCCCAGATGATTTCGATCTTTCGGCCATTAATCCCACCCTGATCATTCAGATAATGCAAGTAATCGATCATCCCATTGCCGTTGGGAAGTCCCAAGGCAGCCACCGGTCCGGTCTTCACCAGGATCAAGCCCAGCTTGATGGACTCCTTGGTCACGCCCCTCTGTTGGGCCTGTCCGGGCAATGCCCATAAAACAACCAACAGACTCACTAAGATTCCTGCCCACATTTTTTTAAGACTCATAACGCACCTCCTATTATTTTGGTTCTTTTCTCATAATAGTTAGCGACATAAGTTTAACCTATAAAACTCATGCTCTAAACTGTCATGCCGGACTTGATCCGGCATCCAGGGACTTTAACACTGGATTCCGGCTTTCGCCCTCCGGGGTGGAGTCCCCTATGGGACGGAATCCGGAATGACATTTTGCACAATAATTAATGTCGTTTTGTATCGTTGGTCCAAAGAGTTTTAATTTCCACGCTTTTCACTCGAATCCTTGACCCTCTCCGAGCTGTAGGCTCTCCGAGCCGGAAGCCTGGACTCCATGAATCCTAATTAGTTCTCATCCGGAAAAGGTCTTTCCGGATGAGAACATACAGCTGCCGGCAATCCTCTATGGCCAGAAACCCTTTAAAAAAGGGTTTCTGGCGAGAGTTTCATGCCGATCCCCGAATGGGGACCTTAGCGTAGGTCGATAAAATCGACCGGCCGAAATCCAGGTGTTTCCATCCGGAAATTCGAATTTCCGGATGG
>JAZDOU010000092.1:0-8962 GCA_043798385.1 Pseudomonadota bacterium
AAATTTCATTTCGTTAAAACAGCTTATTTTGATGTTAAGCCCTCATGCCCCTGTGGGGCACCACGAGGCATGAAAATCCCCCCTCCCCCCCTTTATTAAAGGGGGGGTTAAAGTCCCCCTTTGGACAAGGGGGGTGGCGGGGGATTTAAATCCTATTTTCGCACTAAGCCCTCATGCCCCTCACTTCATGATTCGAACATTCCCGCCAAAGCTCGAATCCAGGTTGAAATGACCGGATTTCGGATAAAGTCCAAAATGATAAGGTTGTAAAGGCATTACTAAACCAGTTCACGAAGCGATTTTTCGACGGGTGGGATTAATCGGAAGGAAATATTTTCCCTGGATTCAGGATATGATTGGGATCGAAGAGGTGTTTGATTTTTTTCATCAGGGTCAAGGACAGCGGGTCCAACTCCAGGGCCAGGAAAGGGGCCTTGGTCAAGCCGATTCCATGTTCCCCGGAAAGGGTGCCTCCTAATTTGAGGACCGTTTCAAAGACCTCGACCACGGCCTCCTGGGCCTTTTCTCTTTCCCCTGGTTTTTTTCCGTCATACATGACATTGACATGAATGTTCCCGTCCCCCGCGTGACCAAACCCGACAATTAATAAATCATGACGACGGCCGATTTCCTGAAACCGTTCGATGGCTTCCGGAATTTTGTCCCGGGGGACAACGATATCCTCATTGATTTTGTTGGGACGCAGACGAAAAAGCGCCGGTGAAATGGCCCTGCGGGCCTTCCAGAGCCCTTCGGCCTCCTGGGGGGTGGTGGCCTTCTGTACTCCTTCGGCCCCGATACGCTGACAGATCCGCTGGATCGTCTCTCCCTGGCGGGCGACCGCCTCCTGATCGCCGTCCACTTCAATCAACAACAAGGCTTGGGCCTGGGTGGGTAACCCTAAGTGAAGATATTCCTCCACACAGACAATGGAGGAATGATCCATAAACTCAAGGATGGAAGGGAGGATCCCTTCCCGGAAGATTTCCACCACCGTGCGGGTGGCCAGAAGCATCCGGTCGAAAAAGGCCAGGATGGTTTGTCTGGCCTCCGGTAAGGGAATCAATTTTAAGGTCAATTCAGTAATGATCCCCAGGGTCCCTTCGGAACCGACCATCAAACGGGTCAGGTCATAACCCACCACCCCTTTGGATGTCTGGACCCCGGTCTTTAACACCTCTCCGCTGGGCAGCACCACCTCAAGGCCTAAAACATAATCCCGGGTTACACCGTATTTTACGGCCCGCCCTCCGCCGGCACATTCGGCCGCATTGCCTCCCAGGGTGGAAAAATGGGAGGAAGAAGGATCCGGGGGATAGAAAAGTCCTTTAGCCTCACAGGCTTGTTGCAGATCACGGGTGATGACCCCCGGTTCAACCAGGGCAACTAAATTATTCGGGTCGATTTTTTTGATTCGATTCAGTCGCAATAACACCAAAACCAATCCCCCCTGGATGGGGACCGAGCCTCCGCTCATGCCCGACCCGGCCCCGCGGGGGACCACCGGAAAGGAATAGGTGTTGGCCAGTTTTAGTATTTGGGCAATCTCCCGGGTACTCCCAGGAAAGACTACCCCATCGGGCTGGGCAATAATCTGGGTGGCATCATAGGCATAGCACTTCCGGTCGGTTTCCCGGTCGGTGAGGTGTCGGGAACCGACGATTTTTTCAAGGGCTTTATAAATCTCTTTGTTCATATTAAATTCCAAGAAGAACCTGGGTACTGGATTAAAAACATAGAAAATTTGAAAGGTGAATTGTTCCAGTATCCAGTATCCAGTATCCAGTATCCAGTATCGAGTATCGGATTTTCATTTCAATATCCAAACTCGGTAAAAGCTGCCGGGGCGGAGTGTTTTACCCTTAACCCGTCGAGTTGGTTTGGATCAATCAGGGCCAGATAGTCCTGGCGGGTTTTTACCCCGTAGACCCATTTTTGGAACCACTGCCGGCTCCCTTCCAGGGTTCTGGTTTCCCGGGCATAGTCCACATAAACCGGATCATCATGGCTGTAGTACCCTTGAACGGCTGAAGGATGGGCCCCCCAGGGTTCTTCCACCACAGCGGAAACGATAAACCCCGGAATAACCGTTCGGCCGGGATCGCTCCGGATCACCTCGGAATCGACGATCTCTTCGGCGATGACCATAACCTCACGGCTGGCCTTGGCAGCGTCCACTGTGACCCCCATATTTCCCCAGAGGTGGGCATTGCCCAAGGCATCGCATCGCTGGACATGGATGATGGCCAGATCAGGACGAATGGCCTGGACCAGGAGCAAGGTTTGACCGGTAAACGGGCAGGGGGAGACTTTAAAATGGGGATTTCCCTCGATGATATCCGATCCCAACAAGGTTCGGGCCGGTAAAAAGGGGACATCCAGTGCCCCGGCATGCAAACTCAAGGCCATGGAAAAATTAGAATGATTTTCCACCTCCAGCGGGTGGGGGATACCTTGTTCAACGGCCCTTCGGAAGTGATAGGCCATGCCGGTGCTGACATTTCCCACCCAGGCGGCCCGTATTTTGGAGACACACTCCCCGGCAATGAGTTGATCAAAAAGCATGTCGGAAATAGGGCCGATGAGGGTCAGGTCTCGAATTCCCTGACGAACAATTTCATGTCCGGCGGCAAAAGGAATCAGTCCTTCCAAAGAGGTTCCCAGGGCAATCGATCGGCCCGGCTTTACAAAGTGGGAGATCGCTTTTGATAAAGACATTATTTTTGATCCCGGTGGAGACATCATCCCGTTTTCCTCTTCCTTTTTTGCCCTGCCCAAGGGGCGAATTCCCGGTCCCGTCCCAAAGATCCTGACGATTTCTTGATTCCATCTTAAGAAAGGAGACCGGCTTAAGTCAAATAAAAAGAAAAGGGTAAAAAGGTATTGACAAGCAGGCCGGTTTTTCTGATAGTATCAGTGGACTTTTCCAGCGAGTTCATTGTCCGTAATTTGCTTCAGGCGGGCAGAGTCAGGAAATAAAAAATGAAGGCCTATTGCCGGAAGGTTTCCTGCGGTAAGTTGCTGGTAATATCCCAATTTTTAACTATTAATTCCCTTTCATCATCCATCGGTTGCGGAGAAAACAAGCTGAGAGGAAAAGGAGGAGTAAATGCGTGAGGTGGTTATCGTAAGCGGAGTAAGGACAGCGATCGGGCGGTTTGGCGGATCCTTGAAGGATGTCAGTGACATGGATCTGGGGGCCCTGGTCATAAGAGAGGTTATCAAGAGGAGCGGGATTTCGGGGGCTCAAGTGGAAGAGGTTATTTTTGCTTCCGGCTATCGGACCGGTGAGCTACCCATCAATTCAGCCCGGGTGGTGGCGGTAAAAGGGGGTGTCCCTATCGAGGTGCCTGAGTTTACCATCTCCAAGGCCTGTGGAGGAAGCTTGAAGGCGGTCTCGCTGGCGGCCCAGCTTATTAAATCCGGAGAGATCGACATCCTGGTATCCGGAGGCATGGAGTCCATGAGCCGGACAGCCTACCTGCTTAAAAATGCCCGCTGGGGCTATCGTCTCGGACATGGGCAGCTTATGGACCAATTAATTTTATTCGATCCCCTCTCCGGAAATACTATGGGGGAGACGGCTGAGAATGTGGCCAAAAAATACCGGATAACCCGACAGGAACAGGACGATTTCGCCTTGGCCAGTCAACAAAAGGCCGAAACGGCCATCAAGGGAGGCCTCTTTAAGGAGCAGATCGTTCCGGTGGAGATTCCCCAGAAAAAGAAGGCCCCGTTGATCTTTGATACGGATGAACACCCCCGGTTTGGAACGACCATGGAGATGTTGACTAAACTCCCGTCGGCTTTTGTCAAGGATGGGACGGTGACGGCCGGGAATGCCAGCGGGATGAATGACGGGGCTTGCGCCCTGATGGTTATGTCCAAGGAAAAGGCCCGGGCCCTGGGGTTGAAACCCCTGGTGACTATCGTCTCCTATGCCTCAGCGGGGGTTGAACCCTCTTTGATGGGCATCGGACCCATCCCGGCCACCCAACTGGCTTTAAAGAAGGCCGGTCTCTCCATTGAAGACATCGATCTGGTCGAATTAAATGAGGCCTTTGCCTCCCAGTCTGTGGCCTGCATCAAAGAGCTGGGAATGGATCTAAACAAGGTCAATGTCAATGGCGGGGCCATAGCCCTGGGACACCCTGTTTCCGCTTCCGGCGGATGTATCCTGATTAAACTCATCTATGAGATGGGACGAAGGGACTTGAGATACGGTCTGGCCACCATGTGTATCGGGGGCGGTCAGGGGATCGCCTTGATTGTGGAGAGAAAGGCAGACTGATACAAAATGATTCTGCACCTTAACCCGGATCAAAGGGAGATTCAGCAAAAGGTGCAGGCCTTGGTGGCCGCTGAGGTTTCCCCCCTGGCCGTAGAGATTGATGCCCGGGATGAATTTCCTCAGAGGTCTTATGAGGCCTTTATAAAGGCCGGTCTGTTCAAGCTAAGCCTTCCCAGCGGTTATAATGGTCTGGAGGCTGATGCCACGACGCTCTGCTTAGTAATCGAGGAGATCTCCAAGGCCTCTCCGGCCTCGGCCCTGATGGTTTTTCCTACTAATGCCGTCATCCGGACCATTCGGGAGGTGGGCACCCCGGAGCAGAAAGAACGGTTTTTTTCTGAGATGGTCTCTGGGGATAAACTCTGCGGGTTTTGTCTCACCGAACCCAATTACGGTTCCGATGCCGGTTCCCTCCAGACCAAGGCGGTTTTGGAGGGGGATTATTACCGGGTGAACGGGACCAAGTCCTTTATTACCCTTGGGCCTCATGCCCACTATTATCTGGTCTTTGTTCGAACCGGCCCCGGAAAGCGAACCGGCGGGATCAGTGCCCTGATAGTCCCCCGGGACATCCCGGGGGTGTCTTTCGGAAAAAAAGAGCGGAAAATGGGATTGGGAGGATCGGTGACTTCGGAAATGGTTTTCGTGAACGCCCTGGTCCCCAAGGGTAATTTGCTTCTCCAGGAGGGGGAAGGGTGGCGGGTCCTGTCCCGTCATGCCAATGTTATGCGGGTCTGGGGGGCGGCCTCTCTGGCCCTGGGTATTGCCGAAGGGGCCTATGAAGCGGCCTTGGACTTTGCCAAACACCGGACCCAGTTTAAACGGAGGATCACCTCATTCCAGGCCATCCGTTTTATGTTGGCCGACATGAAGATGGCCATTGAGGCCGCCAAGTCTCTGATCTATCGGACGGCCGCCATCATTGATTATCACGAGGGGACCTTTCGGGATATCGAGGCCCTGGTTTCCATGTGTAAATGTTATGCCTCGGATGTGGCCATGAAGGTAACGATTGATGCCGTTCAGATTTTTGGGGGGGCCGGTTACCTAAAGGGATCGCCTGTTGAAAGGATGATGCGGGATGCCAAGGCGGTCCAAATCTTTGACGGGACCAACCAGATCCAGCGGATGGTGGTTTCCAAAAATATTATTTTGGATTGAACATGAGCAGCGAGCGCATTTTCCGCAGCTTGCTGCATGGGTTGGCGAGCGAATTACAATAATAACCTTTTCCCTGCATGGAAGTTCCAGTAGCTTAAATCTGCATTTTAAAAGGAGAAATCATATGAACTTTGAATTATCAGAAGAACACCTGGCGGTACGGGAAATGGCCCGGGATTTTGCCGCCGAGAAGGTCGCCCCCTTTGCCGACAAATGGGACGAAGGACATTACTTTCCCTATCGGGAAGTCATTAAACCCATGGCCGAGTTGGGCTTTTTTGGAACGGTTATCCCAGAGGAATATGGCGGAAACAACATGGGCTGGCTGGCTGCCATGATCCTGACTGAAGAGATTGCCCGGGCCTCCAGTTCGCTCCGGGTGCAGATCAATATGCTGGCCCTGGGTTGTGCCTTTACCATCTTCCGGTATGGGAACGAGACCCTAAAACAGAAATATGTCGCCAATCTGGTCAATGCCGATTATCTGGGCGGCTTCGGCATCACCGAACCCAACGCCGGATCCGATGTCATGGCCCTGAAATCAACGGCCGAAGACAAAGGGGATCACTGGTTGTTAAACGGATCAAAGACCTGGATCTCCAATGCGAGCATTGCCGACGTGATCATCTACTATGCTTATACCGACCGAGCCGCCGGCAGCCGGGGATTATCGGCCTTTGTCGTGGAGATGAAAAATTTTAACGGCATCTCCACTTCGGATTTAGACAAAATGGGCTCCCGATCCTCACCGACCGGGGAGATCTATCTGGAAGATACCCGGGTCCCCAAGGAAAACATCCTGGGAAAACCGGGAGACGGGGCCAAGATCGTTTTTGGTTCCTTGAATCAGACTCGCCTTTCCGCAGCAGCCGGCGGCGTGGGGCTCGCCCAGGCCTGTCTGGACGTGGTCACCAAATACTGCCAGGAACGGGAACAGTTCGGAAAACCCATCGGCCATTTTCAGATGAACCAGGATATGGTCGCCCAGATGGTTGTGGAAATCGAGGCCGCCCGTCTGATGGTCTATAAGGCCGCCTGGCAGAAGGATCAGGGAAATCTGAATAATAATCTGGAAGTGGCCATGGCCAAGTATATGGCCGGTGAAGTGGCTACCAAGGCCTCCAATTATGCCATGCGCATTTTAGGGGCCTACGGCTATTCCACCGAGTATCCCGTGGCCCGCTATTATCGAGACGCCCCGACGTATTTTATGGTCGAAGGCTCGGCCAATATCTGTAAGTGGATTGTCGGACAGGATCAGTTGGGGATCAGGAAAGCGAATAAATAAAAACGAAAGCTGATACTGGATAGAAACAAAAAACGATACTCGATCCTGGATGAAAACAAAAGAGAAATTTATTTTTGCCTTTGATCTTGTATCCAGTATCCAGTATCCAGCATCAAGTATCATCAAATTTAGGAGGAATGATTCATGCGATCGTACTTTGAAAAGATGGACGATCTGGGTAAACCGCTGAAACAAGCCCAGTTGGACAAGATGGTTGAGAATCGGGCTCAGATCGAAGCAGTCCTTAAAGAAGTGGAAGCGGAGGTCGAACGGGTCAAACAGTCCGGGCTCCCGGCGGAAAAGGTCCGCCAGCGGGGAGAGATGACGGTCTGGGATCGGATTGATTATCTGGTTGATCCGGGGACCTTTTGTCCACTCCATACCTTATATAACCCTCGAGACAACGAAGAGGGCACCACCGGGGTAATCGACGGTTTGGCCCGCATCAGCGGCAAGTGGTGTGTCCTGATCGGTTTCGATAACAAGGTGATGGCCGGGGCCTGGATTGCCGGGCAGGCTGAAAATCAATTGCGGGTAACCGACCTGGCCAAACGGCTCCATGTCCCCTTGGTCTGGCTGGTCAATTGTTCCGGGGTCAAACTCACCGAACAGCAAGAGGTCTATGCCGACCGCCGGGGAAACGGCACCACCTTTTTCCGCCATGCCGAGCTGGAGAAATTGGGCATCCCGATCCTGGCAGGGATTTACGGCACCAATCCGGCCGGCGGGGGATATCAGGGGATCAGCCCCACCATCCTCCTGGCCCATAAAAATTGTAATATTGCCGTCGGAGGCGGAGGGATCGTCAGCGGCATGAGTCCGAAAGGGATTTTTGATGCCGAGGGGGCCGAGCAGATTATAGAGGCTACCCGCCATTTCAAGCAAGTCCCTCCGGGCAGTGTCAATATTCATTATGATTCCACCGGATTTTTCAAGGCCGTCTTTGAAAAAGAAACCCAGGTTCTGGATGCCCTGAAGGAATATATGGCCGAGATGCCGGCCTATAATCCCCGGTTTTTCCGGGTAGCCCAGCCGGCCGAACCGAAGTACCCCCTATCGGATCTGCCCTCGCTGATTGCCTTTAATCAAAAGGGTGTTTATGACTTCGATAATTTCCTGGCCCGTTTGGTGGACGGGAGCGAGCACCTGGAGTTTCGTCCTAATTTCGGACCTGAGGTGTATACCGGCCTGGTCAAAGTGGACGGGTTCCTGACCGGGGTCATCGGTAATCGCCAGGGTTTCTTGGGGGCCAATTATCCGGAATATACCAATGAATATATCGGTATCGGCGGGAAGCTGTATCGCCAGGGCCTGATCAAGATGAACGAATTCGTCACCCAATGCGGCCGGGACCGGGTGCCGATCATCTGGTTTCAGGACACCTCCGGCATTGATGTCGGGGATATTGCCGAGAAGGCCGAACTTTTGGGCCTGGGCCAATCCCTGATCTATTCCATCGAGCAGACCGATGTGCCCATGATGCTGGTGGTCTTACGAAAAGGCACGGCCGCGGCCCATTATGTCATGGGCGGTCCCACGGCCAATAATCACAATGCCTTCACCCTGGGGACGGCGACCACCGAGATCTATGTCATGCACGGGGAAACCGCGGCGGCGGCCTCTTTTTCCCGAAGATTAGTCAAAGAAAAAGACTCCGGCAAACCCCTGCAGCCGGTCATCGACAAGATGAATGCCCTGGCCCAGCAGTATTATGACCAGTCCCGGCCGACCTATTGTGCCAAGCGGGGTTTTGTCGATGAGGTGGTCCCCTATGAAGCACTTCGGCGTTACATGGTGGCCTTCACCGACTGCGCCTATCAGAACCCCAAATCCATCTGCCCCCATCATCACCTGATGCTGCCGCGCCTGATCCGTGCCCAGATCGTCAAAGGGCTGGATCGACCCAAGAAGGAAGGGTAGACCGGACCATTTTTTTCTTCCTACTTTCTCTATCAATAGGCCTTCCTCCCGTCGTTGTGACGGGGGGAAGGCGCATTCGTAAAGCTGGGCCGTGAAGCAAGTAGACAAGACCCTAATCCAGGAACACCATACTTATTTTTTGACAAGGAAAAAGATTAAATAGGTATGGTGTACCCAGATTACATAGGAGAGTAAAATGCCGGAGTTATCCCTTCTCTCACAGATCAGCCTGTACGTGCTCTTGGTATTGATGGGTCTGTTTGCCCTGCTCGTGTGGGGCTGGCAGTTCATGATTCTCAGGG
>JAZDOU010000100.1:0-11072 GCA_043798385.1 Pseudomonadota bacterium
CTTCCCGACTTTAGACCCGGCGATCAGATAAAGGTCCATGTAAAAATCAAAGAAGGTGAAAAAGAACGGATTCAGGTCTTTGAAGGGGTGGTTATTCGGAAGAGGAAGGGCAATACCGGGGCTACCTTTACGGTTCGCAAGGTCTCCTACGGTGTAGGCGTTGAACGGATTTTTCCGCTCCATGCACCGGCCATTGATCGGATTGATATCGTCAACCGTGGAAAAGTACGCCGATCAAGGTTGTATTATTTACGGGAACTGAAAGGCAAGGCCGCTCGGATCAAAGAACGGCGGGTAATCCCGGGCTTGAAGGAAGCCGCCAACTCCAAGGCTTAATTCGAAAATAGGATTCGAGGATTCCAGGGTTCAAGGGTTTTAACTTCCATGCTTTTCACTTGAATCCTTGGCTCATTGACCCCTTGAATCCTTTTTTATGCCCCTATTTCGTAATCAAACGTGATCCCTGGACTCTTTGATCGTGGGACCTTTTAAGAACCCCTCTGATTATTACGAACATAAAATTGACCGGCCCGAGGCCGGTCTGATCGCCGGGGTAGATGAGGTTGGGCGGGGGCCTCTGGCCGGACCGGTCGTGGCCGCGGCGGTTGTTTTTCCCCGGGGGATCTTTATCGGCGGTGTAACCGATTCCAAACAGTTAACCCCCAAGCAGAGAGAAACCCTCTTCCCTTTGATCAGAGAGAAGGCCCTGGGGATTGGTTTGGGATTTCTTGGACCCCGGGAAATTGATCAATTGAATATCCTCCAGGCTTCCTTAAAGGCTATGGAGAAGGCGGTTTTTAACCTGAAAGAGAAACTCGATTTGGTCCTGGTCGATGGCAATCAACCCTTAAATTTGCCTTTTGTTCAAGAATGTCTGATTCAAGGCGATCGCTTAAGTCATTCCATTGGGGCCGCCTCCATTGTGGCTAAAGTAGTCCGAGACAAACTGATGGAATCATGGCATTACCGTTTCCCCCATTATAATTTTATTAGAAACAAAGGGTACGGGACCCAAGAGCATCTGGCTGCCTTGAAGAAATTTGGGCCCTGTTCACTCCATCGTTTAAGTTTCAGGGGGACTGTTTCTGATGAGATCCATAAAGCCGGATAGAGACACCCGAAGTCGGGTCGGCCTACAAGGGGAAGACCTGGCCTTTAAACTCCTAAAGGAAAAAGGATATAAGATCCTGGAGAGAAATTATAAATCCCCTTTGGGCGAGATTGATATTGTCGCCCGGGAAGGAAATACTTTGGCCTTTGTGGAGGTCAAGACCCGTTTGTCCTCTGATTTTGGAACGGCCAAATGGGCGGTTGGTCCCAAGAAACAACGAAAATTATCCATGGTGGCCCTGGGTTATTTAAAACGTCATGCCCTCTTTGACCAGCCGGCTCGTTTTGATGTGGTGGCCATTGATCTCGGTCAAGGGCAGGAGAAAATCGAATTGTTCCGAAACGCCTTTGACCTGGCGTATTAGGAGTTCATCAGAATTGAACCTTGACCATTGAGTAACCTTATGGTTCTTAAAGAAAAAGGCACTCTCTACGTTGTGGCGACTCCTTTGGGCAATTTAAAGGATATTACCCTGCGGGCATTGGAGGTGCTCAAAGAGTCTGATTTGATTGCGGCTGAGGATACCAGGAGAACCCATAAACTCCTTTCCGCCTATGATATTCATACTCCTTTGACCAGTTATCATGAAAATAATAAAGTTAAGAAGATTCCTTATCTGATTGAACGGTTGCGACAGGGTCAACAGATCAGTCTGGTCACCGACGGGGGGACCCCCGGGATCAGCGATCCGGGATGTGAACTTGTCCGGGAAGCCCGCCAGGACATGATTCTGGTGATTCCTGTCCCGGGCCCTTCAGCCCTGACCTGCGGCCTGAGTGCTTCGGGACTGGCTGGAGACTCTTTTGTTTTTTTGGGATTTTTGCCTCGACGCAAAAGCCGTCGAAAAAAAATCCTTCAGGAAATGAAGGAACAGACCCGGACGGTTATTTTTTATGAAGCCCCTCATCGGATAGGAGATCTCCTGGTGGAAATCCAAGCCGTTCTGGGGGACCGGGAAGCGGTCTTAGCCCGGGAACTCACCAAGGTTTATGAAGAGATCCTCAGCGGGTCAATCAGTGGGTTGATCGAACAGCTCTCGAACCGGGAACCGAAAGGGGAATACTGCCTTATGCTGTCGCCTTCGAAAATGCCTAAGGAGGCGGAGATTCCCGACTGGCCGCGGGGGTAGAGAATGATCTTTTGAAATAAATGGAAAAATGGAACGTCACTTTATAATAAAAAACCAGTTAGGTCTTCATGCCCGGGCGGCGGCAAAGATGGTTCAATTAAGCAGTAACTACGACTCAAATTTGATTATCCGGTTTGACGGTCAGGAAGTGGACGGAAAAAGCATTCTAAATATTCTGACCCTGGCTTGTCCGGTAGGTTCGGAAATTTTGCTGCAGGCCGAGGGCCCCGATGCTGAAAAAGTCTTAGAGGCCATGGAAGGGCTGATTGAGGGCAAGTTCGGAGAAGAATAACCCTCGAAGTTGCATAAAAATTGATCGATACCTTTTGCAACATCGAAGTAAACATTTATGGAAAATGAACCCACCAATACGATTTTAAAGGGGATAGGGGCCTCCAGCGGGGTGGCCATGGGCCGGGCTTATCTGTTGGACCGCAGCCGGGTTAAGGTCGTTTATCAATATCTGCTCGATCAAAACCAGATCGACCCGGAAATGGAGCGGTTCAAGGCAGCAGTAGACAAGGCCGACAGCCAATTGAATCAGATCCTCGAAGAAATCCCGGAAGAAATCAAAGACTATGCCGGCATTATTGATTCCCACCGATTAATTTTGCGGGACCGGATGATCTATGATCAAACTTTGGAGATTATCCAGAAGGAACAGATCAACGCCGAATGGGCCCTGAAAAAAGCCATGGGAAGGGCCCAAGAGATTTTTTCCAAGATCAAGGACGACTACTTTCGGAACCGGATCAAAGATGTGGAGGATGTTTCCGAACGGATCCTCCGGAATCTGACCGGAAAGCAGATCGAGAGCCTTTCAGAGATAACCGGTCAGGTTATCATCGTGGCCCATGATCTTTCTCCTGCTGATACCACCCAGATGCGTCTTGACAATGTTTTGGGTTTTGTGACGGATATGGGTGGAAAGACTTCCCATACAGCCATCATTGCCCAGTCCTTGGAGATCCCGGCCGTGGTCGGGCTGGAACGAATCACCCATGAGGTGAACAGTGGCGATCTGATAATCCTGGACGGAAGCGATGGTCAAGTAGTCCTGAATCCCGATCCGGAAACCTTAAACTTTTTTCAACAAAAGAAGAGGAAATACCGGGAATATAGGCTTGAATTGGCTAAATACAGCCATCTGCTGGCTGAAACCCTGGATGGATTCAGGATAAAGATACGGGCCAATATTGAATTTCTGGAAGAGATTTCCACCGTACTGTCCAACGGGGCCGAAGGCATCGGCCTTTTTCGGACCGAATTTTTGTATTTAAGCCAAAAAGAATTGCCCAGCGAACAAACCCTCTTTGAGAGCTTCAGGGAGGCAGTCCGGGTCATGGCGCCTCATCACGTTACCATCAGGACCCTGGATATCGGCGGCGATAAGTTTGCCTCTCATTTAGATCTGGCTGAAGAGATGAACCCGGCTCTGGGCCTGAGGGCTATCCGCTTTTGTCTGAAGGAAGTCGATATTTTTAAGCGGCAACTACGGGCCATCTTGAGAGCCAGCTCCTATGGGAAATTAAAGATCCTCTTTCCTATGATTTCCGATATTGACGAGGTCTTCAGGGCCAAGGCCATCCTTAATGAGGTTAAAGAAGACCTTCAGAAAGAAAAGATACCCTTTGATCCTAAGATTCCCATCGGGATAATGATCGAGATCCCTTCAGCCGTGGCCATGGCCGATCTGTTGGCCCGGGAAGTTGATTTTTTCAGCATTGGAACCAATGACCTGATTCAATATTCCCTGGCGATCGATCGAGTCAATGAACACGTGGCTCATATGTATCAGCCTTTGCACCCGGCGATCTTACGTCTGATCCAGCAAACGATTGAGGCCGGCCATCGGGCCGGGATCACCGTGGCCTTGTGCGGGGAGATGGCCGGTGAACCCTTGTATATCCCGATTTTACTCGGCTTGGGGTTGGACGAACTGAGTATGAACCCCATGTCCATACCCCGTGTCAAGCGGATCATCAGGATGACCTCTCATAAAGAATCAAAAGAGTTTTTAAGGAAGATTTTTGCCTTGAAGACCACCGAAGAGGTTAATCTCTCTGTGCGTCGAGAGATGGTCAAGTTATTCTCCGATAGTTTCAAGACCGACGGGACGATGATCTACTAAACAAAGAGTCTTTTTTTGAGCACTGAACCTTGAACGTTAAACGACTATGTCCGAACACATCAAACTAATCTGCCAAAATCGCAAGGCCCGTCATGATTACCAAATTGAAGAGACCATTGAAGCCGGTCTGATGTTAACCGGGCCGGAAGTAAAATCGCTGCGTCTGGGGCGGGCCAACCTTAAAGACAGTTACGCCAAACCCAGGGACGGGGAGGTATTTCTCTATGAGGTTCATATCAGTCCCTATGAAAATTCCCCTTTAACTGAGCAGGATCCCACCCGGACCCGAAAACTCCTGCTGCATAAACAGGAAATCCGACGGTTAGCCGGTAAGATCAAGGAGAAAGGCTTTACCCTGGTCCCTCTGAGGATCTATTTCCGCAGCGGTAAGATCAAGGTTGAATTGGCCCTGGCTAAAGGGAAAAAATTGTATGATAAACGGGAAGCCATCCGAAAGAAAGATATGAAACGAGAGGCCGACCGCCAGTTTAGGGGGAAAAAGTAACCCTCGACCCTTCTCGATGTGAATCTATCGCTGTCAAAAGTGAAGGGGGGCACGAAAAATAACCACCTTGACTTTCGGCCTGAACATTATTATAGTATTACCAGAAAGGGGGCGAAACGGCTTCGACGGGGATACTTAGCTTTGGTGGCATACCGAGGTCCTATCGGCTCGTAAAACAGATAGGAAACAATAATCGCAGACAACTACGATTACGCCTTGGCCGCTTAGTCGGCCAACGTCCTTTCTTTCTTTCCTGCGGGGAAGAAAAGGATGTCAATTAGCAGGATAGCCTGACCGAACGGCCTGTAGCCGGGAGGGCGAATCATTTTACAGGATAGCCCAGCAGGTCTCCCGCCTGGTGGATCCCTGGGGGGCGAAATTTAAATAACCAGGATAAGTATGTAGAGGCCTAAGTGATGTATTTTCGGACGCGGGTTCAACTCCCGCCGCCTCCACCAAAAACTATCAGCCGATTTTTTTGACCCTTTTGATTATAAGCCCCTGAGGATTAGATCCTGGGGGCTTTTTTTATTGGAGGCAGGCCAGAGCGGACATAATATTGGTAGTTTTCAAAGACCTTTGAAACCGGGAATAAAATTTATCTATCCAGGGTCTACTCAGCAGATCAGCTTTGCCGAAATAGCTGAGGACAAGGGGTTTATCGAAGCCGAGGTCCTCAATAACCGAATCGAAACCCGGTTTGTCCCTTTACCGGTTTATGGTATGGAGATGGTCGAAATTAAGACCGGAAGTCTCTCTTTAGAGGAATGCCAGGAGGCCATCAGGAGTCAATTCTGGCGGTTTGATGAAGATCTGGTTATCCGGTTCAATTTGAACCGGCGGGGATAAGATCAGAAACTACCCCGAGGTGGACTTTCAGAAGCTCAAGGCAGATATGCCCCCGATCCTTGAATGCCAGTTCGTCATCAAGGCCGGACAAAAGGGAATCATGCGGTAAGGGATAATGCTTATTATCTGGAAATTTTTCTCTAATCCTTGGCTATGGGGAAAGCGCCCCGGATTGGTTATTCCCTTCAGGATAGCAGAATAAACAGAGAGGGGAAGGTGGTAGTACTGGTCGGAACAAAAATGGCTTGAATATTGCCATCAGAAATAATAGACGGAGAAGAGATATACTTTTGCTGCAAAAATTAATGGAAGGTAGATTGATGACACGGGATTTATCGTTTACGGACCAGGAAAAACAAAGACCGGGGAGTGCGGCTTCCTGAAGTCTTCTAAATTCCAATTGTGAAAAATGAGAAGAGTTCAAACGGCTTTACGTCGATAAAGGGTCTTAATATTTATTGGACTTGGAAACGACAACGGCCTGATTTAGCCCAACTTTGGTGTTTTGAGCAAAGATGGTTAAACAAAAACTGGATGACAGTAAGAAAGGTGTATTATCCAACCTTATAAATATAACGTTCTTAAGTAGTTACGTTTGGGGTAATTTTTATTTTATTGAAAATGCTGAAATTTTTTGATATTATTTCAAAACCTGTTCAATAATTTATTGGTTCCAGGAGGATCCATGAAAGTCTTCGAATCGAACACCTGGAGATTTCTGTTCTGGTTGCTTACTCCGACATACAGGATCGCCACCATTCTATAGCACCGTTAAAAAACGGAGGTGGCGAGAATTCATCCTGACGTAGCACTGGTTCTTCAAACAGCTTTACTTGCAAGCGTAGTCTGGATGGGATGGAATTGAATTTAGATTTATTGATCACGGATTCCGTTCCACTTCATCCATGTAATTTATGGTAGCATAATTTGCTGCAACAGTTTATTGGGGAAGATGAATGCAAGGAAGATATAATCAGTTCAACACAAAGCGTAGAATTAAAAATCTGGCAGAGGACGATTTGCAGCATTACTCGGATCTTGCTGAACAGATACAGTATGGCGGCAATCCCGAACACAAAAAGAATCCTGGGGATTTCGGCCTCACGCCCCCAAGCGATCCAAGGCCTGGGAAATCCTTGTGTGACACGGTTGGCATATTCTCCAGACAAGCTGCACTGGAATATTTCAAATCGGGCTTACGCAAGGGGCTGATAAGTGACCGTTTTAATGGCCAGTGGCCGCAGAACATCTGGTCCGTAACTGAAGATGGTTATCCTCTGGAAGCCCAAATTGAGAACCCGGCGACGGGCACTTACCACGGTTATCCGATGCCTCAGTCAGACCCGCTGGCTGCCGAGATAGTCCGGCGATGGAATATTAAAAATGACTAACTTCAAGTTTATATGTGACTGGCTGGTTGCTGGGATGGATGCGGAGGAGTATCGCCAAACTATGGCCTTCCTTCAGATGCATGTTGGTAATGTGAACCTAATGAGGAATCAGGACATCTGGTCCAAGACAATTCGGGATTCCGTCTTAGCGTCTGCTTATCCGCTTGCTTTCTGGCTGGCATCTTCGTGGTGGCGACTCAATTGGGAGCCCCTCCCCGCTCATGGGGTTCACCCCCCTGTGGACTGGAGAATGGCGCATGAACTGGGTGCAGCCAATCATGGTTTCGTATGGCCTCAGATCATATTTGCATCGGACCGTGAAGTGATGCAAGTCTGGGCTGTGCCATTGAGCGACAATGATAATCAGTCTGTCAGATACTTGAATGGGCTGGAGCTACCTGCCGCTATTACGTTAACCGACTTTCAAAGCGGTGTGGAAAATTTCATTATCGCCGTACTTAACCGTCTCAACGCAATGGGTTGCCAAAATACGGAGTTGTTAAACCTATGGCAATTTATACAGGAAGAACGCGGCGATCCGGAAAATGCAAAATACCGCCGTGTTGAAGCGGAAATGGGTTACGATCCCGACGAGTGCCCGAAAGAATTGATGGGCAAGGCGCTTGAGCTCGATCAGAAAATGGGTACTGCTGCACTCTCCGAACTTGCCCCCGTCTATGGCAAATCAGCCACCCAAAAGCCACTCACCGCCATTGAGGAAATCGCTGACAGCCCCGGGTTGGTTGGAGTACCGAGTGTCCGACGACCCGCTTGTGGCGCGTCAATCCTCCAGGGGGCTCCTTGGCAACGTGCTGTTACCGTCGCAGGAGCACTGCGCCAGACGCTGGTCAATCATCGTGACAAGATAGATACCGGCATACTTTGTGAGCTACTGGGCCTCGACGCAACAGATTTTGACCAATGGTCGCCTGTCAAGCGCAACAACGCTGCCATCGCCGTGCCCGAACCTAAAAATCATTACAAGTTTATTCCGCGCAAAACACATCCGATAGCCAAGCGCTTTGAACTCGCACGATTCCTGGGCGACTACCTCCTGATAGAACCGACAAATGGACATTGGCTCGCCAGCACTGATCTCAGCACCTCAAGGCAGAAATTTCAAAGGGCATTCGCAGCAGAATTTCTTTGTCCGATTACAACGCTTCAAGAATTTTTACAGGGTGACTACTCCGAATCTGCTATTGAAGAGGCTGCACATTATTTTCAAGTTAGCCAAAGGACCGTAGAGTCCTTGCTGGTCAATAACCGCCTGATTCCTTCTACCCCTTTGGTCGATTATTCTGAAGCTAGATTACCCTACCAATTAGGTATCTGATGCCCAAGTAAAGACACAATGGTCTCAGATGAACATTAGTGGAAACAGGGACTCCCATGAAATTGTTCTTCTGGGTTCTTATACTGATCGGAGGATGGTGACTTTGTATGCAGGGAATAGGCCTACCTAATCGTTCCACCAGCATCCGAAGAGCGTGGCGCTGGTGAACTTTCAATTGATAACTTACCGTTAAATCCTATTCCTTAATCTGCGGGGAATGCGCTCGCTGTCCCTGTTCAATTATCGTCTAATACCAACCAGTAATAAGGCTAACAAGGGAAGCCAAGAGAATTAAAAAAAAAGCCCCCGAAAATAAGGGGGCTTTTTTGCTTACTATAAAGGTTGACGATTTAGTACATCCCTCCCATACCTCCCATACCTCCACCTGGCGGCATTGACGGCATGGCAGATTCATTTTTGCTTGGTTTCTCGGCTACCATAGCCTCGGTGGTCAACAAAAGGGAGGCCACTGAAGCCGCGTTTTGTAAGGCAAAACGGGTGACCTTAGTCGGATCCATGACCCCGGCCTTCATCAGGTCTTCATAAACCCCGGTCTCGGCATTAAAGCCGAAGGCTCCTTTTTCGGCTTTAACCTTTTCCACGACCACGGAACCTTCAAATCCGGCGTTATTGGCAATTTGGCGGACAGGCTCTTCCAAAGCTCTTCGGATGATATTTACCCCAAGGGTTTCCTCACCCTCTGTCTTTAGGGCGTTTAAAGCCGGCAGACAACGTAAGAGGGCAATGCCGCCACCCGGTACGATGCCTTCTTCAACGGCGGCGCGGGTCGCATTCAAAGCGTCCTCGACGCGGGCCTTTTTCTCTTTCATTTCGGTTTCGGTAGCAGCCCCGACATTGATAACGGCAACGCCGCCGATCAATTTGGCTAAGCGCTCCTGGAGTTTCTCCCGGTCGTAATCCGAGGTGGTTTCATCAATCTGAGCTCGAATCTGTTTGACACGGCCTTCCAGGGCTGATTTCTCACCACCGCCGTCAACGATGGTCGTATTATCCTTATCGATGGTGATCCGCTTGGCTGTTCCCATATCTTTCAGGGAGACGTTTTCTAATTTGATCCCTAAATCTTCGGAGATCATCTGTCCTCCGGTTAAAATGGCGACATCTTCCAGCATGGCCTTGCGCCGGTCCCCAAAACCCGGGGCCTTGACGGCCGCACAGGAAAAGGTCCCTCTGAGCTTGTTGACTACCAAGGTGGCCAAGGCCTCTCCATCAACTTCTTCGGCAATAATTAACAAGGGCCGGCCCGACTTGGCGACCTGTTCCAACACGGGAAGCAGGTCTTTCATGGTGCTGATCTTTTTTTCATTAATCAGAATATAAGGATCATTTAAAACCGTTGTCATCTTCTCCGGGTCGGTCACGAAATAGGGAGAAATATATCCCCGGTCAAATTGCATCCCTTCCACCACTTCAAGGGTCGTCTCCATGCTCTTGGCTTCTTCAACGGTGATAACCCCTTCTTTACCAACCTTCTCCATGGCTTCGGCAATGATATTGCCGATGGTGGAATCATTGTTGGCCGAAATGGTCCCCACCTGAGCGATCTCTTTGTGGTCTTTGGTGGGTTTGCTGATATTTTTCAGTTCCTTGACTACGGCCTCAACACCTTTTTCGATGCCTCTTTTAATGGCCATGGGATTGCTTCCTGCGGCAACCAGCTTAGACCCCTCGCGGTAAATGGCTTGGGCCAATAAAGTGGCCGTAGTAGTCCCATCTCCAGCCACATCGCTGGTCTTGGAAGCCACTTCTTTGACCATCTGGGCTCCCATATTTTCAAACTTGTCTTCCAGTTCGATCTCTTTGGCCACTGTAACACCATCCTTGGTGATGGCCGGAGAACCATAGGATTTATCCAATATCACGTTTCGGCCTTTAGGTCCCAGGGTCACCTTAACGGCATTGGCCAAGGTATCCACCCCTATCCTCATAGCCTCGCGGGCCTTTGAATCGTACTTAATCTCTTTCGCTGACATATTTTACTTCCTCCTTTATTCTATTACGCCTAAGATATCATCTTCTCGCATCATTAAAAGTTCTTCGCCTTCGACCTTGATTTCGGTCCCGGAGTATTTCCCGAATAAAATCTTATCCCCAACCTTGACATCCATAGTAGTCTTAGTCCCATTTTCCAAGATTTTACCCGACCCTACGGCAATAACCTTGCCTTCTTGGGGTTTTTCCTTGGCGGTATCCGGGATAATAATTCCTCCTTTGGTCTTTTCTTCTTCCTCAAGCCTCTGTACAATGACCCGATCATGTAATGGCCTAATTTTCATAGGTTTACGCTCCTTTTTCAAAAAATTATTGAATTATTAGCACTCGTTTTAATTGAGTGCTATTTTTAATATAAGCTTAAAATTTTAGAATTCAAGTAAAAAATTCAAATATTTGGAATATCCCCCTTTAGAATCCAGTTAAGCATCTCATAATATCCTTCCCCCTCCCTTTTGAGGGTTTCACCTGTTTCGGGTACACCGGGTATAAGAATGCCAGCTTAGGCCATATAGAGGCCCATGAGGCCATAACAGCCTTCGGCCGGGACAAACTCTTCCTGGCCAAGGAATGCGCCGAAGAAAGAGACTACCGGGTCCTTCATGGC
>JAZDOU010000123.1:0-4001 GCA_043798385.1 Pseudomonadota bacterium
CGGGCCCCCTTAATAAAGCGCACCTCTTGCCAGCTTTTTACGTAATCTTCCCGATCTTCGTTAATAACCCCATCCCTGTCCAAAAGAATCGCCCGATTCAAGAGTCCCTCCATAAACGTTGAAAGATGCCGGTTGTTTTAAACCTTGGAATTATACTATAGCCAAGGGGATTAGAATAGTGTAAAAAATGAAGGTCTATTGCAAGGAGGGTTTTATGGATCTTTTCGAATTGATCAAGGAAAGAAAAAGCTGCCGGGCCTTCAAACCCGATCCGGTTGCCCAGGAACTGATCCGGGAGGTCCTGGCTTGGGCCGGCCGGGCCCCTTCGGCCATCAATGTTCAGCCCTGGGAATTTATCGTGGTAAGCGGGAGAGAAAAAAAACGCCTGGCGGACAGACTGTTGAAGGCCCAGAGAGAGAAAAGAATCCCCTGCGGCCCGGGAACCTCTCGTCCCCTCCCGGAACCCTGGATCGGGAGACAGAGGGAGCTATTCAGCGGCATGAATTCCCTGGCCCAGGAAAATCAGTTGGACTTGAACCCCTTTATTACTGAAGGAAGCTGCCGCTTTTATGATGCCCCGGTGGCTCTGCTGGTTTGTCTGGACCGGCTTTTTCCGGCCTCCCGCCAGGTCTGCCTGGGAATGGCACTGGGCTATCTCCTGCTGGCCGCTCAGGCCAAAGGCCTGGCCACCTGTCCCATCGGGCTGATCACGGCCTATGAAGAAGAAATCAAGGAGCACCTGAACATCCCGGAGGAAAAGCAGGTGGTGTTGGGAGTGGCCCTGGGGTATGCGGATGCTTCGGCTAT
The DNA here is from genome assembly GCA_043798385.1 of Pseudomonadota bacterium. Classification (GTDB taxonomy): domain Bacteria; phylum Desulfobacterota; class RBG-13-43-22; order RBG-13-43-22; family RBG-13-43-22; genus RBG-13-43-22. The sequence continues at coordinate 808 of JAZDOU010000123.1, forward strand.
TAATCTTTTTAAGTCCAAACGGGACGATATCAGCACCATGATCCGCTGGATTACTTAAGAGTGGAAATGTCCTCCCGAAGGAGCTTTTGGATGGATTCCCGGCGGGCTGTCGGGGTCCCAAGAAGGGTTTTTTCAATTAACGACGAGGCGCTCCAAAAACCGTTTTCCATAGGCATTTAACTTTTCGGACTCCACAACTTCCGTCCATTGGTTGTCCGACGCCAATCCTTTAAGATGCATCTGGAGGGCCACCCGGGTGCTTAGAGGGGCAAGGCATTTTATTTCCAACCGAACCTTCTCTTCCATCCTGCTGAAAGGATCTGCCGGCAAGGGGGTGCTGATAAGGGGACCGATTGACAGGAGCCCCCGATCTTTATCCGCCCATTCAAAGGGCAGGCCTTGTCGTTGGCATTCCTTCAATACCCGTTCGATCACTTCCTGGCAGGAGATATCCTGAATCATTACATTGACACCGGCCGATGGGGATGTTTTTTTAACTTCCTTGCAGGCCGGGGTGCTAAAAACCAGGACAGAAAACAGGACCAAAAGAAATAACGCTTTCATCAATAGTCCACCCTGACCAGGGTTTGGGTGCCGTTGGCCTGAAAAGGACCGTTGGTCGTTTTTGTTTTTAAGGAAAGAAAAGGGTTAATGTCCCAGCCGTAGGAACGGGAATACAGGAGGCTCATAAAATTCCTGACCGGTGAGGTGATATTCGAATTTCCCCCATCAGTATCCATCAGTCCTCCATCGGCGGTATGGCCAAAAAAACCCAGGGCATGGGCCGCCTCGTGGCTAAGGGTATTGTTCAGCCCGCCGCGGCAGCCATTCTGATTGGTGTGAATCTGGATCGAGGCCATGGTAATTTTACCGGAATTGAGATAAAACGTGTTCGCTACACCACAGTAATTACCCGAACTGGTCCAACTAAAGGAAATTCCGTCTGAAGGAGGAGAGCCTACGAAGGAAAAATTAACCGGGCCGGCCCAGCGATTGACGGCTGCTTCCGCCCCGGATATTCCGGCCGTATAGACCTTGACGGTGTTCGATTCCCAGCGGACGGTATGTCCATTCAATACATTGGCGTTGTGATCATACAGGAATTGATAGTCGGCCCTAGAGACGCCTCCCCCGGAGCCGCCGCCACCGGAGTTGGAACCACCCGTGTCGCAGGAAGAAAGGGCCAGGGCCAGGAATAACAAGAAGCCTATTTTTTGCGTCCATCTCATGGAAGCATTTTACCTGTTTTGAACCCCCCAAAAAGATGGCTGGTCTAAGAAAAATGGGGTGAGTGAAGGGACTCGAACCCTCGACCACTGAGGCCACAACCCAGTGCTCTAACCAAACTGAGCTACACTCACCATTAATAATTCTATTATATTCAGAAGGGCTGAATCATGCAAGAAAAATTTATAATTGAAGACCGGTTTCCTTTATTCTTGACTTATCCAGGTGTTTTTGAATATAAATTGGGAGGAGAAGTCAGGGAATTAGACTTAATTGTTGTAACTGTTAAGTAGTTCTCATCCGGAAATGATCTTTCCGGATGAGAACATACCGTGGTCGATTTGTCTCCATGGCCAGAAACCCTTTGAAAAAGGGGTTTCTGGCCAGAGCTTCGAGTCAGAATCCAGGTGTTTCCATCCGGAAATTTGAATTTCCGGATGGAAACTCTCTAACTTTCTATTCAAGGGTCATAGGAGGGTCTTGTTTTTGGAGTTGTCCATCCGTTAGCCATAATTATTTTTTAGGCCAAAACTAAAACCTTATATCAAAAGCAGGCCTACACCGCTGATGGAAACAGGCTTCGGCATAAATTCTCTCTCGAAACCAACTTTGCTTTTGGGCCGGATTGGAACCTCTTAATGTCCTTTTGGACAACTCCAAAAACAAGACCCTCCTATGACCAAACTCCAAAGAAAGAGAAAAATTTTCAAATATCTTTGGTTAGTATTTTCCTTAAAACGGAATGGCCACCTTGAACCAAAACCGGTCACCCTCTAACCTGTTGACCGTGCCCAACTCTTTTTGATACTTAAGGGTAAAATGGATATGATTATAATCATAGCTGATGGCCGGTCCAAGTCCAAAAACCTGTCCTTTGTTTCCATTGACTATCGGAGGACCGTCATAACTACTTCCCAAGGTATCATCGGTCATCTGTTTATAGTAGTAGGCATTAAGTCCAAACTTCCATTGTTTACCTAAATGATAGCCTAATATCGCATCCAGGTGAAATTCGTTGCCCGAGGTATAGTCGGTAGCCGTATTTCTAAAATTAATATCGTACATTAATTTGCTGGAAAACTCAATCCCATTATCGGACAAATAGGTAAAGGCAAAGGCCAGTTCCGTAGAATAATAGTTTCGGCCGACATTGACAATTTTGGTCTTGTCGTAGGGCCCGGTGGGCAGGAAGGCCTCGATGGCGCAGACCCAGTGAAAGTTTTTGGTGTGCCACCCCAGGATGAGAGGGGTGACGACGAGATCGCCGAACCCGTAGCGGATGTCGGACATTGGACCGCCAGGCGTAGTGACCGTTAAATTTAAATTGGCTAAAGGAACGATAAGCTGCACGCCATAATCAGCCCCCAGAATTTTAGCCTTGGTTATATAAACAAATCGGTTTATATCGGCCAGGGCATCCATCATAAATTTTCCGGGTACCTTGTTGCCATCATTATCTTTCTTCGTCCCAGCCGAGTAATAGGTCAGATAATTCAGATAGTAGAATCCTGCAGGCGGGAGGGCTCCGGTCATGAAATCTTCAGCACCGATGGCCCCGGAATTTACGCCATTTTCGGTGGCGGTGACGTCCTGGATGGGCAGAAGCAGGATCGACAGAACCAGGCCAAGGCAAATAATGAAAAATTTAGGTAATCGTTTCTTCATGGTTGGACTCCTTTTTGATTTTAAATTGCCATTCTAAGAATTTATCCCTGACTTTAAAACGCGAGATCAGCCACTTCTGGCCGGATGATACTGGATGCTGGATACTGGATAAAATCAAAAAACGATACTCGATTCTGGATAAAGTCAATTCAGTATCCAGTATCCAGCATCATCTCAGACACCTTTGGTTAGTCTTTATCTCTTATCCCAGGCCGGAGCGGCTTGAACTTTTAATGACCCTTTGACCGAAGGGAAAACCAGTTTGAGTTGTCCGTCGATCCATTGACTGGCGGTTTGATTGA
>JAZDOU010000422.1:0-11146 GCA_043798385.1 Pseudomonadota bacterium
TACCCATAGCACCAAAGGCCCGGGTGATTATGTTGACCATTCATGAGGACGAGGCCTACCGGTCCGAGGCCATGTCGGCCGGTGCCAGCGCCTATGTCCCCAAGAGGGTGATGAAAACCGAATTAATCCCGACCATGAAAAAGCTGCTCGCGGCAACAGAAGGTAAAGGATCAAAGGGGATGAAACTCACTAAAGACAAGGGGTTAGACTTTTAAGAGTATTAGAAAAGTGAGCAACAATAGAGAATTAAGGTCTTAAAATAGAGGAGAAAATGAAATGAGACTTGGAAACTTAAAAATTGGTATGCGACTGGGATTAGCTTTTGGGCTGGTTATTTTATTGACCATCGTGCTGGGTATGTTCGCCATCAATAGCTTGAAGGTGTTATCTGACCTGACGTCAAACCTTTACAAACATCCCTATGCAGTCACTACCGCGGGACAGGAAATTCTAATTTTCGTCACCAAAATGCATCGTTCCATGAAAGACATCGCCCTGGCAAAAGACGCCTCGGAGGTGGAAACGGCCGCGTTAAAGGTATCAGAAAATGAAAAATTGGTTTACAAGAACCTGGAATTGCTGAAAGAACTCTTTTTGGGGGATAAAAAGCAACTTGAAGAATTCGAAAAAGACTTTACGGACTGGAAACCTATCCGCGATGAGGCCATTGCCTTGAAGAAGGCGGGCGCTCACGAAAAGGCGGCTATTATCATCCAGGCAGAAGGCCTCAAAGAGGTGAAGAATTTAGAAAAAGAGATCGGTGATATTATTAAGTTCGCTAAGGAAAAGGCGGCCGTATTCATGAAAAATGCCGAAAACGCTCGGGATCGGGCACTTTTTAATATGTATCTAATTTTCGGTTTGTTGATCGTTACGGTGGTGATAGTCGCCTCCTTAATGACCCGGAGCATTACCAAGCCGATCTCCACGTGCATCAAAATAGCCGAGATGGTGGCCCAGGGCGATACCAGCATGACCATCGATATACAGAGAAAAGACGAGACCGGTCGATTACTGGTCAGCTTTAAAATAATGGTGGAGGCGATCAAAGCTCTTATCAAGGACGTCACCTTGCTTTCCGAATCAGCCCAGGCGGGCAAGCTGTCCACCAGGGCCGATGCCTCTAAACACGGCGGCGATTTCCAGAAAATTATCAAGGGGGTCAATGATATCCTGGACGCCGTGATCGGGCCCTTGAACGTATCCGCTGCCTATGTGGATCGAATCGCCAAAGGCGACATCCCGCCCAAGATCACCGATTCGTATAACGGGGACTTCAATGAGATCAAGAATAACCTGAACCAGTGTATCGACAATTTGAATTCCCTTATCGAAGAAATGAAGCGTATGTCTGACGAACACACTGCCGGTGATATTGATGTCGTTATTCCAGTTGATAAGTTCGAAGGGGCTTACAAGGTGATGGCTCAAGGTTTAAATGATATGGTTATGGGCCATATAGCGGTTAAGAAGAAGGCCATGGTCTGTGTAGGAGAATTCGGCCGGGGGAATTTTGAGGCCGAACTGGAAAGGTTTCCCGGGAAGAAAGCCTTTATCAATGAAACCATTGAGCAGGTTCGGACAAACCTTAAGAGCCTGATTACCGATATGAATAGTCTCATTAAAGAGGCAGTGGAAGGCAAGCTTACTATCCGCGCCGATGCCGCCAAGCACCAGGGCGATTTCCAAAAAATTATCAAGGGGCTCAATGATATCCTTGATGCCATCCTGCTGCCGATCGCGGAAGGCAATCGTGTCCTCCGGCTCATCCGTGGCGGCAACCTCCGCGAACGGGTGGAGATCGATTGCCAGGGCGACCACAAGCTAATGAAAAATGCGGTTAACGATGTACATACCTGGCTGACCGACCTGATCACCTACGTGACTAAGTTGGCCAACGGCGATATGACGGCCGCCATGGAGAAAGCTTCAGAAGATGACCAAATCCATGAATGGCTTGTTCTCCTGAAGAAAAATGTGATCGCCCTGGTGACCGATGCCAACCTACTGGCACGGGCGGCCGTGGAAGGCAAGCTGGCCACCCGGGCCGATGCCTCCAAACACGGCGGCGATTTCCAGAAAATTATCCAAGGGGTCAACGATACCCTGGATGCCGTGATCGGACCCTTGAACGTAGCCGCTGCCTATGTGGATCGGATCGCCAAGGGGGAAATTCCGCCGCCCATCACCGAGAAGTATAATGGTGATTTTGATCTGCTCAAGAACAACTTGAACGAGATGAGCACTATCCTGCGGAACATGCTGGGGAACATCAAGGATACCGCCTCCAGTCTGGGCACAGCCACTTCTGAAATTTTGGCCACCACAACGGAGCAGGCCTCCATCAGCAGTGAGCAGTCGGCGGCGGTGAGTGAGACGACCAGTACCATCCAAGAGGTCAGGCAGACGTCCGAGCAGTCAGCAGAACGGGCCCGGGCCGTTTCCGAGCAGGTCCGGGAGTCCACCGTGGTAGCCGATCAGGGTTTGAATGCCGTCCAGGGTTCTATGGACGGGATGACCAAGATCAAGGAGCAGGTCGGCACCATAGCCGAGACGGTGTTGGGTTTAAGCGAGCAGACCCAGCAGATCGGAGAGATCATTGCCACGGTCAACGACATTGCCGATCAATCCAATCTTTTGGCCCTGAATGCAGCCATCGAGGCAGCCCGGGCCGGTGAGGCGGGCAAGGGTTTTGCGGTAGTAGCCGGCGAGGTGCGGGGATTGGCCGAGCAATCACGGCAAGCCACGGCCCAGGTCAAAGAGATCCTGGGCGAAATTCAAAAGGCCGCCAACAAGGCCGTGATGGTAACGGAGGAAGGTACCAAACGGGCCGAGGCCGGGGCTTCTCTTATGGAGATTACCGGAGGGGCCATTCGCACCATCAGGGAACGGATTCAGCAAATGGCCCTGGCGTCCCAGCAGATTGCAGTAAGCACCAACCAGCAACTGGCCGGGATGGACCAGGTGGTTACCGCCATGAACAGCATCAACCAGGCCACGGCCCAGGCCGATATCGGCACCAGACAGGTCGAGGGAGCAGCCCAAGCCCTTAACAAACTGGCCAATAAGCTTACTCAGACCATTGAGTCGTATAGGCTTTAGGGGTTAAAGATGCTGGATACTGGATGAAACCAAAAAACGATACTGGATAAAACTGCTGATACTCGATTCTGGATTTTTTTTATCCAGCATCCAGCATCCAGTATCCAGAACATCCAGTATCCAGATTTTAGGAGGTTTTGATGGATCTTGGCGATGATGTAAAACACGAACTGGTGGTTGCTTTTCAGGCCGAATTGGAAGAACTCCTGGGCAAACTCAACCAGGGGCTGCTGGCCTTAGAGACCAACCCGGCCCAAGAAGAACGGGAAATCATATTGACTGAATTATTTCGGGCCGCCCACACGATCAAGGGAGGGGCTCGAGCAGTGGGGATTCGGGACATTGAAAAAATTTCCCACCGCTTGGAAGATGTCATGGGTGACTTCCAGCGAGGGAAGATACCTGCCACCCCGGAATTATTTGACCTGCTTTTCCAGACTTTGGATGGCGTAAGTAAATCCATGGCCGCCTATCTGAGGGACCAGGAATTACCCAGGGACCAACGAGACGCCATCATAACCAGGCTGGAGGGCCTAAAGCGGATAGAAGGAATCAAATCCCCTGCTCACTCCACAGATCCCATTCAGCCAGGACCAGCGAAACGCGAGGAAGAAAGGGGACCTGACTCCCCGTCACCACCTGCAGCCGGCAAAGAACCCACCTCGCCGGCCAAAAAATCTTCTCCCCGCTCCCTATCAACCGACGAGACTATTCGCGTAACCACGGCCAAGGTAGATTCATTGCTGGACCGCATGGGAGAGCTCTTGGTGGCCCGCATGCGTACCGAACAAAGGTTAGGCGAATTTCACTCTCAAGTTCAAAGCCTGAATAACTGGCAGAAAAGTTGGCGAAAGGTCCGGGGGCATTACACCCTCTTAAGAAAACGGGCCGGACATGGCCCGGAAATAGCTTATTTACTGGAGTTCCTGACAAGCAACGAGAAGCAACTCCAAACCCTAAACACGGAAATGAACAACCTGCAACGCCGTTTTGATAGCGACTACCGCCATCTGGCCTTGCTGACCGATGATATGCATGAAGGGATCCGACGGGTCCGGATGGTACCCGTTACCACCCTTTTCGAGCTTTTTCCACGCATGGTGCGTGATTTGGCCCGTGAGCAGGACAAGGAAGTCTCGCTGGTCATTGAAGGGGCTGAGACGGAAGTGGACCGTCAACTACTGGATACCATGAAAGACCCCCTGACCCATCTACTGCGTAATGCCGTCGATCATGGTATTGAGACGCCTGATCAACGCCAAAAGGCCGGGAAACCCCGGAGAGGGACCATTTATCTTAAGGCGGTCCAGAAAGGTAACATCATTGCCCTGGAAGTTAAAGATGACGGGGCCGGAATTGACCTGAAAACCGTAAAGCAGGCTGCGCTGGAAAGGGGATTATTGACCCCAACAGAGATAGACCGCTTTGGTCCCAGGGAATTGCAACACCTGATCTACACTTCGGGGTTTTCTACCCGGCCTGAGGTTACTGAGCTATCCGGCCGAGGTGTCGGGCTTGACGTGGTGCGTAAAAACCTGGAGCATCTGCAGGGCGTCATCGAAGTCGAATCGGAATTAGGACAGGGTACTACTTTTAACATGACCTTACCCCTGACCCTGGCTACCAGCCATGTACTCTTGTTAGGGGTGGCCGGCGAGATCGTAGCCGTACCGACAACCACCGTGGTTCGTATCCTGAAGGTGAATGCAGATGGGAACGGAAGCATCCAGGGAAAATCGGCCATTCGGATCGATGCCCTACCCCTGTCTCTGATTTCCCTGGCCCAGATCCTGGAGTTTCCCCGGGCCGAAACATCGGTTGACCATGGAGGGAAAAAGCCCGTAGTGGTGATGGGTATAGCCGAAGGAAGACTCGCATTCCAGGTTGACGAGCTTTTTGATACCCAGGAAGTGGTCATCAAGAGTCTGGGACGAATGGTCAGCCGGGTTCGTAATGTTGCCGGAGCAACCATCCTGGGCGATGGCCGGGTAGTGATGATCCTGAATGTGGCTGACCTGATGAAGTCGGCCCAGAGGGCCGGAGGAATGACCAGACCCTGTGCGCCAAAGCTAAAAGAGGTCATTCGCCGACGTCTGCTGGTGGTTGATGATTCCATTACCACCCGTACCATGGAAAAAAACATTTTAGAAAATGCCGGGTATCAGGTCTTGACAGCGGCCGACGGAGAGGAAGCCTGGGCCTTACTGCAAGATGAATCCCTGGACGGAGTTGTGGCCGATGTCAAAATGCCCCACATGGATGGTTTTACACTGACCCAAAAAGTAAAAAACGATCAACGTTTCCAGAATGTTCCCGTGGTCCTGGTGACCTCCTTAGAATCCCCCGAGGACAAAATCCGCGGTATGGAGTCCGGGGCCGATGCCTACATCACAAAAGGCACTTTTGATCAAATGGATTTACTGGGAACCATTGAACGGCTGTTGGGATAAGGGAAATGCAAGATGCTGGATGCTGGATAAAAACAGAAAACCGATACTGGATGAAAAGGCTGATGCTGGATGCTGAATTAAAATGCCGATACTGGATTCTGGATTTTTCTTTTATCCAGTATCCAGTATCCAATATCCAGTTTAAAGGAGGCAGATTGGATCATGAATGAACAAAGCGCGCTTAGTTCACTAAATCCCAGTATCCCCCAGTCCCTGGTGGATGGAGGGAAAAGGGACGGATCTCTCCGGTTTGTTGTTTTCCGGCTGGGTAAACAAGGGTACGCCTTACCGCTTGAGCAGGTCGAACTTGCCTTGCGCATGGTCTCTGTGGCCCAGGTACCCGACGCCCCACCAGGGGTAATTGGAGTGATTGACCTGCATGGTCAGGTGATCTCGGTAATGGACTTGCGACAGCGTTTCAATCAACCCGACCGGAAACCCCATCCGGACGACCGTTTACTGGTAGTTACGATACAGGAACAGACCTTGGCCTTGCTGGTTGACAAAGTTTCACAGGTATTGGAGGTCACAAAGGAACAGATAGAATTTCCTCCTGAGCCTTTGCCCCAGGGGGGGAAAATTATGGGTATGATTCGGCAGGAAGAAGGCCTGATCATGATCCTGGATACAAACAGGCTTTTAGAAAAAAATACCGATGAAAAACAGTCTGGATAATAAATCCAAAACTTCGAATCTGATGCTGAGGGAAGATCAGTATGAACTCTTCCGGGCCTTAATCCAGGAGCGGACCGGCATGTCCTTTCTGGAGAGACGCCGTGACACACTGGTCAAGGGCCTGATGGATAGTACCGTCAAAGCCGGTTGTGAGAACCTGGAGAGATATTATCAATTTCTTAAAAAGGCCAAAACCGACAGCGAAGTGTGGGACGATCTGATTCGCTCCTTCGTAGTGGGTGAAACCTACTTTTTCCGCGACAAGGCCCAGTTCGAAGCCTTGCGAAACCATATCCTTCCCGAACTGATCGAACGAAACCGGGACAGCCGCCGGCTGCGCATTTGGAGCGCCGGCTGCGCCAGCGGTGAGGAACCGTACTCTCTGGCCATGCTCCTGGATCAGCTTATACCCGATATTGCTCAATGGAACATCCTGATCCTGGGAACGGACATCAACAAGCAAAGTCTTCCTTTAGCCCGGAAGGGTTGCTATCGTAACGGGTCTTTTCGAGAGATGAATCCGGTCATCCTGGAAAGATATTTTACTCCCCGGGATCGATTCTTTGAGCTCAAACCCCAAATACGGGAGATGGCCACCTTTGCCTATCTGAATCTGGCCGAGGATAGCTATCCCTCCCTGGCCACCAATACCAACGCCATGGATTTAATCCTATGTCGTAATGTAGCCATCTATTTGAAAGCGGATGTCTTACAAAAAATGGCTGAACGGTTTAATCAATGCCTTAAGCCGGAGGGCTGGTTTATCGTAAGCGCCGCCGAATCCGGCAGCCAGATTTGTGAAGGTTTTGAATCCTGCAATTTTCCAGGGGCCATCTTATATAAAAACGCCATAGACCGAGCTGTCCATGCAGATGCCCTTTCCCCTGCTCCTCTGGTTTTACCCTCCATTCAACCAAAACCAACTTACGGGATACCAGGAAAGATACCCTTCTGGCCTGTACCCTCCTCCCAGCCCTCCCTGCCTTCGGCCAAAACCCCAATTCCTTCCCCCAAGCCGGCCGAAGCGGTGGATCCCTTTCAGGATGGGATGACTTTGATGGGACAAGGACGTTACCAGAAGGCCATATACTGTTTTCAGTCCAAGATTGCCAAAGATCCCGGCTCTATTTCTGCCTATTATCAAATAGCCCGGGCCAAGGCCAACTTAGGTCAATTGGAAGAAGGGATGATCTGGTGCCGTAAAACCATAGATCGAGATCCCCTGATGACTGAGGCCCAATACACTCTGGCCCTGATTCATCAGGAGGAAGGGCAGCCGGCAAAAGCCATTGACCAACTTAAAAAGACCCTCTATTTGGACCCCAATTATATCCTGGCTCATTTCAGTCTGGCCAATCTTTATCAACAGGAAGGCAGGCCAAAGGATGCCTCCCGCCACCGATCCTTAGCCATACGCCTGGCGGGAAAGAGACTACCGGATGAAGTGTTGCTTGGGTCCGAAGGACTAACTGTATCCCGACTGATGACCATGATGCAGGTGGGGGTGTGAGGAGATTTGTTATGACCAGTTCATTATCTTTACCAAACCAAGAAAATCAAATCATCTTAGACCAAAGGGCTCGAATCCTGGCCCGTCTGACCCAAAAAGAGGCCGAGGCGGGCACGACCCTGCAGTTGCTTAGTTTCCTCCTGGGAGAAGAACATTACGCCCTGGAAATGGCCAGGGTACAGGAAACGCAGCCATTACCAAACCGGGGGTTGTCTTCTATCCCCTGTACCCCCAACTTTATTATCGGGGCGGTCAACCTCCGTGGCCGAATATACCCTGTGATCGATATAGCTGTTTTTTTCGGTCTTCCCTCCCGGACCCTATCCAACAAGGCCTATGGTTTGCTGGTGCGGGATAACCGGGGAATGGGCGAAGGCATAGAGTTGTGCCTCTTGGCTGACGATATTCCTCAAGTGGTCACGGTTCAGCAAAGCGAAATCCAGCCCCCATCGGCCACGGTCTCCGGCCAAGTACAAGAGTATATCCGGGGGATCGCGGATAATATGCTGATCATCTTGAACCTGGATCGTCTGCTTTCAGATCCCCGGATGATCATTCATGAAAATGTTTAGACTGGATACTGGATAAAAAAATCCAGCATCGGTTTTTTGGTTTTATCCGGTATCGGCTTTTTGATTGACCATAAGGAAAGGAACCAATGATCCGTGTACTCATTGTGGATGACTCCCCCACCCTCCGCCTTCTGATTCGAAGGATTATAGAGAAGGATCCTGAACTTCAGGTGATCGGTGAGGCGGCCAATGGTCAGGAGTCCATTTCCCTTTGCCGGAGCTTGAACCCGGATATCATTACTATGGACATCCAAATGCCCAAAATGGACGGTTATCTGGCCATCCGTCACATTATGAACGAGATGCCCCGGCCCATAGTAGTCCTGACCTCCACCCAGTCCGAAATTGAACAGGGGACTACTTACAAAGCCATAGAGGAAGGGGCCTTGATGGTATTAAGAAAACCCAGGGGGATGCCGGAATCAGATCCTGGGGCACAACAGCTTATAACTCAGATCAAATCCATGGCCGGGATTAAAGTGGTACGCCGTATTCGGTCATATAGGGAAGAGGGGCCGAGAGAGAGTCCCGGACTAACACCTCAGCAAAAAAATACCCAAGAGGTGAGTCTCATTGCCATCGGCGTTTCGACCGGAGGACCGCCGGCCTTGAATACCCTGTTGAGCCCACTTCCGGCCGATTTCCCGATCCCAATAGTCATCGTACAGCACATCAGTCAGGGCTTCTTACCGGGTTTGGTTCAATGGCTGAATGATAATAGCCCATTACGAATCAAAATTGCCGGGAATGATGACTTATTGCAGGCCGGATCGGTTTACCTGGCCCCGGACGATTATCATCTGACAATAAAAATAATCAATCGAGTATCCCTCTGGAAGGCACCCCTGGTGGACGGACACTGTCCCTCCGCAACCGTGCTTTTTAATTCTATCGCTGAAAGTTATGGTTCGGCCGCCGAGGGGATACTCCTGACCGGCATGGGGAGAGACGGAGCCAGTGGGCTCAAGGCACTCCATGATGCCGGGGGCCATACCATCGCTCAGGACGAGGCGACCAGCATCGTTTTTGGTATGCCCAAGGAAGCCATTGCACTGGGCGCAGCAGATGAGGTGCTCCCTTTAGAAAGGATTGGGGCTTATCTGAAAAAGTTTCATAGTAAAAAAGAGAAAGGATGGTGAAAAAGGGCATGGAAGGCAATGACAAAGAAGTCAAAAAGATTAAGATTCTTATCGTAGACGACTCCGTCACCTGGAGAACCCTGCTGGCAAGACTTCTATCGCAGGAGCCGGATATCGAGGTAGTGGGGCAGGCCATCGATGGCCATCAGGCGATCGAGATGACCAAGCGTCTGCTGCCGGATCTGATTTTAATGGATGTGGTCATGCCCGATATGGATGGGCTGGAAACCACTCGCCGGATTATGATTCATCACCCGACGCCCATTATCATTCTTTCCGCCTATTCGAATTCCCCGGAAATGAATATAGTCTTTAATGCCTTGACCGCCGGGGCCTTAGACATCATATCCAAGGGCAGAGAATCCGAAGACGAGGAATACAAAATCATGCAAGAAGAACTGGTGTCTAAAATCAGAGTCCTCTCCAGGGTGAAAGTGCAAGCGGGGAAGTAGAAAGACCGATACTGGATTAAAAAGCCGATACTGGATACTGGATAAGGACAGCATCCAGTATCCAGCATCCAGTAAAAGGAGCCTATGAACAAAGACAATAAAATCCTGATCGTTGAAGACAGTCCCACCCAGGCCTTGGAGTTGCAATATATCCTTGAGAAGGCAGGGTACAAAGTTTTATTGGCCAAAAATGGGATCGAGGCCCTGGTCCTGATCGGCCAGAACAAACCGGCCATCGTTATTTCCGATATTATCATGCCGAAGATGGATGGATATGAATTGTGCCGGCGGATAAAAGGGGATCGGTACTCAAAAGATATTTTAGTGATGCTCTTAACCTCCCTTTCCGAACCCCAGGACGTCATTAAGAGTTTGGAGTGCGGCGCGGATAAATTTTTTACCAAACCCTATAATGAGGAGCATCTCCTCCTGACGGTTAAAAACCTTCTCTCGGCTGATGATCTATTCGATGTCAGGGAAAATAATGAGCAGGTCGAAGTTCGATATGGCGGTCAGCCCTATACCATTACCTCCAGCCGGAAGGAAATTATTAATCTCCTCATTTCCACCTACGAGGCGGCTGTGATTAAGAATAGTCAACTGATAAAAACCCAAAATGAATTAGAGGAATTGAATAAGGACCTGGAAGCAATCGTGGAGAAAAGGACCACCGATTTAGAGGCTAAAAATGAAGAACTGAAATTGATGTTGCAGCAACTCTGGCAGGCATCGAAACTGGCTACCATGGGGGAACTGGCCGCCAGCATCGCACACGAGCTGAATAACCCCATGGCAACGGTAAATCTTCGCATAGAAGCCCTTCTGGCCCAAATTCCACCGGAGGACCCCAAGCGGAGGTCCCTGGAGGTGGTCGAGCAGGAAGTGGATCGGATGGCCACCCTGGTGGCCAATCTGCTTTCATTCAGCCGCCGCAGTCAGGCAGAATTTTCAACCATTGATATCTGTAAAGAAATAGACGGCACCCTTGAGCTGGTTTTCTACCATTTGCGTAAGCATGGAATTTCTGTCCAACAAGAAATTTCTCCGAACATCCCTCTTATTCATGCCGATCGCCAGCAACTACGCCAGTTGTTCCTAAACCTTTTTACCAACAGCAGTGATGCCATGCCCCAGGGTGGGTTGTTGACCATACGGGTGTATACGCAGGGGTCGGGGGTCGGGGAGCAGGGTGCGGAAAGCGGAGTTCTGGAGTCGGGGGATACGAGAATTGCTGATCCCCGATCCC
>JAZDOU010000144.1:0-8582 GCA_043798385.1 Pseudomonadota bacterium
TATCCCCTGCTTTGACTTGGGCCATGGATAGGGCCTCCAATGGTTTCTGTGATTCATTATCTATGTACCACTTTTTTTCTTCCTCAGCCGCCTTTTTCCCCCAAATTCTTTTTAGATACTGATAATGTTCTGTAGTGGCGGCCTCCCTTTCAAAATAATTATCCAGGGTCAGGGAGGCGTCTTTAGCCGTCTGTATCAATTTCTGGATATTCGATTCTACCCTTATCTCCAGGTCTATCGTTTTTTTTCTAACCTGTTCGGCATTGGCTGCCTGGGGTGCTATGGCCAAAAAGGACCTATAGCTGGCTATAGCCAACAACTCCTTTCCCCCGGCTTTCTCGTAAGCCAGGGCAAGGTTGAATTGAACATGGGGCGAGTAAAGGTCGGCTGCTTTGGCCTGGTTGAAATACTTGACAGCCAAGACGAAGTCTTGTTGTTTGGCTGCCGCCAGACCACGTGCCATAGCATCCTGAGAGACCATTTGTTTTTTTTCGGATTTTATGGGTTTTTTGGTTTCATTTTTTATTAATTCTTTCGCTAGACTTTCAAGTACAAATTCTATTTGCTCCGGTGGAGGGTTCCCCTCAAAAGGAATTTGAATTCGGGATCCAACATACGCATTATCTAAGATAAATCGCACATAAGGTTTACCATCTGCACCACTAACATAAGCAACAAATTCGCCTTTCTTCAGGCGGGCCAAAACCTTCTTGGCTAGTTCCGTTTGTTCAACATCTTCCAATGTGGCCGGTTCCTTGATCTGTTTTTCTGTTTTCATTACTTCCAAAAGTATATTCAGTACGGTTGAGGGAAGTTTATTATTTAGCTGGCTTTTGAGATTATCAATCTTCATTGAAAAAGTCTCCGGCCACACCGATACGGGAAAGATGATCTGACAGGCAACAACTAATAATACAAAAAAAAGAAAATATTTTTTACTCATGAGAGTCCACTTACTTGGAAAATATTTTTTTTAACCAACTTTGTTTATTTTTGCCTGCAGACAACCCTTTATTTTTTCATCTTTTTATTGCTTTTCTTCGGTGAAAGCAACCATTGTTCAGCGGCACAGACCCCTTCTGTATAGTTCAAAGTGTCCCGGATTCCGACATCAGTCGGACTTAATTTGTGGGCCCGTTTAAAATAGTGATGGGCTGCTTCGGCATCACTTTTCATCACGGCGTCCAGACCTTTTTTGATTAATTCAGAAACGGGTCGGCTCCATTGTTGAGCAGGGTATGGGCTTGGAAGAATTTCCCATGGTCCTGTATCCTTATTTAACCCTTTTGCCAATCCCTCGGTAAAGTTTAAGGCGTCACGTACCCCAAAGTTGTCAGGGCTTGCTTTGTACCATTCTTTCAAATAATCCATCGATTTTTTCCAGTTGCCATTCCCATATTGGAAGGCATCAAGCAAGGCCGTTGCCTTAGGAGACGGTTCTTTATTGCCTTTTCGGGTTTCTTTAAGATGATAAACGAAGGCCAGAGATTTTTTAATATCCTCGTCCTCTGGTTTTGTCTTGCGGGCCTCCATTAAGTAAAATATAGCCTTTTCATAATTTTTTTCTCTTATAGCGACGAGAGCCAGTTTAGTCTCGGTTCCTGTTTTGAAATCTTTTTCCCTTTCTTTCTCCGCTTCTTTTGGAGCCATCGCCCCTTTGACCACCCTTGGATCAACCATGATGGGCTTATTCGGATCCAGAAAAGTCAGATCGACCGTATCTGACGATAGGGGGGCTTTTGAGCCTGATGAGCCAAGTTCCTTAGAAAGATTTTCCATCATGTCGGATATCTTGGACCGGGCCTCGGCCTGTTTTTGCTCCCTTTCTATATTGGCCTCTTTTCTCTTTTTAGCCTCCCTGGCTTGACGTAAATTGTCTTGAGTTACATTGCCCGGATCACCAGGGTAAATTTCCAATGACTTTTTATAAAATTCAATAGCCAGGTCAAAATTCCCTTGAGAAAAATAATCATTTCCAATTTTATTGGCTTTTTTCCCTTTCAAGATTCTTAAATTTCTTTTAAAGGTCTCGTTGTTCGGATTCAACCTGATAGCCTGTTCGAATTTTTCAATAGCACAATCATAGTCCTTCCTCGCGTCGCATTTAATCCCTTCTTTGTTGAGTCTTGAAGCTTCTTGAATTCGTCTTTGTTGTTCTATTTGAACCGGATCAGGGGGTGGGGGTTGATAAGGTTCGGGGGTTATTACCGGAGGCTCAGGTGCGGGACGAACAGGCTCTTCGCGGATAATGCAGCTCTTTTTCCCACAGATGGCCAGTTGAAACCTATTGGGAGCCGGCTTAAAATTGGGATCTAACTCCTGGATCTTTTTAAGATCGTCGGCGGCCTTTCGGTCAAGGCCTTTCTGGAAATAGGCATCATACCGATTGGTGTAGGCTGACAGAAAATCCGGCTTTAATGCAACGGCCCGGCTGTAATCTGCTATAGCCGGATCGTAGACCTGCTGGTCATAATAAGCATTACCGCGCCTTAGGTAGGTATTCGGATCATCTGGTTTCAGTCTGATAGCCTGGTTGAAATCGGCGATAGCCACATCGTATTGCCCTGTCTTCGCAAAAGCGAGACCTCTATTGCTGTATCCGGCAGCGAAATCCGGCTTTAATTCAATGGACCGGTCATAGTCGGCAATAGCCCGGTCGTATGACCCGTTTAGGCGGTAAGCGATTCCCCGATTGTTCAAGGCCAAGACCAGAGAATCTTTTTCCAGACCGCCTGAATCGATTGAGCGCGTTAAAAGACGGATCGTTTCGTTGAGATTAACCTGGCTGTCATCTGCCGGTTGGCCGGGAATGTCCTTATTCGGGGAAATCTGTCCCCTTGAGGTGGTTCCCATTGTATAAAACCTCTCGCCGGCTTTAACCTCATTGACCGTCGTAAGGCAAACCAAGGAAAAGGTTAAGGTTAATAGCCTGACCAAGGGTATAAATTCTATACATTTCATATCTTCCCCCTTACCCTATTTCCCGGATTCTATCGGCCTGGTAAAAAAATAAAACCCCATCTCTTTTTTGAGAAAATGGGGTTTTATCTTATCTCACATTGACTCGCCCTTATCAAAGGGTTGTCATTTAGCATCTATAACTAGTTCTCATCCGGAAACGACCTTTCCGGATGGAAACTAACTAGTTTAATTTATTTATTATAAAGGCATAAATCCGGATAAATGTCAAATGAAATTTTTAACTCACTACTAAAAAACATTCTCAGGTTTATTTTAACAAGGACTTATTGATTAGTCTATGATTTTCGTATAAAATAATACAGTCTCCACAGTATCGGGAGGCGCAGACATACTTCTATGTCCTGGCGGGTAGCCGTCAACGACCCATCAAGGGTGAATGCCGAGACTTGCTTTTGGTGAAACGGAGGGGTTGATCATTTGAAGACCGACATTGTCCTGAAATGGAGTGGAGGCGTTCTGTTGCTTTTGATCGCCCTCTTCGTAATGGCCTTTTGTTTAGAGGCGATGGGAAAAATCGATGGCCAGGGGGAGCCATTGTCGATCCAGAAATCCTTCGACAAATTCGATAAAACTCCCCTGTTGTCGTCACCAAATCCAGAAACTCCGATTATTGGAAGGCTCGCTTCCAAGGATTTTTGGCTCAGCCTGGGGAAAGACGGCCTTGGATTCCTTTACCGGCCTCTTGATCGGCAAAAGATTGCCTTCCGTTTTGAAAGTCAACCGTCTTTCCAATTCCCTGCCCTCGACCAGGTGCTCAAGGCCTTTCAAACGACGGAAAAAAGAACGCCCTGGTTTAAACGACACTGGCTGGCCACTGGCCTGTTTGTCCTGTTAACACTCTATATTGTTTTGATGGTGGGGGTGTCCGGCGGACCCAATCACGGGGAACATCCCTTGCTGTTGAACCTGGCCCATTTGATCGTTTTTTATATGATGGCCGGTAATTGGCCGCTGGAATATTATACTCTTTATCGCAATCTGTTGTTGGCGGCGATTCTGCTTTCCTTTTTAGCTATACTATTCAGGATGTGGAGTCAAACCATCATTCCCTTGATGATAAAAATGGCTATGTTTGGATTGTACCTCGGCCTGTTCATTATTTTTCACCTGAAAGACCTGTAACCCGATTCCGAAAAAGACACGCTCCGACGGTCGGAAAGAGTCGGAGGGGGAAAATCGGCTATCTTTTTCTTAAGGTCCTGGTTTAAAGGAATGAATAACTTTTTCAAAGACCGGGGCATATTGGGCAAATATCAAAGTGGGTGCTTTGAAGAACAGGACATAGAAACCGTCTTCCCGACCAGGTATCACCACAATCCGCTCCTTGACCGGGATTTCTTTGGTATCCAGACTATGGGGGGGATAATAATCAAAAGTTTCCCGTTCAAAGATCTTAGCCTGCCGTCCTGCCAAGGAGATGTCTTGGATAGGGCCGAATCTTTCTCCCTTCAGCGGCGGGATATCCGAGGCCGGGAAGGCGTTTCTCTGGATATAATCCTCTTCATTCTTGAAGATAGTGTTTGCCTGGCTGAAAAACCTAACAGAGATGGTTACGGGCGACCCATTGATTGACTTCGGTCCTGTTAAAAAAACCCCGTAGACTTTGATTCTTTTTTCCTCCCTTTCATCGATCCAGGCTCCCCACTGGCTGGGCAAATCACAACTGAAGTAGTTGCCTGGTTTGACAAAGTGGATCATCCCGGCACCTTTTGAAAAATCAAGGCCATTTGCATTCGAGGCCAAGGCAGGAATAGACGGATCACTGGCGGACAGACCCAGGCAAAGAATCAACCCCGTTAACAACCCGCTTAGATTCAATCTCCCAACCATAACGTTCTCCGTGTGACTTATGATCCTTTCCTTAAGTATAGATCCAGTTTATCCGGATATGGATTTTCTTTCAATCTCATTTTTTTAGATTATAAAGGGGGGGCCCTTTGTCCCGGTTTTATCCTTGACCCTTTTCTGACTAATATTTTATAATGCTATCCAAAAATCATTTTCTTCAACCAAAGACTATCAGGGAGGAAATCTATGACACACAAAGACAAAGGTGGTTATGCGAAAAAACACTTGCCGGAACTTAAACTGAATCCGGAAATCGCCGAAGCGGTCAAACAAGGGAGCTCTAACGGAAAAATATCCTGTGCCGCGGCTTTTAAAATAGCCAACAAACTAAGAGTAACACCAGGTGAAACGGGTGTTACTATAGATTTACTTGAAATACCCGTCATTAAATGCCAGCTCGGGCTTTTTGGATATGACCCCCCTGATAAAGGGGCAATAGCGGCAGAAACCGTCTCCCCGGCTCTGGAAGCGGCCATACGGGAATCCCTGGTTAAGGAAAAACTTCCCTGTGCCTCGGCTTGGGAGATAGCGGTTAAATTCAAAACCGCCAAGAGAGAAATCACTTCAGCCTGTGAGACCTTAAAAATTAAAATCTCTTCCTGCCAATTGGGGACGTTTAATACGAAAATAGGGTTCGAGTCTTGATCAACCTGTACCTATTTTCATGTTTGGTGGTGCCACGCCCCAAAAGGCGGGGCATGGCGGCTTAGTACGTAAATAGGATTTAAGCGGTAACGTTGGCTCCATTCTATTTTCATGTTTCGTGGTGCCATGCCCTTGGGCAGGGCATGGGAATTAACACAAAAATAGAGTTCAAAGTCTAATGAGCCTATTTTCATGTCCCGGCTTCCGAGGCACGTTTCCAATCCTGCCGGATAATCTCCAGCAGCCGCTTCGCCCTGTCCGATACCAGCACAATGTCGTCAAAATAAGGCCGGCAGATGAGCTTTTGCATGAGTAGGCCATCTCCGTCGAACCAGCGCGGCAGTGCGCCGCCGAAGAAATAGCCCTTTTCCCGGAGGATATCGACCGCTTCTCCGACCCAGGGTAGGCTCAGTTTTAAAAAAACCTGAAAGACGACGGCCTTTCCGGCCTCCGCCTGTTTCTCGAGGCCGTCAAGGCAGTCCCGGAAATCCTCCCCGATTTCATGGACGGCGATGCGGGCCACCTGGGCGAACTCAAAAACGATCAATTCGGCCTTCGAGGCCAACCCGGCGGGAGTCTTCCCGGAGGATAATTCGATGTCACGGGCGTCATCAAGACGAAGGTAGATCCAGCGAAGTTCCTGTTCATAGGCGGCGGGCAGGAAAATCCGGTGCGGCTTAGGCTGGTAGCAGCGGAAGACATCCAGTGTCGCCACCCGGCCGGGAGCGCTCTGCTCCTTGGTGTAGGCACCGGCGGGCATGAGGGCCACTTCAATGGCCGTCCCTATAAACCGGTAAGATTCGATCGCCTTTTGCATGAAGGGGTGGTTGCAGACCGCCTCGCCAAAGAGCTCTTCGATGTGGGGCTTCGGGGGGACAAACTCTTCATACAGGAAACCCAGCAGGCGCTTATTGATCCCCGTGTTCCGGTATTCCTTCAAAACCAGGCCGACACCGGTTTCATACAGGAACTGGCAGGGCGCCGAATGATACAGGTGGGTTACACCGATCACCTTTCCGGAGGTCGTCCGGGCCACGATGGAGTAATAACGCCCTTCGGCGTTAGCGGCGATGATTGCCCCGGGATCATAAAAAAACCGGATGGGATAATGCTCCCCGTAAACGGCTCGGAAAAGCCGGACGATTCCTTCTGCGTCTTCAGGCCGAAAATAATCACCCTCAAACGACTCCTGCGTCTGGGGTATTGTCGTGTCATGATCCTCTGGCATTATAAAACCCTCCCTGGAGTTTTGTGAAAGAGGGATAGATTTGAAATCTGTCCCCCGGTTTTGAAGCTCTCATTCCGTTACAGGCGTTCCCCTAATGATTTTCCTGCAGAGACATCGTCAGGATCAAGGCCAGCAAAACGAATCCCGCCCCGGCGTAAAACAGAACCCTGAATTCCGCACCGAATGTGATCAGCAGGCCGCCGAAATAAGGCATGAGGAAATAGGCTGCGTCCATCGTAAACAGGGTCAGATTGATGGTGAGACCGCGCAGGGGCGGCGAAGAAGCCGAAAAAAGCATGGCGTTCAGCAGCGGCAGGATCATACCCATGCACAAGCCGTATAGGCCCGCTGACAAATAATAAAGGTAGGCCGATCGGGCCTGGGGGATCAAGATAAAGCACAGGACCAATAAAGCCAATCCGATCTTCAGGAGGCGCTGTTTGTTCATCTTGTCGAACAGCCCGCCGCCGAAGATACGCATCAAAATCAAGGCCACCATGCTGATGGTGAAGAAAAGCCCCACCTCGCCGCCGCCGGTCTGCAGAGAGAGATCTTTCATAAAGTAGAATAACGTGGCGTGGGCCAGATAGATCAGAAAACCCGAACAGAGCAGCAAAACCACGGCACTCAGCCGAAAATTCTCGCGGATCTCTGGCAGAGTCGGACGGCGCATGAGTACCCCGTCCAACTCCTGAAGGGCCAGACCGATGCGTCCGCGCAAGGCGGCCAGCAGCAGAATGGCCGCAACGGCAAAGATCGAAACGCCCGCATAGATATCGGCTTCGTTGCGCAAATGGGGCAGCAGGGCCTCGGAAATCGGGGGGATGATCGCATAGGGGATCATCGTCGCAACGCTGAGCGTGCTGAAACCCTGGCCGCTTTTTTCTTTTGGGATGAAGTTGACGATCAGGGCGATCACGGCCGATGTCAGCAGGACAAACGCCGAACCGTGCAGGATGCGCAGAACGATCATTGCCGGGACCGTCACGACCCACAGGTAGGAGCAGGAAACCAGGATCAAAAACACCAGCGAGATCATCATGACGGAAAAAGCGTTGCGCACATGGAGCCAGGGAAGGACAAACAGTCGCAGGATAAAGGCCGCCATCGGCTCCAGCCCGACCAGAAATCCTCGCCAGGCCACGGGAATGTCGATGGCGCCCAGATAATGGTAGAAGCTGTAAAACACGCTGACGTTGCAGAACGCCGTCAGGATAATCATACCAAGGGCGAGAAATTCAAAGGAGAGTAGTTTTTTAGTATCCGGCATGTCGAGTAGGGATTATTTCATGGTAACCGTCACGCGTTCAGAATTTTTTTCAAAGCGGCGATAAAGGCCTCCATCGCGTCCATCCGCGAAAGGGTTACCCGAATATGATTCGGGTAGCGAAAGCCGGTCATGGGCCGGATCATGATGCCTTCCCGCATCAGTTTGCGATAGGCCAGGGTATCGCTTCCGGGCAGTTTCACGATGAGAAAATTCCCCTCTCCTGCCATGAGCGGCAGGCCCATCCCGGCCAATTCCTGGCATAAAAACGCCCTGCTTTGCCGGATCAGATCCCGGGTCCGCTGAATGTGACCTGTTCCGTCCCTGAAAGCCGCCAGTGCGGCTTCCTGGGCGATGCTGTTGACGGAATAGACCACGCAGGTCCTTCGGATCATGTCGACCACATTCAGGTGACCCATCAGGTATCCGATCCGCAGTCCCGCGATCCCGTACATTTTGGAAAATGTCCGGAAAATAACCAGGTTTTCATAGTTCTTAAGGAAGGTAACACCGTCCGGATAATCCGCCGCTTCCACAAATTCGAAGTAGGCCTCGTCGATAACCACGATTTGTTTCCCGTCGACTGCGTCCAGAAATGCCGTCAGGGTGTCC
>JAZDOU010000178.1:0-21483 GCA_043798385.1 Pseudomonadota bacterium
TCGGAAAATCCGGCCCGGCTAAGCCAGGTGGAAATCTCCTCCGGTGTATAGGAACGCCCGCCGGCGTTGCTGACCAGCATATTGACTGAAAACAGGGCCCCTGAAAGCGGTGTGGTATGACCCTTGTCCAGAATGAATTCCTGGACGACCAGTCTTCCTCCGGCCTTGAGGGCCTGGTGGCATTTGTTCGTCAGGGCCTGGTTATCCGGGTCGCTCAGGCCATGACAGATCTGGCTGGCCAGGATCAGGTCATATCCGCTTCCCAGGTCATCCTGGAGGAAGTCGCCTTCCCTAAAATGGACCCCGGCGATCCCTTCGGAAGCGACAATCTTTCTGGCAATGGGGATAGTCATGGGCTGATCAAAGAGGGTAACCTCAATGCCCTGACGGACCATCTCGATACTGTAAGTCCCGGCACCTCCCCCGAGATCAAGGGCGCTCTGCACACCCCTCAGCCCGATTTGTTTAAGAACGGCCCGGGCCTTTGAAGAGGACAAATTGTGCATCCCCCAGGTGAAGGCTTCATAATCGCGCCAGCCTTCTACTTGGCAGGGTTGGCCGCTGCGGACGATTTCATCAAGATGCGACCAGCTCTGCCAGAGGGATTCTCCGTAACGGACAATATCGCCCATGTAAGTCCGGCCCCCCTTGACCAGATATTTCCCGGCCAGGGAAGCATTATGATATTTATTCCCCCGTTTTTTTATCAATTCAAGGCCGGTCAGGGCATCGAGAAGGATTTCCGTGGCCCGCGGATCAGTAGCCAGCCGGGAGGCCACTTCTTTGGCTGTATGCGCTTCCGTCAATTGATCGAAGATCCGCAGATTGTTGGCGGTCAGCACGACCCGAGGTGCCCAGAACCCGCACCATAAACCATGCAGTCTTTCCAGCTCGTCCTTTTTCCCCATATCCCCTCTTTCTAACCTAACCAATTGATTAATATAATTAAAATATGATTGAAGCCGATATCATGTATAACAAATTAGGTTTGAGCAATCAAGCAATAAGTTGATTTTCGTCTTCCTCTGGGTTATAGATTCTTAAACGGCTGTTCTTAAGAATTTATCTCTAACTTTTTTAAAACGCGAGATCATCCGCCTCCGGCCGGAAGATACTGGATACTGGATGCTGGATAAAAACGGAAAGCGATACTCGATTCTGGATTAAGATATCAAAACCTTTTATCCAAAAACTCCTAACCCGAATAAACGAATGGGAAAATACTATGCAACCATTAACACCGGAGCTGTTGGCTCAAGACGCCAATCAAAAGGGAGAAAGGGCCGTTTCCGAAAAACAGAATATCGTCTGGCAGCCGGGGCAGGTTTCCCTGGCCGAGAGGATCGTTTTCTATAAACAAAAGCCCTTGGTCATTTGGTTTACGGGCTTGAGTGGATCAGGCAAGTCGACCCTGGCCTTTTCACTGGAGCGGCGTCTGATGAATAAGGGTAAAGCCTGCTGTGTCCTGGACGGTGACAATGTGAGGCACGGCCTGAATCGTGATCTTGGTTTTTCCCCAAAGGACCGGGCTGAAAATATCAGGAGAATTGCCGAGGTCAGCCATCTGATGAATGATGCCGGACTCATCATTATCACCGCTTTTATCTCTCCTTTCAAGGATGATCGTCAAATGGCCAAAGGCATCATAGGTCCGGAGAGGTTTCTGGAAGTCTACCTGGCCACGGATCTGGAAGTCTGTGAAAAACGGGATACCAAGGGGCTTTACCAAAAGGCTCGGAGCGGTGAACTGCCCGGCTTCACGGGAATATCCTCACCCTATGAACCTCCGGTCAATCCGGCCTTGACTCTTGATACCGGCTTGCTGCCGATTGAAAGGTGTCTTCAAGCCATTGAAGATCTCATTTTTCCCGGAGAGCAGAAATAGATTTCCTGCTGATTTTATAACGTCAATTTCAAAACAGCGGTAATCGGCTTGAACAAAAAAATTGTCCATAGTGTCTTTGAACATATCGCTGCCGCCTTTCCCGATCATCAGGCAGTCGAGGAGAGCAACGGTGCCTCGATAACCTATCGTGACCTGAACCGCCAGGCCAACATCATCGGTTCCCTGCTGGCTGAGCGGGGAATCAAAAGAGACCGACCGGCGGGTATCCTGCTGCCGACCGGCATCGCCTACAGTGCGACCCTAATGGGAGTCCTGAAGACCGGCGGCCTTTTCATGCCCTTGGAACTGACTCTTCCCCGTCCACGTCTGCTCCAGATTCTCTCTCACACCTCTCCGGCAATCATGGTGACCAATGAGGCCTCCGCTGCCGAATTGCAGGAGGTAGTGGAAGCCTCCGGGCTGGCTGAGAGTACCCGAGTGCTGGTGATTGATGGTCAACCCGATGCCGGCTCCCGAGGGATGTCTTTTGTTGATCTGGTCTATACCGATGGCCGATGGCAGCGCTCTCCGGCCGTCGTTTTCTCCGACGGTTCAAATCTGCCGCTGATCTCAGAGCCTGACGATAGCTGTTATGTCATCTATACCTCCGGATCAACCGGGGTTCCTAAATTTATCGAGGGGCGGCACAAGGGACTGGCCCATTACTGTCACTGGCAGGCCGCTGAATTCGGTCTTAACCAAACCTCGAAGATCAGTCAGATGGCTCCGGTGACCTTCGAGGCCAGCCTGAAGGATTTCTTTGTGGCCTTCTGCTGCGGCGCTACCCTCTGCATTCCCGCTGCTGAGGTTAAAGAGAATCCAGCCCGGCTGATCGAGTGGATCGAATCATCGGAACTGACTCTGTTCCAGACGGTTCCCTCCTACCTGCGGCTGGTGAGCCGCGAGGCGGCAGCGCCTGACGGGAAGTCCCGTTTTCCGGCCCTGAAACTGGTATTCTCCTCCGGCGACACCCTCTACGGCAAAGATGTCAACCAGTGGCGTCAGGCCATCGGCGATCATGTGGAACTGGTCAACCTCTACGGCCCGGCCGAGGTGACCCTGTTGAAAAGCTTTCATCGGATACCGGCGGGTGAGCTGAAACCGAACGAGATTGTTTTGATCGGGAAACCGATCAGCAACACCGCCATCCTGATCCTGAACGGCGACACACTCTGTCCTCCGGGTAAGATCGGGGAGATCTGCGTCAAATCGCCCTTTATCGCCAAGGGGTACTACCGCTCCCCGGAACTGACGGCCGAACGGTTTGTCCAGAATCCGCTCAATCCGGAAACCAGGGATATCATCTACCGAACCGGCGATCTGGGGCGCTACCGTCCGGACCTGACCATTGAATTCATCGGCCGCCGGGACAACCAGGTCAAGGTGCACGGCAACCGGATCGAACTGGCCGAGATCGAAAACGTGCTGCTCTCCTTTCCCAAAATCAACCAGGTGGTGGTTATTCCGCATCAAACCGCCGAGATGGAAAATGTCCTGGTCTGCTATTACACAGAACAGGAACCTGTCACTCGGGCGGAGTTGCGGGAGCTGATCCTTTCCCGGCTTCCGGACTACATGATGCCGGCCTATTTCATCAAAATGGGCCAACTGCCGCTAAACCTGAATGGCAAGGTCAACCGCCGGGCGCTGCCGAAGCCGGAAGAGCTGGTGATTGCCAGCTATGATCAGCCGGCCACTGCGACTGAAAAAAGGCTGGCCAAAATCTGGAGCGAGGTGTTGGGACTGGGACGAGTCGGCGCCGGCAATCCCTTCATAGAAATCGGCGGTGATTCACTCAAGGCCATCCGAATTATCACCCGGATCTACAAGGCGTTTGGGGTTGAGGTATCGGTGCGTGACTTTTTTTCCCTCCCCACCATCAGAGAACTGGCCCGGTTCGTGGATTCCGGAAGGAAGACACCCTATCTGAAGATACCGACACTCCCGACTGCAGAGAGCTACGAACTTTCCCCGGCCCAACGGCGGCTCTGGATTTTAGATCAGATGGAAAAGGATGCTTCGGTCTACAACATAGCCGCTTCCTTTCTCATCGAGGGGACATTTAATCCTGATGCTTTTATCCGTGCCCTGGAGGTGATGCACCAGCGCCATGAGAGCCTGCGTACCACCTTTATCAGCGTTGACGGCCTGCCCCGGCAGCGGGTCAGTCATGAATCCAGGCCGCTGGTCTTTATAGAGGACCTTTCAGCCTCAATTGACCCGGAACCATTCGCCCGCGAACGGTTTCAGGCCGAAGCCTCCCGCCCTTTTGATTTGGGAAAAGGCCCGCTTTACCGGATCAGTCTGTTGACACTGGCGGAGGAACGAACCGTTTTCATCTTTGTTATCCACCATATCATCAGCGATGTCTGGTCCCTGGAGGTTATGACTTCAGAGCTGTCCGGTCTCTACAACGGATTTATCGCCGGACAGGCCCCGGAATTGCCGCTGTTACCGATTCAGTACCGCGACTTTGCCGCCTGGCAGAATCACCTCCTGGCCTCAAGCGAAAGGCAGACCGATCGGGCCTACTGGCTGGAAAAGCTGGCCGGGCCGCTGCCGTTACTCGACCTTCCTGCCGACCATCCCCGCCCCCGGGTCAAAACGTACCAGGGCGGAACGGTTCGCTGCCTGCTGGGGGAAAAGCTATCCCGGGGCCTAACCGAACTGAGCGCCGGACGGGGAGTGAGCCTTTTCGCCCTCCTTCTCACCCTGGTACGGGTGCTCGTCTTCCGTTACACCGGCCAGGAGGATCTGGTCATCGGCACACCCATAGCCGGGCGAATTCATCCGGACCTGGAGGGGCAGATCGGCTTCTTTGTCAATACCCTGGCCTTGCGGGAACAGGTCTCGGCCAGTGAACGCTTTGGCGACCTGCTGGCTCGGCAGATGGCCGCCAATACCACGGCCTTCGACCATCAGAATTATCCCTTTGACCGGCTGGTGGAGGAGCTGAAAATCCCCCGCGACGTAAGCCGTTCCCCGGTCTTCGACCTGATGGTCATGCTTCAGAATACGGAACAGGCAACCTTTGATCTGGCTGGAGCAACCGTCAGGGAATTTGACCGTTTTGAAACGGTGAGCAAATTCGACCTGTCTTTCATCTTCAGCGAGCAGGTCGGAAAGATCGAGATGCTCCTGGAATACAATGTCGATCTCTTCGACCGGACAACTATCGAGCGTCTAAGGGGGCACCTGGAGCAGTTGATGCGTTCGGTAATTGAGAATCCTGACCTGTTGATCAGCCGTCTGGAACTCCTGCCTCCCCATGAGCGGCAGCAAATCCTGATCGACTGGAACGAAACAGCGGCGCCGCTGCCGGAAGTCTGTGCCCATCAATTATTTGAAGCCTGGGTTGAGCGGACCCCGGAAGCCACGGCCATGGTCTTTGAGGATGAACGCCTTACCTACGCTGCGCTCAACGCCCGGGCTAATCAACTGGCTCACACCCTGATCGCCCTCGGTATCTCCTCCGAGGAACCAGTGGCTATTTCTTTACCCCGCTCCCCGGCCCTGGTCATCGCGCTTCTCGGGGTGCTTAAGGCCGGCGGGGCCTATGTGCCGCTTGACCCGGACTATCCGGCCGAACGCCTGGCCTTTATGCTGGCAGACTCCGAAGCCAAAATCCTTATCACCCAGGAAAACTTGCGCCACAGGCTGCCGCAATTCGCGGAAAAGATCCTCTGTCTCGATACAGACGGACCGTTTATCGCCCAAAAGCCGGAAAGCAACCCTGACCGCCTGATCGCCCCAAAGCAGCTCGCCTATATCATCTATACCTCAGGATCTACCGGAAAACCCAAAGGGGTGGCGGTGACCCATCTTGGGCTGAGTAACCTGTCCCAGGAACAGATTAATTCTTTTGAATTGACCCCGGAGAGCCGGGTCTGGCAGTTTGCCCCCTTCAGTTTTGATGCCTCGGTCTGGGAAACCATCATGGCCCTTTGCGCCGGAGGTGCGCTTTATCTGCCGAATGCCGAGCAACGTCTCCCCGGGCCGACGCTGCTCCGGTATCTCGATGAAGCAGCCATCACCCACCTGACCTTGCCGCCGACAGCGCTGGCTGCTCTGCCTCAAATGTCCTTGCCCAAGCTGGAGGTCCTGATTGTTGCCGGCGAACCCTGTCCTCCGGCTTTGGCGGTTTTCTGGTCAATGGGAAGGCGATTTTTCAATGCCTATGGCCCGACCGAGACAACGGTCTGTGCCGCCCTGGCCGAATGCCCCCAGGCGGCCATCGACGGTGCAACCCCCCTACCTATCGGCCGCCCGATCGCCAACACACAACTCTTTCTCCTTGACGAACAGATGCAACCGCTGCCGATCGGCGTTGCCGGTGAGCTGCATGTCGGAGGCATCGGTCTGGCCCGCGGCTATCTGAATCGTCCCGAATTGACCGCCGAGCGGTTCATCCCCAATCCTTTCAGCACTGAACCCGGATCGCGCCTGTACAAGACCGGCGATCTGTGTCGCTATCGCCCTGATGGAGCCATAGAGTTTCTCTGCCGGATAGATAATCAGGTCAAGATTCGCGGTTTCCGTCTTGAACTGGGTGAGATCGAGGCGGCCCTTGCCCGTCATCCGGAGGTAAGGGAGGCGGTAGTCATGGCCAGAGAGGATCAGCCGGGCGATAAACGTCTGGCCGCCTACATCGTCCCGATCAAAGAATCAGGGCCAACGGTTATGGAACTTTCCGACCATTTAAAGACGATCCTGCCTGATTATATGATCCCCTCCACTTTTGTGACGCTCGACTCCTTCCCCTTGACCCCGAACGGCAAAATCGACCGAAAGGCCCTCCCTGATCCTCTATCAAGTTCTGTCACCGGGCTTAAACCCGGGACCGAGTATATTCCACCCCGCAACGAGCTGGAGCAGATTGTGGCCCAGGTCTGGGAAGGGGTGTTGGGGCGCGGCCGGATCGGCATCCATGACAACTACTTTGCCCTTGGGGGTGATTCCATTCGG
This sequence comes from Pseudomonadota bacterium, assembly GCA_043798385.1. Classification (GTDB taxonomy): domain Bacteria; phylum Desulfobacterota; class RBG-13-43-22; order RBG-13-43-22; family RBG-13-43-22; genus RBG-13-43-22. The sequence goes on from JAZDOU010000178.1 coordinate 6,851, forward strand.
GCCATACAGATCGGTTCCCGGCTTCTGCAGGAGGGGCTGAAGTTGCAACACCTGGACATTTTCCAATACCCAACCGTAGCGGGACTGGCCGGCCGGGTTACCAAGCTGAAACGGATCAGCGACCAGGGCCTGGTTGTCGGCCCGGTTCCCTTAACACCGGTGCAACGGTGGTTTTTTGAAGAGCATCAGAAGGGGCTTCACCACTTCAATCAGTCCATATTGCTCGGTTCAAGCCAACGGTTGGATGAACAAGGCCTTTCCACCCTTTTTGCCGCCTTGTTATCCCATCATGACGCCCTGCGACTCCACTTCACCCCCGGTGACTCCGGTTGGAAGCAGGAAAATCTAACCGATGGTCTGAGGCCCGGTTTTGCGGTGCTTGATCTGACCGGCGAACCTGAACCGTATGCAGCCCTCGAACGTCATGTTGCTTCACAACAGGCCGGGTTTGATCTGGCCGTTGCACCGCTCGCTGCTGTCGTGCTGTACCGATTACCCGACGGAGACCGCTTGCTGATCATTATCCACCATCTGGTGGTTGACGGGGTCTCCTGGCGGATATTGGCCGAGGATCTACTAAACGGATATGCCCGACTTAAGGCCGGTGAGCCTCTGACCTTCCCCCGCAAGAGCGATTCCTTCAAGCTCTGGAGTGAGCGGTTACTGGAGTACGCCTCCGCTGAGGCCCTGCTGAAGGAAAAAGCTTACTGGCAGACCCTTGCCCGGGCCGAGGCAACACTATTACCGCTTGGGACGGCTCAGGAAAGGCCAAGAGGGTCTGCCGTCGACTTTGACCAGATTCAGTTCGGCTTGGCCCAGGATGAGACCAACCAGTTGCTGACCCGGGCCATTCAGACCTACCACTTGGAACCTGTTGATCTGCTGTTGACCGCCCTGGCTTATTCGCTTCAGGATTGGACCGGCGCCCGGCGTCACCTGATTACCCTTGAAGGACACGGACGTGAGGATATCGGTGCTGAACTGGATATCACCAGAACCGTGGGTTGGTTTACCTCCCTCTTTCCGCACCTGCTGGAGCTTCCGGAGCGTGATGACCCGGGCTATCGTTTGCGGGTGGTCAAGGAGGGGTTGCGGGCCGTTCCGAATCATGGTCTGGGATACGGGGTCTTGCGCTGGTTGACCCCTGATGCTTTGAAAGGAGGTCTTGATCTGCCCCCTCTGCCCAGGCTCAGTTTCAATTACCTGGGGACCTTCGACAACGATTTCGGTTCCGGACCGTTCTTCCCGGCCGATGAACCACACGGGGAAAATGTTGGGGCCGAGTTTACAGCGGCCTTTGACCTGGAGTACACCTGCTCTGTTATGGGAGGAACCTTTTCCCTCCATCTTCGCTACGACCGGCGGCTCTTGTTGGCTGAAGAGGCCCAGCGCCTGGCCGGCGGTTTTATGGGCCATCTGAGGGGATTGATGGCCCACTGTTGCCAACAGGAGGAGTCGGTCATCAGCCCCAGCGACATCAGTTATGACGGTCTTACTATTGATCAGTTGGATTCCCTTCTGGAGGGACTGAACGCATGAAACAAGAAAACCCACACGCCACCCCGCTGACCACTCGCGAACTCTCCGCCGTAACCGGTTTGCCCATTGAGTCCGTAGAATCTTTTCTGGGACCTGGGGACACTGTTTTTCTGACCTCGGCCACAAAAGGTGCCTCCGCCGATGGGGTCCGGAGGATTTTTGAGGAACAAGGGATGTCTTACCAACCTCGAATCATTGCCCACATTACCATGCGCGGCGGGACCGGAAAGACTACGGCCAGCATCAGTTCTGCCGTGCGCGCCGCTCAATATGGCTTCAAGGTGTGTCTGCTCGATCTTGACCCGCAAGGCTCCTCGACACTTGCCTTCCAGGGCGCTCCGAACGAAGGAGATCCGATCTTTTATGATCTCTGGCAGAACCCGGGCGAGTTTCTTCCGGAGGCCTTGAAACCGATTCGGGAAAATCTGGTCTTACTCCCCTCTGCGCTGGAAAACGCCCTGCTGGATGCCAGTCTGATCAATCCCGCTTCCCAGAAGAAAGCGGTCAAAGGAGTCTGTGAGGTCCTCAAGGCCTGCGGGTACGAGACCATCATCATTGATTGTCCCCCATCGTTGGGCATAGCCGTAATTTCGACCATCTGTGCGGCTGACGTCGTGGTCATCCCGGTGGGGAGCGATGCCTTTTCCGTCCGGGGATTGGAGATAACCCTGAACGAGATGGCCTCCATCCTCGACACCTTCGGTCTGCCCCTGCCGGTGAGACGGATCCTCTTTTCCCGCCATGACCGAAGAGAAAAGGTTTCCAGGGGAATGCTCGATTCCCTGCGATCTCGTTATGCCCATCTGCCTTTGACCGTCATCGGGACGAGCAGCGAGTTTTCCAAGGCCCTGGCTGGTGGAAAAACGGTTTTTTCCTCCTTCAGAAAGAGTCAGGCCCGGGACGATTACGACCAATACGTGTGCGACATTTTGGGAATAGGGTTTTGAAGCTCCCCGCACCAAGCTACGGGGAATGCGCTCGCTATCCATGTTCAAGAACAGCGAAAAAAGGAGGGTACAAGATGACAAAACCGGCTAAAAATGGGAAAAAGATTCAGCGGACCAGGAAAAGGGTCTATGAAACGGTTGAACCGGCAAATGTTGCGGAGATGAACGTGGAGGCCGTTGAAATTCTGATTGAGACACCGACTTTGCCATCCGTAGATGGGGACCTTGAGGCAGTCGAACAGCCTGCCGCGGCAATGGTTGATCGGGACACCGACAGGGGGGCGAAGGCCTTGGCCATTGTCAGGCACAATACCCTGTGGTCCGCCGGAGTAGGGGTTGTACCTGTTCCCCTTTTAGATATGGCGACCATGCTGGCTTTGCAGACGTTAATGGTTCGTAAGCTGGCCAAGCTTTATGACATCCCTTACAAGAAACAGCGCTCGAAGGCTGCTATCATCGTGCTCCTTAGTGGTCTGAGCGCGGGATATATCGGGGGCGGCGCCCTCAAATTGATTCCCTTATTCGGGATCTTCAGCTTTGCGGCCATGCCGGCGGTCAACGCCGCCATAAGCTATGCGGTCGGCAAGGTGTTCATCCAGCATTTTGAATCAGGGGGCACGTTCCTTGATTTTGATCCCAAAAAGGTCCGGGGCTATTTCGAGGAACAGTATCGTCAAGGGAAGCTAAGTAAACAGATTTAAAATTTTGTTTTCCAATCGGATCCAATAGAGGCAGGGGGGGAATTAAGTCCCATCGACCGATACCGGATACTGGTTTCTTGATACTGGATAAAATCAAAAAACGATACTCGATTCTGGATAAAGTCAATCCAGCATCCAGTATCCAGTATCCAGTATCGCTTTTTTGAAAAGGAGGTAAAGATGAAGCGTCTGTCAATCGTAGGGTTACTATTGATTTTCACCCTGTTCGGCTGCTTCGCCACTGGGGTAAAGGTCGCCGAAGTCCCGACGCTCGTCACCAGGGTGGAGATCGCCGAAGTCTCGGTGGTCGATATCCAGCCGACCCAACCGGCGGCCGGCTATGCCGCTTCCGAAGTCTCCGCCTCAAAGCTCCTGAAATTAAAAAATATCATGGATGAGACTACATTTCGCAATCAGGTTTTGCAGGAAAAACCGCTGCGGGCCGTAATCGGTCCAGGAGGCGGCATCTATCTGACTGACGGCCATCACCGGGCCCTCGGAGTATATCGAGCCTCCACAGCAATCTGTGAATCATCCCGGCCGGCCGCAGAGGTTGACGCCTGCCTGCGTGGGGTTAAGGTCAGGGTCAGGATTGAAGGGGACTATTCAAAAAGCACCTGGAACGACTTCGTGGATGCCCTGCTCAAGGAAAACAATATCTACCTGCCGCAAACGATCAAGGCCAGACTGGCTTCCAGGGAACTGACTAAGGAGCAACTTTTTAAAGGCCCCGACAGGGTGATACCGCCGTCTTTAGGAAAACTGGCCAATGATCCGATGAGAAGCTCCATGGGCACGCTCTTCCACTATCAGGGGATCAACGGGAATCTGTTTGCCAATTATCTGGAATTCCTCGTGGCCGAACGGCTCGGGGGTGAGGTTAAGGTCCAAGCGGGCCAAGAATTCGATCCCAGGGTGCAGGTTCGCCTGCTGAAGGCCCTATTTAGCAATGAGGATTTGGTAAAATTTATTCGCTGTCTGGCCAGAAGGGATAAGGAATCCTGGAACGAGGCCCAGAAGGAGGTCAATCAGGTTGTCGGGCTTGACAGCAGTACTCCTTTTGCCCCGGAGACCTGCGCAACCGGGAATTAATAATTAATCCCTAACCAAAACATGAATGATACTGGATACTGGATTGATTTTATCCAGAATCGAGTATCGCTTTTTGTTTTTATCCAGTATCCAGAAATTAGTATCCAGCATCGTTCGGTTAGTGGCGGTCGATCCGGCGTTTTATAAAAGTTCGAGAGTTCTCATTCGGAAAGGTCGTTTCCGGATGAGAACTAGAGATAAATTCTCTGAATTCGCAATGTAAGAATGATTTCCAAATCCAATGTCGAAAATATCTATCCCCTCACCCCCCTGCAGGAGGGGATGCTCTTTCATGACCTCAAAGATCCAGGTAAGGCCTATTTCCAACAGCTTTCCTTTCGTTGTCAAGGACAAATAGATCCGGAGGTTTTCCGGGCCACCTGGGAAGAACTGGTCAGACGCCACGATGTCCTCAGGACCATCTTTGTCCACCAGGATGTTCCCCGGCCGCTGCAGATCGTTCTGCACCAGTGGCCTATAAATTTCTCTGCCCATGATCTTCGAAAACTGCCCAAGGAGGAAGCTGAGGCCCGGATCATCGCCTTTAAGGAGGAGGATCGGGGAAATCCATTTAATCCGGCCAAGGATCCTCTGACGCGGGTGAAGGTCATCTCCCTGGCTGATAACGAGGCCGAGGTGATCTGGAGCCACCACCACATCATCCTGGACGGCTGGTCAGCAGGCATTTTGCATGGCGAACTGCTGGAGATCTACAGGGCTCTTAAGCTCGGAAGGCCTCATAACCTGCCGCAACCGATCCCCTTTTCCGAATATATGACCTGGATCGGGAGGCGAGATCAGGAGGCTTCTCGCCGATTCTGGCAGAAGGTTTTAGAAGGCTATTCCCAGACTATCGGGATACCCAGGTTTCCTCAGCGAAACCAAGAGCAGGCCGGGCACAGGAATTTCAACTTCCGGCTGGACAGTAGAATCAGCCAATCCCTGACAACTTTGGCCGCTAATAACGGGGTGACCCTGAATGTCCTGCTGCAGGTCTTTTGGGGCATCCTCCTCTGCCGTCTGAATGGTGTCGATGAGGCGGTCTTTGCTGCCACGGTGTCGGGCCGACCCGATGAATTGAAGGGTATCGAAAGGATGGTCGGGCTCTTCATCAACGCCGTACCGGTTCGCATCAGTCTCAGCCAGGGCGGGACGTTTTCCGAACTGCTCAAAGCGCACCAGGCGGAGACGCTGGCCGCTTCCGGCCACCACTGGTATTCCCTGGCCGAGATCCAGGCTGAGAGCTTCCTGAAACAGGCCCTGCTGGACCATATCCTGATTTTTGAGAACTTCCCGCTGGATGAGCGAATGACCGCCGGGGCGCGATTGGCTGAAGGCGGTTTTGATATTGTCAAAGTAGAAATCCGGGAGAACACCCATTACCCGTTCGAGCTTTCGATCATTCCAGGCAACGAGATCGCCTTCAAAATGGGGTATGATCCGTCGGTATATGACCAGGCCCAGATGGAGAGAGTCGCCTGGTCGCTGGAATATCTGATTGATACCGTGATCGAGAATCAACCTGTTCCGCCGGCCGGTCTTTCGATCCTTTCCCCACGTGAAAAGGAACTGATCACCAAGGTCTTCAACCGGCCGAAGGGGAGTGAAGCCGACGAAACCGTTGCCGATGTCCTTGAACGCCGGGCAGCGGAAGACCCGGAGAGGATGGCCCTGGTTTTTGAATCGAGGCAACTGACCTATGGGGAGCTGAACGAGGCGGCCAATCGGGTAGCCCATTATCTCCAACGACAGGGCGGTGTGCAGCCGGATCAGGTCGTCGGCCTCCTGATGGATCGCTCCGAGCGGATGATGGCCGGGCTCTTAGGAATCATCAAGTCCGGAGCGGCCTATCTGCCGCTGGACCCGGCCTACCCGGCCGCCCGCCTCAACACTATGCTGGAAGACAGCGGCTGCCTGATTCTGCTGACAGAAGGTCAGTACCGACAGAGGACAACCGGCCTCCACCCTGAGGCCGTCATCATCGAACTGGATCAACTTCCCGAGGCGCCGACAACCAATCCGCTGCGCAGCACCAGGCCGGATAACCTGCTCTACCTGATCTACACCTCGGGGTCCACCGGCCGGCCCAAGGGGGTGATGCTGGAACAGCGCCATGTGGTCGGTTTCAACCGCAACCTGTCCGAGGTGTTCGGACTGGCCTTGGGGGACACCCTTTTGGCCCTGACCACGATCACCTTTGATATTTCCGTGCTGGAGCTGATCTGTTCCCTCATGTCCGGCCTGACGATCGTTCTGGCCTCCGAGGCCCAGGTTCATAATCCGGCCAAGGCGGCTGCCCTCCTGGGCCAAAAAAAGATCAATGTCTTACAGATTACCCCATCACACCTCCAACTGATATTGGAAGAGGCGGAACTATCCATTCTCTCCGGCCTGAAGGCGCTGCTTATCGGGGGGGAGCCATTACCACGGCAGCTTTTCGAAAGGCTAAAGACGCTCCCGGATATCAACCTGTTTAACGTCTATGGACCGACCGAGACGACCATCTGGTCCATTGCCAAGCGCCTTAACCAGGCCGACCTGACCATCGGTAGGCCTTTGGTTGGTGAAGAGGTGCTGATCCTTTCCTTGGATGGCCGTCAGGTTCTTCCTGTCGGTGTCTGGGGAGAGATCGGTATCAGCGGCCAGGGATTAGCGCGGGGCTACTGGAAGCAGCCGGAATTGACTCGGGACCGGTTCCCGCCCCATCCTTGGCGCCCAGGCGAGCGGATCTACCGCAGCGGCGATCTGGGACGGTTCCTCCCGGATGGCGATATCCAGTGCGGCGGGCGGTTGGATCAACAGGTCAAGGTCAGGGGTTTTCGGATCGAAAGCGGGGAGATTGAACAGACCCTGCTGAAGATTCCGGGTATCCGGGAGGCCGTGGCTCATGTCGTCGAGACGGACGGCCTGAAGGAGATTGTGGCCTATCTGGTGCCGGATGGAGAAACGCTTCCGTCGCCAACGGAGCTGCGGGAGCGGCTGGCCGAGTTTCTTCCCGACTATATGCTGCCCACCTTTTATGTAGCTCTCAACAGCCTGCCGCTTACCCTAAACGGCAAGATCGACCGCCAGGCCCTGCCCCGGCCGACCGGCCGGGCGTCAGGGGCTGGCTTGGCCGGGACCGGGGCATACCTCCCACCGCGCACAGCCACCGAGTCCGTTCTGGCAGCGATCTGGCAGCGGATTCTTGGGGTCGAGCGGGTGGGGGTGCGGGATAATTTCTTCGACCTTGGCGGTCAGAGCATCAAGGCCATCCGGATCTGTTCAGCCATAGCCAGGGAGCTGGGCCGGGAAATCCCCTTGTCGTTGATCTTTCAGAAGCCAGTACTGGCTTGGCTGGCCTCGGCCCTGGAGGGGACCTCTGTTGAACATCAGACGATTTTTCCCCTGCCGCCCCAACCGTGGTATGAAACCTCCCCAGGGCAGCGCCGACTCTGGATCCTGCAGCAGATGGCCCCGGAATCGGCTGCCTATAACCTGTCGGTGGCCCTGAAGATGCAGGGAGACCTCGATACGAAGGCCCTGGAAAAAAGCTTGATCACCCTGGTCGAGCGTCATGAGGCCCTGCGGACCATATTCCGGGAAGAGGATGGCCGGCCGGTGCAGGTCGTCCTGCCGGCCGGTGGAGAGATTTTGACCACTGTTGACCTGCGTGATCAGCCGACCCCCTGGGAAAGGGCTCTCGAATTGGCCCGGCAGCAGGCAGCCACTCCTTTCGATTTAGACAAAGGACCCTTGTTCAGGGTCTGGTTATACCGGACCGGCCGGGAGGAGTGTCTCTTAATGCTTCTGATGCACCATATCAATGGGGATGCCTGGTCAGGGGAGATTCTGTTGTCTGAACTGGCTGAACGGTATCATCTGCAGGCCAACGGCCGCACCTCTCCCAGCGCCCTTCCCACGGTGCAAGTCAAGGAATGGGCCCATTTTCAGAACCAGGCCCTGGCCTCCGGGGCTTGGGAGCGCTCGAAACAGTACTGGCACAAGGCCCTGGCCGGTGCCGGAGCTCCGCTCAACCTCCCCACTGACCTCCCGCGGCCGGCTGTTCGGCCTGGCGGCGGAAAAAGCCTTCAGGTCACTCTGCCTGGGGATACTGTAGCCCGGCTGGAAGAATTGGGCCGAAGCCGGGGGGCAACCCTCTTTATGGTTCTGCTGACCCTGCTCAAGACGCTGTTATACCGGGAGAGTGGTCAGGATGAGATAACGGTGGGCATCCCGGTTGCCGGACGTCCGCTGGAACAGATCGAGGGGACGGTGGGGTTTTTTGTCAACACCCTGGCCCTCCGCAGCCGGATCAGAGCTGATCAGACGTTCAGTAAGCTCTTAGACCAGGTGCGGCAGGGCGCCCTGGAAGCCTATGAACATCAACTCTATCCCTTTGATGTCCTGGTGAACGAACTCTCCATTCCCCGGGATACCGGTCATGCTCCCCTCTTTGAGGTCATGGCGGTCATGCAGGATAAAGGGGAACCGATTTCGGGTTTCAGCCATCTAATGGTCTCACCGGTTCCCCTGGGAACCGGGACGAGCCGTTTTGATCTGGTCTTTAACTTCATACCGAGCGATGAGGGGTTGGCCCTGGAATTGGAGTACGCCACCGACTTGTTCACCCCGGAAACCGCCCAGCGGTTGGCCGGGCGTTTTCGAAAACTGGCTGACTCGGCAAGTTTGGCCCCGGAGACCGGGTTAAAAGCACTCGATCTGCTTTCCGAAGAGGAACGCGAGGCCTTATGTTCCTGCTCGACAGGTTCCGTCATTCCCTGGCCGCAAGAAAAAAGTATGGTCGATCTGTTCCGGGATCAGGCGAGGCGAATTCCTGAGGCGATCGCTGTGGTGGCCAGTGATCAGACTCTATCCTACGCCCAACTGGATCAGCTTTCAGAGCGCTGCGCCCTTCAGTTGCAGAGGTGTCATGCCCTGGAACCGGAAGAGGTTGTCGGGATGATGACCGGACAAACCTCGGCCCTGCCCATTGCCCTGCTCGGGATCCTCAAAGGGGGTGGGGTTTACCTGCCGATTGACCCGGACCAGCCGGAAGGCCGCCTTGGCCAGATGATATCGGACAGCGGTCTGAAGACCATTATTGTTGATAACGAGACTGGGGCTCAGGTGGTTCCCTTGCCCGGGATAGCCAGAGTTATCGAGATAACCACCCTGTTGCAGAATGGGTCTGAGGGTGCGGTCCAGAACCATCCCACCTCCTCTTCAGCCGCCTACATCATCTACACCTCCGGTTCCACCGGCCGGCCCAAAGGGGTGCTCCTGGAGCATGGCGGGTTTGTCAATATGATTCTGGACCAGATCCGCACCTTTGGCATCACCCCGGCCGATCGCTGTCTGCTGTTCTCCTCCTTCTCCTCTGATGCCGCCATGTCGGAGATCTTTCTGGCCCTTCATTCCGGGGCAGGGTTGGTGATCGCCCATCGGGACCAGACCGCTGACCCGGAACGGTTTTCCCGACTGCTGGGAGAAACCGGAACAACAGTGGCCACCCTGCCGCCTGCTTACCTGAACGCCCTGCGGGCCACCGGGGCCTCACTTGACCCCCTGCGGGTCATCATCACAGCCGGTGAAGCGGCCATTGCCGCCGATGTCCTGCACTACGCCAAAAGAAAAACGGTGTTCAATGCCTATGGCCCTACCGAGGCTTCGGTCTGTTCGGCCATCCATCGGGTTGAAAACCGGCGTTCCTATCACGGCTCGATTCCCATTGGCCGGCCGATGGCCAATAGTGAACTGCTGTTGCTGGATGATCAGCAGCAACTGGTTCCCTTCGGCCTTAGCGGAGAAATCTGCCTGGCCGGGCCGGGACTGGCCAGGGGTTATCTCCATAAACCGGAACTGACCGCTGCGGCCTTTGTGGCCCACCCCTTCAAAAAAGGACGGCGGCTCTACCGGACCGGTGATCTGGGTCGTCGGCTGGCTGACGGCACGGTTGAATTTCTGGGGAGGGAGGATGATCAGGTCAAGATTCGCGGATTCCGGATCGAGTGCGCCGAGGTGGAACGGGCATTGCTTAGACATCGGGCCCTGAAGGGTGCGGTGGTGGTGGCCCGAGGCGAAGGGCCGGACAGAGAACTGGTCGCCTTTCTCCTGTCCAGGGGCGAGCTCGATCCGGGTGGTCTGAAAGCTGAGCTGGCCAATCAGCTCCCTGCCTTCATGAGGCCCTCCCGTTATGTTTTGCTGGAGGCCTTTCCGAAGAACGCCAATGGAAAGATTGACCGTAAACGGCTTGCCTCTGTGGCTATCGGTCAAGAATTGACCGTCAGAACCGGAGAAGCGCCGGCCACCACCCTGGAGAGGCGTCTGGCCGCTATTTGGGCACAGATCCTTGGGCGCCGGGGGTTCTCCCGGCACGATTCCTTCTTCGATGTCGGCGGGCACAGCCTGGCCGCCCTCAGGGTCATTACGGCGATTCGCCGGGAGCTTGATCTAAGCCTCCCTCTGCCGGCCCTGTATCAGCACGCCTCCTTAGCTGAACTGGCCCGGGAGTGCGAGCGGACAGCCTCTTTTGCGGAGACCTATCAGGAGGATCAGCCTCTTCTGCTTAACCGGGGTGGCAAAATGGACCTCTTCGCCTTTCCTCCAATTGTTGGTTACCCCATGGCTTACATCCGCCTGGCCGAATTGTTGGCGGAGGTCCGCTTCCACGGGTTCAGCTTTATTGAATCCGACGACCGTCTGGAACGCTATCTGGAATGGATCAATCAGTTGCAACCCAGCGGCCCTGTAAGGCTTTTAGGCCACTCCAGCGGGGGAAATCTGGCTTTTGAAATGGCCAAGGAGTTGGAACGTCAGGGACGGACCGTCCTGGATCTGATCCTGCTGGACAGTTGGAAACGGTTGCCCAAGGCACCGGGCAATGAAATCCCGGACGATTGGATTGATCCATATCCGCCCGCCCCGGCTCTTTACGGCAACCTGGCCGAATGGATGGAGAGCCCTCATTATCGTCAAATCGCTTTTGGCAAACTGCGCCGGTACCTGGACTATACAAAATCCCTGACGACCGAGGGGATTATCAAGGGGACCATCCATCTGCTCTGTGCCGCTGAAAGGGTTGAACTTGACGGGCTCTCCCAGGAGTGGCGAGTCCATACCTCGGCAGCCTGCCAAACCTATCAGGGAAGCGGTTCTCATCCGGCCATGCTCAAGGAGCCCTGGGTAGAAGAGAATGCTTCAGTTATCAATGGGTTATTGAAGAGGGAGTTGAGCCGGTGTTAAAAAAAAATAAAATTAACCCAAATGGCCGTCAACATTTTTTTTGTTGTCGAAAAATGATCTCAAATAGTATAAGATGGTTTGGTAAAAAAAATAGGTCCAACTTTTATAAAGTTTCACAGAAATAATAGTAAGGATCAGAGGGGGACCAACCGATGATGTTTAACCTGATTGTTTTTATTCTTCTCGTTCTCCTTCTTTGCGGAGGTATCTGGTCTTGGGTTCGGAAAAATGCTAAGCCGCCGGCCGAACGCCATGTGCACCATTATCAACCTGAAAGCCTGGCTATACCTCTGAAAAAAGATCAGCCTCCAGAGAAGCTTTCCCCCCAGCCGGCCGCCCCAGCCGCCTCACCTAACCTTCCAGCCGGACATCCGACCGAAAATCATCGCTGGCATGACTGGCTGGCCCTGACCACCACCATTATCGCCCTAATCGCGGTCATCAGTTCCCTTGAAGCCACCCGGTCCTCAATGATGGCCGTCATTCTCTCCGGCAAGGAAGGCAGCCAATGGTTAATGTATCAGGCCAAGGGCATCAAGGAATATTCCTATCAGATTACCAAATCGGCATTGGAATTACAGTTGGCGGGAAATCAAGATATGTCAGCCGAGGGGGCTGAAAAGTATCGTCAAGCCATAAAGAAGTACGATGAGGAGCTTAAACGGTACAAGGATGAAAAAGACGAACTGATGCAAGAAGGGCTATCCCTGGCAAAAACCAAAGAAAAGAATCAAAAGCGAGCTGCCGGCTTAAATGCTTCCCTGGCTTTTCTAATGATGGCGATTCTTCTTTCGGCGATAGCTACCTTGATGCGCAAAAAGTACATCTGGTATACCGGCCTGTCCATGGTGATTGGGTGGCTCTATTTTTTCATCCTCAACTTCTAAAAAGACCATGACGGCCTAAAGGCAATGTCTGGAAACAGTCCCTTTTGTCGGGTACGATTTATACTAATCGTCTTGCTGCTGCTGGCCGCTACCAAACCGGCAGTTGCTGTCCAGCCTGACGCCGGAACACTCCTGCGGGAAGCCAAAGAGCCCCCTCCGTCCGCCCGGCAAGAAAAAAGACCTCCAGTTAAACCCCCACTTTCTCCCCCTGAGGACAAGACGGGAATAAAAATCAGGATCACAGGTTTTGATTTTGAAGGGTATACCCTTTTCTCTCGAGAGGAGTTGCAAGAAGAGCTGGCCGATCTTATCGGCCAGGAGCTGACCATGAGCCAGTTAGAGGTGGCCGCCCAACGGATTGTCTCCTTTTACCGAAAACGGGGGCGTATCGCCTCGGCCTTCCTTCCACGCCAGGAGGTCAAAGATGGACGGGTGCTGATAAAAATCATAGAAGGGAAACTGGGTTCAGTGACCATTGATCCCAAATCTAAAAGTCGATTGCGTCCGGATCGAGCCCTGGGCACCATGGTGCGGGAAAACAAAAGCGGTGAGTCCATCAACCTGGATGCCCTGGAAGCGGCTATCCGCCTATTGAAAGGACTTCCCGGCGTTTCGGCCTCCACCACCCTGCTTCCGGGAACTGAGCGGGGAACGTCCGACCTGGTAATCCATCTGGCCGATACGCCGCTATTCAGCGGATCTCTTGATGGGGACAATTTTGGCAGTGTCTCCTCAGGAGAATATCGAGGTGGAATGACTCTTAACCTCAATAACCCCTTTGGTTATGGCGATCAGTTGTCGCTGCGCGGGCAGACCTCCCTGAAAAACAATTATGGACGGCTGGGTTTCAGTAGGCCGGTCGGTCTTGCCGGGGCCCGTCTCTCGCTCTCGTCCAGTTATCTGTATTATGACCTGGGGGATGCACTGCAATCAAAAGGGAGTGCCGTTACAGGCGGTGGGGGCTTTTCGTATCCAATTTTACGACGTCAGGCTTTTAATCTGTCCGGGCAGTTAGGCTATGAATTCCGCCGGCTTTACAATGAGGCCAGAGGATTGCCGCTAAGTGACAAACGCTTACACAGCGGCAGTATCGGTCTGATTGCTGAGGCCGGCGACCGCCTGCTCGGGGGGGGATTCAACAGCTTCTCTATTGGTTTCGGTGGTGGGACTGTCGATCTTTCCACGGTGCCGTCTGACGAAACCCAGGATAAGGCCGGCCCGAAGAGGGACGGTCTATTCGGCAAATTCACCTATTACGCCTCCCGGACGCAGACGATTAAGGAAAACCGGACCAGCCTTTCATTATCCATTAATGGCCAGCATGCCCTGAAGAATCTCGACTCTTCCGAGCAGTTCAGTCTCGGGGGGGCCTATGGGGTCAGGGCCTACTCCAGCAGTGAAGCTATGGGCGATAACGGTTTTGTTGCCACAGCCGAATTGCGCCAGATGGTATTTGAGACCCTTCAAGCCGGGCTCTTTTATGATTTCGGCTGGATCAGGACGAATACGAATGTCTGGAGCGGTTGGAATAGCGGAAGCAGTAAACCGAACGAATACACCCTTGACGGTGTCGGCCTGGGGCTCACCTGGACCCCGGCAACCTGGTGCCTAATCAAGGGGATGGTGGCGACCCGGATCAGCAGCAATCCCGGTGCCGACCCGACGGGAAATGACGCCGATGGAACAAAGCGGGTGCCCCGCTTCTGGGTTCAGACATCAATTAATTTTTAAGTGATGTACATTGGATAAAAGGGAGATCTTGGAATTTTTATGCTAAATTCCTTTTTTGTCATTCCGTGCTTGACACGGAATCCAGTGTTTTTAAAATGGTTTCTGGATACCGGCTTTCGCCGGCATGACGTAATGGGAGCCTTTTTCAAAGGTCTCAAAGGGGTAAGGAGAAAAGGCATGAACCGGATCATCTTCGCTGTTATTTTATTGTTATCCTCTACCGCCCTGGCTGCACCCCCCCAGAAAATCGGCGTGGTTGATCTGCAACGGGCGGTTTCCGAATCCAAGGCTGGAATTGCCGCCCGGGCGGCCATCCTCCAGAAGACCGAACAGCTCAATGCCAAGTTGAAGATTCATCTGGCGGAGATTGAAAAACTGAAGGCTGAATATGAAAAGGATAGTTCCAAACTTTCTTTGGAAGCCAGGCGGGAGAAGGAACGCCTGATCCAGAAAAAGTCTCGGGACCTCCAGAATCGTCAGCGCGAATCCCAGGAGGAAATCAAGCAGATGGA
>JAZDOU010000187.1:0-28016 GCA_043798385.1 Pseudomonadota bacterium
GGAGAACTCATGGACTATCAATTCTTAACCATCACCAGACAGGGCCGAATCGTTGTGGTTCAATTGAATAGACCTGAAGAACGTAATGCCTTGTGTGCCGGTCTAATCAGAGAACTCATCGGGGTCACCAATCAAATCAGAGGGGAGTTGTCCGCCAGTGTAGTGGTGCTGTGCGGTCAGGACGGATTTTTCAGCGCTGGTTTTGACCTGAAAGACCCCGAGATCGTCCGGATCCTTCAGGAACCTTTGTCCCTGCGGCGCCGTTTATTCCAGGAACTGGGCCCCCGGATGTGCCAGGTCTGGCAGGACTTACCCCAAGTCACCATTGTTGCCCTGGAAGGGTATTGCATCGGAGGAGCGGTTTCTTTGGCCCTGTCCTGTGATTTTCGTCTTATGGCTGAAAAGGCCCATCTTCGAATCCCGGAGATCAACCTGGGTATGAACTATAGTTGGGGCTCTCTGCCCCGGTTGGTCAATCTGGTCGGACCGGCCAAAACCAAACAGTGGGTCATGTTGGCCGAAAAGATCGAGGCCGCCGAAGCCTTTCAGTCCGGTTTTGCCCAATGGATCGTCCCTAACGGCCAGACCTTAGAAAAGGCTCGTGAACTGGCCGAAAAAATCGCCCGGAAGCCCCAATCCCCGATCTTGATGACCAAACAAACCGTTAACGCCCTGACAACAGTTAATCAATCCATTGGACACATGGATGCCGACCAATTCGCCTTAACGGTTTTATCCGAGGACTTCCAGGAAGGGATAGACGCCTTTCTGCATAAGAGAAAACCAGAGTTTAATAAATACCCCCCGAAGTGAAATCCCTTGCTTTTCGGTTGCTTTGACACCCCGGTTTTGCTATCTTTCAAGCAAATAGTTTTCTAAACCGCCATGCCCCGCCTTATGGGGCGTGGCACCACCATACGGTCGGCTATGTCGACCTAAAAGGAGGCTTCCCTTCGGAAGCCGGGACATGAAAATAGGACCGAGGACCGGTGGACCCAAGATTCTATTTTCGTACTAAACAGGTTATTTCCCCAACAGAAAACAGGAGCATTTTTTCATGCCTTTTTGGAGAACCGACCATCCTGACCATATCACGGTCCCCTTTATCGAGGGGGATGGTATCGGCCCGGACATCTGGAGGGCCACAAAGCCGGTCCTGGAGGCCGCAGTGTACCAGGCCTATGCCGGAAAGCGAAAAATCGACTGGCTGGAAATTCTGGCAGGAGAAAAGGCCTTTTCCCAGATGGGCCAGTGGCTGCCGGAAAAGACCCTGGACCTGATTCGCCGGCACGGCTTGGCCTTAAAAGGACCCCTAACCACTCCGGTGGGCAAAGGGATTCGGAGCCTCAATGTCCAACTCCGGCAGATTTTGGATCTCTATGTCTGTCTTCGGCCGGTCCGCTATTTTACCGGGGTTCCCAGCCCGATGCGCCTCCCGGAAAAGGTCGATATGGTGATCTTCCGCGAAAACACCGAGGATGTCTATTCCGGGTTGGAATGGCCGGCCGGAAGCGCCGAGTCATTAGAACTGGCGGAATGGATCGAGAAGAAGACCGGAAAAAAATTGACTAATGACTCCGGGATCGGGATTAAACCCATCAGTCGTTACAATACCCAACGACTGGTCCGGCGGGCGATCGAGTATGCCCTGCGCCGGCAGAAAAGCAGTGTCACCCTGGTCCACAAAGGGAATATCATGAAATTCACCGAAGGGGCCTTTCGTAACTGGGGCTATGCCCTGGCCCAGGCAGAATTCCCCCTGGAAACGATAGCGGAGGCTGAATTTCAAAAACAACCCCGGGGAAACCGTTCCGATTCCAAGGTCATCATCAAAGACCGCATCGCTGATATGATGTTTCAACAATGTCTCTTACGTCCCGAAGACTATTCGGTCATCGCCACCACCAATCTAAACGGCGACTACCTCTCCGATGCCCTGGCCGCTCAGGTGGGCGGCCTGGGCCTGGCCCCGGGGGCCAATATGGGCGACGATTGTGCCGTCTTTGAAGCGACTCATGGTTCAGCCCCACAATACGCCGGTTTAGATAAGGTGAATCCCGGCTCCCTGATCTTGTCCGGCTCTTTATTATTGGAACACCTTGGCTGGATTGAAGCGGCTGAATTGATTGTTCAGGCCATGCAAAAAACCGTCTCAGAAGGCCTGGTTACTTATGATCTGGCCCGCCAGATGGCCAATGCCCAAGAGGTCTCATGTTCTCAATTCGGTCAGTCCCTGATCGACCATCTCAGGTAAAAGCCTCCTGGGGATCGGGAGTCATTTCCCTTTTCTTCCCGGAGAAATGCCCTTTTTGCCGGACCTTGTTGAGCCTCCAGGGAGAAGAAATTCCCGATCTGTGTCCGGCTTGTACCCGAGACATTCAATGGATCAGGCCCCCTTTTTGCCCCCGCTGTGGCCGGCCTTTCCCAAGGGGAACGGATACGCACCTGTGTGCCGACTGCCTCCGGCAAAAAATGATTTTTGATTGGGGACGGGCGGCGGTCGTCTATCAAGGGGGTATGGCTGAGGCCATCCAGCGTTTCAAATATCACGGCGATATCAAACTGGCCGATCCCCTGGGTTGGTTCTTAAACAAGATACCGTTAGCGGATCTTTCCTTCGAGGCCATCATTCCCGTCCCGCTCCATCCCTCCCGGCTGAAGGAAAGGGGGTTTAATCAGGCCCTGTTGTTAGGAAAGAGTTTAGGCCGGATCCATCGGAAAAGGGTATTAGCCAGGGCCCTCAGGCGTATCAGGAACACCCTTCCTCAAGTAGAACTGGATCATTCCCAGCGGGAAAAGAACGTCCGGGGGGCCTTTGCCGTTAGAGAACCGCAGGAAATTATAGACAAAGACCTTCTTTTGGTCGATGATGTCTTTACCACCGGGGCAACAGTCAATGAGTGTGCCAAGGTCTTAAAAAAATCCGGGGCCAGGGAGGTCTTTGTCTTGACCTTGGCGCGGGTAGGAGAACAATGATCCACAAAATACTCTCTCGATCCCAGATTAACCATGTAATAGGTGACTTGAAAAAGAAGGGGCAAAAGATCGTTTTTACCAATGGGTGTTTTGATCTTCTCCATGTCGGCCATGTCCGCTATCTTCAGGAAGCCGCCTCGTTGGGAGACTGCCTGATTATCGGCTTAAACGACGACCGCTCGGTCCGGGAGATTAAAGGTCCCCATCGTCCTTTAATCTCGGAGGCTCAAAGGGCGGAGGTATTGGCCGCCCTGGCCTGTGTCGGTTATATCGTCCTTTTTCATGAAGCCGATCCTTTTAAGTTGATTGAGGCTATCAAGCCTGATGTTCTGGTCAAAGGGGCGGACTGGTCTCTGGACCGGATCATTGGGGCCGACCTGGTCCATTCTTATGGCGGGGAGGTGCACCGGGTAGAGTTAGTTCCCCTGATCTCCACCTCTGAGATCATCCAAAGGATCATCTCCCGATACAGTGAGCCTACCGTCTGAAGAGGGCCAATAAGAGTGTTAACACAATACTGATGATGATACAGGTGGTGATCGGGAAATAGAAGGTTACTTTTTCCCCTTTGAAAAAGATATCCCCCGGCAGTTTCCCTATCCAGGAAATCTTGGGCCAGAGCATTAAAATCCCGCCCAGGACAGCTAAAATCAGGCCCAGGAAGACGAGCGCTTTTCCTAACCCATCAAAAGGATTCACGGTTTATTAATATCCCCCTTTAAAATTGTTTAAAACAATGGGTTCTATTTTAACTTCTTTGGCCTCCAATAGTCAATAATAGATAAGATATTAATTTATTAAAGTTTCTTGAGCCTGATTATTAATCGATGAGAGAAGTATTGATTTTTTTTGAATTAATCATTATCATATAACAAGCTGTAACCTGCTTAAAAGCAAACCAAGCCGTCATGCCATGCCAGTGGCGTGACACCACCAAACATGAAAATAGGACTGAGGACCGGTGGACCCCAGATTCTATTTTCGAACTAAGAGTGCCAAGGAGGGAAACGGACCATGTCCGAAAATGAAGAAAAAGGCTTTGTATTCAAAGATCGACGGAAGATCTTTTCGGAATCGGAACAGGAAGCGGAACAAAAAAAATCACCCCCCCAAGAGGAACCCATTCAGCAAAAAGAGGAGCAGAAAGAACCCCCGCCCCACCCTCCTTTGCCTGAGGTCAACTTCTCTACCCTTATCGTCTCGTTGAGCACCGAGATTTTATTTCATTTGGGAGAACTCCCTCATCCGGTTTCAGGAGAGCAAAAAAAGGACCTTCCTCTGGCTAAACATGCCATTGATACCCTGGCCATGTTGAAAGAAAAAACTCAGGGAAATTTGACCGAAGATGAGCAGAAACTCATAGAGGGAATGCTGTACGACTTACGGATGGCTTACATTCGGGCAAAATAAAACATAAAACAAAGAAGGTGTAAGGTGCAAGGTACAAAGGTGTACGGCTTAGGTCCAACAAAACCTTAAACCGACTATCATGAACCCTGGACCGTATCGAACAGGAGGCTATTGTTATGGCAGAACATTTTAAAAAACACCGCTATCTCTGGACCTTGATAGGGGTTTCCCTGTTATCGCTGATCGGCGGGCTGATTATTGCCGCCAATTTTAACTGGACCAACCCTCTGTCGGCCAAAACCGAGGTCCCGATCGTCGGGGGTGTTCCCTCTTTTGCCGATCTGGCTCAAGCGGCTTCTCCGGCCGTCGTCAATATCAGTACCACCAAAAGAGTCAAGGGCGGCAGCCGGGTCTTTAATTTTTTTAAGGGACCAAGAGATCGAAGAAACCCCGCGGACGATTTTTTTGAACGATTTTTCGGAGGGGATATCCCTCAACCGAGGGAATACAAGCAAAAGAGCCTCGGTTCAGGCTTTATTATTGACGGAGAAGGACATATCCTGACCAATAACCATGTGGTCGAGGATGCCGACGAAATAAAGGTCCTCTTAACAAACCACAAGGAATTTGAGGCCAAAGTGATCGGACGGGACGCTAAAACCGACCTGGCCCTGATCAAGATCAAATCCTGGAAAGGGTTTCAACTCATAAAACTCGGCAATTCCGACGACCTCCGGGTCGGCGACTGGGTGGTGGCAATCGGTAATCCCTTCGGCCTGGACCATACGGTAACAGCCGGTATCGTAAGTGCCAAAGGCCGGGTCATTGGTGCCGGTCCTTATGACAACTTTATTCAGACCGACGCCTCTATCAATCCAGGCAATAGCGGGGGACCTCTCATAAATTTAAAAGGAGAAGTAGTTGGCATCAATACCGCTATCATGGCCCAGGGGCAGGGGATCGGATTTGCCATTCCCATCAACACGGCCAAGGAGCTGATTGCTCAATTAAAAGATAAAGGGAAGGTGACCCGAGGCTGGCTGGGGGTCATGATCCAGAAAGTAACCCCGGACCTGGCCAAGGCCTTTGATCTCAAAGAGGAATCCGGGGCCTTGGTGGGTGATGTCAACCCGGGTGGTCCGGCCGAAAAGGCAGGAATAAAGGCCGGAGATATCATCGTTGAGTTTGAAGGAAAAACCATCAAAGAAATTAATGACCTGCCTCGATTGGTGGCTGCCGTACCGGTTGGTAAAGTAGTTGAAGTGAAGATATTACGGGAAGGCAAGCCGCAACTATTCAAAGTCCAGGTCCAGGAATTGGATGATAAACAAATAGCTTCCGGTCGTTCCCAAACCAGGGAAGAATTGGGGATCGTTGCCCAGGAATTTACTCCTGAAATGGCCAGACGGGCCAGGATGGAGTATGAACCGGGAATCTTAATTGTCCAGGTCAGAGAAGGAAGCCCGGCCGAAGAAGCCGGAATCCAGGAGGGAGACCTGATCAAAGAGGTCAACCGAAAACCGGTCAAGGATATTAAAAGCTATCAAAACCTGATCAGCCGTATTAAAAAAGGTGGCCATATCCTCTTCCGGATCAAACGAAACGGCATGAATCTTTTTGTCAGTCTTCGCGTGGTTGAATAAGAACAGCCCGTTCGACCAAAGCAGGCTTAATGCAACTCCCAGCCAACGGGCTTAAAGTCCTGGCCCCGGCCAAGATAAATCTGACCCTGGAAATTTTAGGGAAACGGTCCGACGGGTATCATGAAATCCGGTCCCTGATGCAACCGATCAGCCTATTCGACATCCTTTGGATCAAGGCCGGATCAAAAGGTCTGGAAGTCCATTGTCCGGGCCATCCGGAGCTGGAAAATGACGACAATCTGATCAGGCGGGCTATCGGTTTCCTGGAAAAAGAAATAGGCCGCCCCTTGGCCTTGACTATCCGGCTCATCAAAAGGATTCCCATTGGAGGCGGATTGGGAGGAGGAAGCAGTGACGCTGCCGCGGTTCTATCCAACCTAAACCTCCTCTTAGGGAGGCCTGTTGAACCGGAACGGTTAGAGACCCTAGCCGCCCAAGTGGGTTCGGATGTCCCTTTCTTTTTGAATAACCAAACAGCCTTAGCCCTCGGCAGAGGGGAACAAATAAAACCCTGGCCGGCCTTTCCGCTTTGGTGGTATGTCCTGATTTGTCCCGGGTTTCCTATTGCCACCTCCTGGGCCTATAGCCAGGTAAAATTCCCGTTGACACCAGGTAAAGAAACTATTAATATAGAAAGGTTAAAGGAACGGGGGGAGATACCGGGAAAAGATCGATTTAAAAACGATCTGGAAGAAATCGTCCAGCCCGCCTTTCCGATACTCAGGGAAATCAAACAGGCCTTGCTGGAGCAAGGTTGCCTTCAGGCCTTGATGAGCGGTAGCGGGTCAACTCTTTTTGGAATCTGGGAAGCCGAACATCAGGCCGGTGAGGCCTTTAAACAGTTAAAAAGACAGGGCTGGGGCAAGGTTTTTATGGCCAGGGGACTATAAACGTTCCAGGTTCAACGTTTGTTGAACAAAGACATTTTATAGTCGACGATCCAACCAACCTTGAACATTGAACGTCGAACCCTGAACTTTTTTAATTGGGGTGTCGTCAAGCGGTAAGACACGGGTCTTTGGAACCCGCATTCGGAGGTTCGAATCCTCCCACCCCAGCCAAAACAATAAATCGCTCAATGAATTAGAAGGCAGACAGGATGAACAATCACTTAAAGTTCTTTACGGGCAATTCAAATCCCCAATTAGCTAAAGGAATCTGCTCCTATTTGGAGATGGACCTGGGTGTTATTCAGGTCAGAAGATTCAGCGACGGGGAGATTTTTGTTGAGATCGGTGAAAACGTCCGCGGCAAGGATGTCTTTGTCATGCAGTCTACCTGCTCTCCGGTCAACGACAATTTGATGGAGCTATTAATCATCATGGATGCCCTCCGTCGGGCCTCGGCCAGTCGTATAACCGCTGTCATGCCCTACTACGGATACGCCCGTCAGGATCGCAAAGTGGCCCCCAGGGTCCCCATAACCGCCAAATTAGTGGCTGATATCATTACCGCTGCCGGGGCCAAAAGGGTACTGACCATGGATCTTCACGCCGGGCAGATTCAAGGTTTTTTTAATATCCCGGTGGACAATCTCTTTGCTGCGCCTTTACTGCTGAATTACATGAAAGAACATTTTCAAAACAATTTAGTTATCGTCTCTCCTGATGTGGGAGGGGTGGAACGGGCCAGGGCCTTTGCCAAAAGACTCAATGCTCAAATAGCCATTATCGATAAACGCCGGGATCGCCCTAATTCCTCCGAGGTAATGCATATTGTCGGGAAGGTCAAAGGCTGCACCGTCGTCCTTTTGGATGACATGGTGGACACCGCCGGGACCCTGGCCAAAGCCGCTGTGGCCCTGGCTGAACATGGAGCGAAAAAAATCTATGCCTGTGCCACCCATCCAGTACTGTCAGGACCGGCCCTGGATTCGATCATGAAGTCCCCCATGGATCAACTGGTCGTTACGGATACCATCCCGTTACAGGACAAGGCCCGAACTTGTCCTAAAATCAAAGTCCTGTCCGTTGCCCCCCTCCTGGGGGAGGCCATCCGCAGGATTCATGACGAAGACTCCGTTAGTTCATTATTTGTCTGAGTAACATCGAAGGAAAGGAAGTACCACTATTATGGAACAAGTAAGCTTAGAATGTCTTTTAAGAGAGGCTTCCGGCAAGGGCCAGGCCCGTGCCTTACGGCGGGCCGGAAATGTTCCGGCAATTTTTTACGGACCGGATAGCGCGGCAACAGCGATTAGCGTAGCCAGGGTCCCGCTGGAAAAAATCTTAAAAAAACAGACCAGTGAAAACACCCTCTATCAATTGACCATCAAAGGAAATGATCAGGAGATGGTCAAGACGGTTATGCTGAAGGACTTGCAACAGAACCCCGTTGATCGGGAAATCCTCCATGCCGATTTTTTAGAGGTCTCCTTAACCAAAGAAATCGATGTCACCGTCGGTTTGAAGGTCGTAGGCAAGTCCCCGGGCGTAGTAGAAAAAGGAGGAATCCTCCAGGAGGTTTCCAGGGAACTGGAGGTTCGCTGTCTGCCGACTCAAATACCGAATTATCTGGAAGTGGACATCAGCACCTTGTTGGATATAGGGGATTCCATCCATGTCCAGGATCTTAAATTACCTGATGGCGTTGTGGTCCTTTCGGATGCGCATCTTACCTTAATTACCGTGGTCCCGC
Source organism: Pseudomonadota bacterium (assembly GCA_043798385.1). Lineage (GTDB taxonomy): Bacteria > Desulfobacterota > RBG-13-43-22 > RBG-13-43-22 > RBG-13-43-22 > RBG-13-43-22. The sequence goes on from JAZDOU010000187.1 coordinate 8,607, forward strand.
CGATCGTAGAAGAGACCAAGACACCGGAACCCGCTGCCGATTCCGAAGTGGAAGTCGTCACTAAAAAAGGTAAGGCCAAGACCGAGGGAGAGGGGTAACCTTCCTGGTGGTTCTGATTGCCGGCTTAGGGAACCCAGGTAAAAACTATCAAAACACACGACATAACCTGGGGTTTTTGACCCTCCAGGCCTTGGCCCGCCGCCATCAAATCCCGATAGAAAAACGAAAGTTTGAAAGCCTTTACGGGTCAGGAGAGATACTTCGAAAAAAGGTCATTCTCCTGACTCCCCTGACCTACATGAATCGAAGTGGTCTGTCCATAGGCCACTTCCTGCGCTATTTTCAGATCCCGCCTGATCATCTGGTCGTGGTTCACGACGACCTGGATCTCCCTTGGACCCGAATCCGGATCGTACCGAAGGGAGGAGCTGCCGGGCATAAGGGCCTTCTGTCGATTATTGAACAATTGAAGACCCAAGAATTTATCCGTATACGAATGGGTATCAGCCGGCCGTCAGGAGAAATCCCGCCGGAATCCTATGTCCTGGAATCCTTCTCGACTACCGAAAAAAAGGAACTCCCCCTCCTGACGGACCAGGCCTGTGAAGCGATTGAGGTCCTGATGGAACAGGGGGTCACAGCGGCTATGAATCGTTTTAATGCCTGGAAGTCGCCCACCGAGGCCTGAAAATTACGAAAATAACGGTCCAAGGTCCAAGGTGTACGTTTCATGGAAAACCCAAAGCCCTATCAGAGTTTTGGGAACAACGGGGTTCATTTTCATATCTCACGGTGTCCTCATGGGGTATGAAGGTTTAGCAGCAGACCGCTGGTCCGCAAGAAGCCCCTTTCTTACCTTTAATCCAGGCCTGAATAATATAGGCGGCACAGCCCACGCCCGGAGTGAGGTTAATAGCCGCCGTCGGGCAATTATTCCTGCAGGCGCCGCATTCCATACAACCGTCAAGGTCAGCGATTTCTGCTTTCTTCCCGTTTATTATATAAACGCCATGAGGGCAGACCAGGGCACAAGAACCGCACCCCAGGCAGCGGGTCTCATCCAATTTAAGAGTCGAAACATTGGTTAGATATCTAAATTCTTTCACAGGAAACTCCTTTAACTGGCTGGTTGAATAAAAGCCGAACCAACCCAAAGGATCAGGCCGAGTAAAGCGGCCGCCGATTGTAGAGGAATGGCCTTGCGCATTTCTTTTTCCACCCCTGAGGGGGAAGTGAAGGGGGTACAGCCGGTGAAGTTCATGGCCATATAGGAACTCAGGGTGATGGTTAACAGCACTAATGCCAGGGCAGGCAGGAAGACAACCGGATGGAAAAATAACCCGATCAACGTCAGCCCAACCACCCCGCCGATTATGGCGCCTTTGACAGAAAAGGCCCGAAAGGGAATCCAGGGCAAAAAGGCCGGAGTGAGCACAGCGCCGCTGATAATTCCGAAGACGACGGCCAATGAGGCCGGCAGCCCTCTGTGCCAGAGGTCTGAGATGGAAAAAATTCTTGGACCGATCCCGGACAATACCAACATAAGCGGCACAATCCAAAGAAGGTATTTTAAAACCAGAATAATCTCAACCGGGGTCAACACCAACCTTTCAAAAAATCGAAAGCTCACCTGACGCATGGCCTTTTCAGCCCGGAATCCCGCGGCCAGAAAGGGTTTAATATCCCTGGCCTGAATCGGACCCCAGATCACCTCGAAGCCGCAGCCCCTTTTTACCTCCAGAGCGGAAACCCCGGTGGCCGAAAGCTGGGGCAGGATGAGTTTTTTATGGGAAACGATTTGGTCCAACAGATTCCTTTTTGTCTGTCGAATCACTTCTTCACTGGAAAAGGTCTTTTTGCCGGCCGCACACCAGACATTCACACCCCGGGTATCGAGCACGAGTATCCAGGCATTGAGACCGGCCAACTCTTTTCGAAGGGCATCAAAGCTTAATTTATAGTTGGCCGTGATCAGGACGACTGAATCGGAATCGGGATGGCCCAGGGCATACAATCCCGGCGAGACCTTGTAATTATTACGATTGAGCCCTAAACGCACCCCTATCGTACCCCGACGATCCCGCCAGGTTAAGTCGGTCTTAATCCTGGGGACAGGGCCGTTGGCGGTGGGGATAAACCCCTCAACAAAGTCACAGATTCGATAGCCCGGTTTTTCAAAAGGGCTGCTTGGAGGGGCAAGTTTTGGCCCGCAACAAACCTCAACCTCCTCCTTTTGTGGTGTAACCATCGGTAAGATCTTTTTTGGTTCAAACTCCGGAAAGGGTTTTTGGGGAGAACAACAGTTGTTTTTGTTTTCAGATTTTTCTAACATTAACCCCTCCTCAATCTTATTAACAGGATGCGGAAAAAATTTTTTACAGGTTGATCAAAAAGGTCCTGGGCTTCTCAAGGAAGCCTTCTTTAAGGTCGGCTAAGCCGACCGGCTACAAGGCGCCCGAAATTCCGAGGAATGAGGCGTACAGTGAAGTACGTCGCAATAAGCCTGCCCCGCTGAAAAGCGGGGAGGGATGAGGGCAACGCAGTAGATGGGCCTTTTTCAGCAACCTGTTAATGGCCTGGGACAAAAGAGCTATAACTCCGCAGCCATCTTTTTGAATTTGTCAAACATCTCTATGTTCAGGCAATAACAGGTCCTGGGACCATCCACTTCCCCCCAAATCAAGTTGGCCTCTTTTAATATTTTAAGGTGTTGGCTGACGGTGGACTGAGACAAGGGCAGGATATCGACAATGGTGCCGCAGATACACTGATCCACCTGTTTAAGATAATTAACGATCTTCAATCGAGCCGGGTGGGACAGGGCCTTACACATCGTGGCAAAAGCCTCCTGATCAATGGGAGCATTTTTGCCATCAACTAAGGTCGATAACTTTTTTACCATCATAGCTCCATTCCGGATATTAATTAATCGTTAATCTACGATAAACGATTAATTAAGGGGTTGTCAAGCAAAAAATAAGAAGTTGTTTCCGAACACCAAGTTGACTGGTTTTTATTGAATTAACATGAAAAAGGAACCGATCCTCTTAAAGAAGCAATCTGGAAGGGGAAATGGGATAAGGGAATTACTGGGCGCTTTTCCGTAAATACGCCCGTCTGAATTTCCTTGAAAATAGTAAAGACCTCTTAAAAAAATCTTGTTTTATTTTTCTTTTGGCTGATCTTGCCCCTTAACCTGGCAAGAAGGGGAAGTTACTCAGCTATGAAGGCCGAGCTTGGGGAAGACCCACCGATTCACGGCATACCAGCCGGCCAATACCACCACTAACCATAAAATAGTTTCCATTTTATTACCCTTAAGAACCCACGGTTCTTTTTAATGGTTACGAAGCTCAAGAAAATCCCGAAGAAGAAGGTCCACAGGAAGAAGGCATGGAAATTCCTTCCCGGCCCTCGCCGCCTCCCTTGGAAAACGCCGATAACAATCGCAGGACCTTTTCTCCCTGGCAGGCAGGACACCTGATCTCTTCGTCTTTTGAATTCCAGACTATCTTTTCAAATACCTTGGAACAGTCCAAACAGCGATATTCGTAAATAGGCATAACCCTTCTCCTCACATTCCCTTAAAGAATATTTATTATAATAATCATATTCAGGGGATTGTCAAGGGAGAGGAGAGCCCGTTTTCCTCTGCTGCCAGGCTTCCGGCCCGGAGAGCCTATAGCCCGGAGAGATTCGAAGGCTCAATCCTGCCAGAGGCGGGATTTAAATCTTCCGTTAATGTTCAGGCCTCGTGGCGCCCCAAAGGGGCCTGAGAGTTTAAGACGATATTGGTGGTCAGGGTGGCCTCATCATAATAAATGAAAGCATCTCCGCGGCGCAGTTGGCTCATTACCATATCCACATTTTCTTCCAGTGATGTTTTGGTATATCCGGAATCACTACCGTCTCGGGTTACAAATTCTTCAATAAGCCCTTGCAAAGCCGTCCGGCTGAGTTTTTCGTAGGGGATAATCATTTCGATTTTATTCCTTATACGGAGCCCCGCTTTTTTCTACTTGGCCTTATTTTTTTATTTTATACCCCTCTTATCCAAGAGGCAATGTTTATCAATTCCAGATAGACTACGGGGATGATCTTCTCGTATTCCCTTATCGACCATGAAATGATTCGTTTTGTCTCCCATAGCCCTTTTCTGGTTTGAAAACGGCCTCCGTTATTTTCTCCATCTGGTGGCTTGCGAGATCGCCCCTGACGGTAAAATTGGGGGAAGGACGGTTTTTTTTCCCCAACCTTCTAAAAAATGTTATAATAAAATTTTTAAAGATTTAGCAGTTGAAAAAAATCTATGGAAAGGGTTTCAATAGATGAGCACAGAAACTAAAGATTCGACTAAAGACCGGCGGCGTTTTCCTCGAGCCAGGGCGCCGATTTTTTGCCGACCGGCCGGTTTTCTCAAACCCCGTCTTAAGATTGGGAATGTTAGTCTTGGCGGCCTTCGCATTTACAGCGATACGTTATATAAAGAGAAAGAACGACTGGAAATTGAAATATTTCTTCCCAGCAAAGAATCCCTGGTGGAAATCGTACAAGTCGTCTGGATAAAGGAACTCCCTCCAGATTCGGAAGCCCTTTATGATGTCGGACTGGAATTCATTAGACTTTCCCCGGAAGATGCCGAGAAACTCCAGATGGTATTGGAAATGCCACCGGACAAACAGTAAAGGTTTCTCTTTGAAATAAAGGGGCTTTTTGATTATTGTTCGTAGAACACTGGTTTATTGCTTAGCAATACCCATTCACCAAATTTTCTTGATATCTTGACGCACCCCTTTCGATTCCCTTAAAAGTGGAAGTCCAGTGATTATTGCCTCAACTTTTGATTTTATTGAATGATTGAATCAGGCCCAGAAAGGGGCCGGAAAAGAGCATAATGGCCTGATTTCGGTTTTCAAGATTAAGGCCTGCGGCCAGAGAAGCGGTTTCCAGGTTTTGATCCAGCACCCTTTTGGTCAGTTTCAATCCCCCAACGGTTTTATTGATCATCATTCGGGCGTAGGTTAAGGCCTCTGGAATCAGATGTTCTCCGGGGACCACCTTGCTGACCAGACCGATGCGTTCAGCCTCATCGGACCTGACTTTTCGACCGGTTAACAGGATGTCAGCCGCCCGGGAAAGGCCCACCAGCCGGGGGAGCAAATAAGAGGACCCCATTTCCCCTCCGGACAGACCGATATTGATAAAAGAGGCCACAAAATAAGCCTCCTGGGCGGCCAGGCGAATGTCAGACCCCATGGCAATGGCCATTCCTCCTCCGGCAGCCGGGCCGTTCACCGCGGCAATCACCGGTTGGGGAATGTTGCGAAGCCCCAGGATCAGCCCGGAATACCTTTCCTGGACCAGTCGGAGAAATGATTCCGGATTGGAGAAGGCCTCGCTATCCTTGAATTGACTCACTTCGGACAGATCGGCTCCGGCACAAAACCCACGGCCTTGACCGGTAATGATAAGAACCCTGATGGAGTCGTCTCTCGACAAATAGGTAAACAGATCTTCAAATTCCCCAATCATCTCCGCATTGATGGCATTGAGCTTTTCCGGCCGGTTCAAGGTGACCAGCCCGATCCGGCTTTCCAATTCTTCAAAGAGAATACTTTTATAAGCCTTTAATTCTTTCACCACTCCTCACCTCCATTAGATATCAATACGAAGCTTTCATGCCCGGAAGGGTGTCAACAAAACATGAAACAGGATTCCAGGATTCAAGGGATTCAAGTGAGAGGCGTAGAGTCAAACCTCTTGAATCCTCGACTCCTACTTTCGTATTAATTCACATGCCCCAGGAGGGCACCACGAAGGATGAAAATCCCCCCTTGCCCCCCTTTGATAAAGGGGGGGTTAAAGTCCCCCTTGGGAAAAGGGGGATTTAAGTTCTATTTACGTACTAAGTTTTATCAACGGTAATAAAATAAATCAGCCGGATGACCTTTTAATCCTTCTCAGTCATGACTTCATCGGGTAATTCGTCGATGTCTCCAGGGGTAACCGGGAAGTGCTGGGCCAGTAATCGGCCTACCCCTTCGACGGACTGACACAAGGCCTGACAGGCCCGGCCTTCTTTGATTCCTTGAGAAACCATCTGGGCAAAGCGATTCAGGGTTTCTTGATCCATTTTTTTATGAATGCCCTTGTCGGCCAGGACCCAAACTTTTCTCTCCAGCAGGGAAAGGAAAAACAAGACGCCGGTATGGTGACGGGTTTTATAAAGCCCTTTTTCATAAAAGGCTCGAAGTGCCCGAAGCCTGACCATTTCTTCCTTTCTTTTAACAGCTATAAAGACGTTTTTTAAGGCCGGCACCTGGGCACAAAGCATTCGAAAAGGGAAGAAGAAGATAAAACTTAAGGAAATATAAGTCAGGAGGGCATCATGTAAGAATAAATCAGTTATGATCAGGGCCAGAAGACTTCCCAGGATGAACCCCCCTAAAAACTCGGCTTCGATATAGGGGGCGCTGTGATCCACCACCATCACAGCCACCTCACCATCGCTTCGAGACTCGACCTCTTTTATGGCGGCTGTGATCTTTTTGTTTTCTTCCTGGCTAAAAAAATGGGCTGCTTTCATTGTTCCCTGCTCCAGATCAGGATTTCAAAATAGGTGACGGTGTTTTTCCAAACGGCACTCTGCAATCCGAAATCCCCAATTGAGGTCACCAATCCCCTGAGGCCCCGCCGCCGCCGAAATCCCCGCCGCCGCCGCCGAAGCCTCCACCCGAGTCTCCTCCGCCCCATCCGCCACCGCCGGAAGAGTAAAAACCGCCCCCCCGAATCCCGCCGCCTCCGGAAAACAGGGACGGCAGGAACAGGCCTATGGCCAAGCCCCCCAAGGCTGACAGGATTAAAGAGACTATGCCCAAGGGGAAAAGACCCAAATGAAGCAAGGCCGGTAAACCTGCGGCCCCGACAAATCCGCCAACAGGGCGTGAAAGATTTCCAATGAAAAGCAGGGCCACCAAACCGACCATAAGTATGGTCGAAAAGGATGGGGAACCTTTTGTTCTTTTAGCCCTCTGTCCGGTCTCGGCCTTAAATTCCCCCCGGGTGGCGTCTATCAAGGCCGAAACCCCGGCGCTGAAACCACCATCAAAATCCCCTCTCTTGAACCTGGGGGTAATGACCAGATCGATTATCCTGCCGGCCAATAAATCGGTCAGCCGGCCTTCCAGTCCCCGGCCAACCTCGACCCGAATTTTTCGTTCCTGTTTGGCTGCAACAACAATTATCCCATTGTCCTTGTTTCTCTGACCAACCTTCCAGGCCTCAGCCACCTTGATCCCGAATCCATCGATGGTCTCTCCCTCCAGAGTAGGAACCGTTAAAATGATCAACTGGGTGGAGTCGGATTGCTCGAAAGACTTCAACTCCGCTTCTAATCGCCCTCTGGCCGCAGGAGAGATCATCTGGGCATAATCATTGACGTAGCCCTGGAGCTTGGGGGCATCCAGGGCATAGGAGAAAAGTGGCTGACAGAGAAAAAGAAAAATAAGAACGATCGTTTTTTTATTCATTATCTCTTTCTCCCTTCCCCCATTGCCTCCTGTCCGGCGAAGAAGGCAAACCATTTCCTCTCCCGTGTTGGGAGGGGATTGAGGCAAGGGTGATGGGAGCCATTCCCGGGAAAAATTAGAATTTGACCTTAGGGGCCTTTTCAGCCCCGGCTTCAGCCTTAAAAGGTTCTTTAAGCTTTAATCCCAACAGAAAATTATTGGTCAAATTATTGGGAAAGACCCGGATGGAGGTATTAAACACCTCAACGGACTTATTAAAGCGGACCCGGGCCACATTGATGCGGTTTTCGGTGCCTTCCAACTGGTGTTGCAGGTCCATGAAATTTTGGTTGGCTTTGAGATCGGGGTATTTCTCAACCACGACCATTAAGCGGGAAAGGGCACTGCTCATGGCCCCTTGGGCACTCTGAAACCGATTGAAGGCCTGGGGATCCTCGAGAAGACTCTTGTTCATTTGAATCGAGCCTACTTTAGCCCTGGCCTCGGTTACCGCGGTCAGGGTCTCCTGTTCATGCTTGGCATAGCCCTTGACGACCTCGACCAGATTGGGAATCAGGTCGTTTCTTCTCTGGTAAGAAGCTTCTACATCGCCCCAGGCGGACTTGACCGCTTCTTCGTTGGTCTGAATGGTATTGTATCCGCAGCCGGAAAGCAAAACCATCAAGCCAATAATCATCAAAATGGAATAGTTTTTTTTTAACATCTTTACCTTTACCTCCAATTTTTTTAAACCAATGGGTTAGTTTGTTTTGGTCAATTACCCGGCCAGCCCTTGAAGCAAAGCCGCCACATTATGGCCCAGGACTTGGTGATTATAGCCCCCTTCGAGAAGTGCAAAGCACCCCGCCCCGCAGGCCGAGGAAGCCTTCCGGACCATCGACCCTATAGCCGAATAATCTTCGGTCGCCAGAAGTCCTCCCCAATCATCCCGATGATAATCAAATCCGGCTGAAATGCCAACCAAATCCACCTGAATAGCGGATAAAATTTGCTCCACAGTCGTTAAAAAAGCCTCCCGACTTCGAGCCGCCGGGTTGTATATCCGGACCCATTTTTCATTGCCCAGAATATTGACCGTCCCATCCCCAAAATGCAGGTCTATATCCAGTACCAGGGCCTGATTGATCAGGTTTTCATTATGTAAGGTAAGCAGGGCAATGGCCATATTGTTAAAATAACAGAACCCCCAGGAATGGTCGGCCGAGGCATGGTGTCCCGGGGGGCGGATCAAGGCAAAGGCCGGTTCCTTAAGACCTATCCGGGCCGCCTGAATAGCCGCTCCGGCAGCCAAAGCGGCTATATCGAACAAACCTCTGCGGGCCACCTGTTCGATGTGTTGGGGTGAATGGGCCAGGGCAATTTGTTCTCGGGTGGCCGGTGTGGCCTCAACCTCTTCGACCTGGCCCGTAATAACCGCCCGGATCGCCTCCAACCGTCCTGATTCGGCCGCCGGGTCTGAAGTATAGACTTGAGTAAAATCCGGATGGTAAATGACTTTGATCATGGCTAATTATATCATCTCCACCAGGGAATTCCAGTATTTTTAAAACAAAAATGCGAATAGGGAAAGGAAGTCCAGGGTCTTAATAAAATCATAAGAAAATAAATTGGGAGAAGAATCAAATCTTCCGGCAGGGTTGGAGAAGTTAAGGTGAAAAAGATCCCACGGGTTGATCCTCAATTTATTGATTGTAGACTGACTGTTTTGTGATACAATCCTACAACGTTATCTTTATTAACCGGGTTTGGTCTTGTCAGGAATGTGAACAACCTATCGACGGTTTAATAAATAACCCCAAGGATTAAGAGAGACCAGAATGATTCAGGACATACTCGAAAAGCCGATTTTGATTTTAGGCTGCGGGAATACCCTTTTTGGTGACGATGGGTTCGGTCCAGGGGTCATTGAGCACCTGGAGGCCAATTTCTCCCTTCCTGAGACTGTTTGGGCACAGGATATGGGAACCGGTATTCGAGACTTTCTCTTTGATCTGTTGCTTTCCCCCACCAAGCCGAAGCGTATTTTTATTTTGGATACTATTTGCCGGCCCGATCGACAGGCGGGGGAACTTTTTGAGATTGATCTGGCCCAGTTTCCGGAACAAAAAAGGAGCGGTAGTCCTTTTCATCAGTTCCCTTCCATCAATCAACTTCAAGAACTCGAGAGCCTGACCGGGGTGGATATTCGAATACTCGTCGTCCAGGCTAAAGAAATCCCGGATACGGTCAGACCCGGCCTCTCCACTGAAGTCGAAGAGGCTGTTCCCCGAGCTTGTAAGTGGTTGGTCAAAGAGATTGGATCGGAAGCCTGCGACATAAAAAACGGGTAAATCAAGCAATTCGTGACTCCCAATAGTCTTCAAAGAATAACTTGATTTTTCATCTTTTGTTGGTACGATATTTGTGTAAAAAAACTTAAAACACTATTATTTAAGGATAAGGGACCGTGAAACTGAAAGACGTTATTAAAGTCACCCAAGGAAGTGTATTAACTCGAGGGTCTGATTTGAATCAGGAGGTTAAATATTGCGGGGCCATGGATTTAATGAGCGATGCCTTGGCTTATCTGCCTCCCGGCTCAATGCTTCTTACGGGCCTGAAAAATATTCAAACCATTAGGACAGCGGAAATGGCCTATGTCACGGCTATTCTCTTTGTGCGAGGCAAGATGCCCGATCTGGAGACCATCCAACTGGCTGAAGAACTGGGCATCCCCCTGATCAAAACGGATTTTGGGATGTTTGAATCCTGTGGACGTCTTTATCAGGCGGGGATGGCCTCTGTTCCTTTAACGCGACGGTATCCTTAACCAGTCCAGGGGATTATTTTATAACCCATTTCATATTCTACAGGCTCAAGACTCTAAGGAATCTGCCCAGTGGAATTTAACAAACTGCAGGAACTCATTTATAATTTGCCCATCGAAAATGTCATGAAGAAGAACGTCATCTCCGTAACACCGGATATGACTATCAAGCAATTAAAGGGGATATTAAGGATTAATCGGATATCAGGCGTCCCGGTACTGGATGAGGGCCGTTTAGTCGGAGTCGTTTCTCTTGAAGATCTGATTAACGCTATCGAAGCCGGTGAGGCTAACAGCCCTGTCGGAAAGAGAATGACAACCCGGTTGATTACGGTACTGGAAACGGCCTCCATAATCGAGGCCATAAAAAAATTTTACCAATCGGGAGTGGGCCGGCTGATGGTGGTAAATGACCAAGGGGCCTTGACCGGAATTTTGACCGCCAATGATATCACCAAGGGGTTATTAGAGACCGTCAGCCGCACGTATCACGATGACGAGGTCAAACGAGACTCCCGAATTATTTTTAAAGAAGATATTGTCTCCGACCAGACCAGTCTGTTTCTCCGCTATCGGATCAAAGAAAGAGATTTCAAGAGTGGAGGGAGTGCCTCCAGTAAGATCAAAAAGGCATTGGAACGATTGGGGATCTTACCCCAGATACTTCGACGGGTGGCTATTTCCGCCTATGAGGCCGAGATGAATCTTATTATCCATACCGATGCCGGTGGAGAATTAATTACTGAAATTCAACCCGACCTGATTCGTATGACCGTCCTGGATCATGGGCCGGGAATTGCCGATGTCGAACAGGCTTTATCCCCAGGATTTTCAACCGCTTCTGCCGGAATTCGGGAATTGGGTTTTGGGGCTGGAATGGGCCTGGCCAACATAAAAAAGTGTGCCGATTCCTTTGCCATTGAATCCAGTCCGGGTATCGGAACTAAATTGGATATCGTGATTAACCTCTAATTGATGAGCACTAACTGGTACCGTCTAAGGTCGGTTCGATTATCCGTCCGGCAACCTATCTTGGGGGCGCCGCCGTTGCCTTTTCCTAAAGACCTGTCAGTTTTTTTTACACCCTGCAAAAAATCATCGTCTTCAAGAATAATAAAAAAGCTAAAGACCCTTTTCAAATTTATCTCCAATTGGCGTAAGTTGTCATAGGGACTTGGTTTAAGGATCAATTTGGGTTGGAACGATTGCCAGGGCATCCCGGCTGTCCTCTGGCATAGACCTTGCTTATTTATCGCTATGATGAGATTAAAAGAGGAGGGATATCTCCCAGATAACCATGATTTCCTTAAAGACCGTCATTGAAAAATTAAACCTGGAACCCATCTCTTCGATCAAGGGGGTAAATCGTCCGGTTGAGGGTGGATATGCCTCGGATCTTCTTAGTTGTGTCATGCGGGGGACCAAAAAGGATTTCCTCTGGGTTACCCTCCAATCGCATGTGAATGTGGTAGCGGTAGCCAGTCTGTTAAATCTGGCCGGTGTCATTATTACCGAAGGGAACCGGCCCGCCCCAGAAACCATCGCCCAGGCGGAAAAAGAAGAGGTGATCTTACTGCTTACCCCTTTAAACACCTTTTCCGTTGTCGGGCAGCTGAACGCTCTGGGAATAAGCGGTGAATAAGGATCAGGAAGACGTCTCGTTTAATCTCGATGGGTTGAAGCTCTTTAAGGCTGATTTACATATTCATACCGTGTTGTCAGGGTGTGCGGAAGTAGAGATGATTCCTTCATTGATTCTGCGGCAGGCCGAAAGGAAAGGGTTAAATCTCATAGCCATTACCGATCATAATGCCTGTCATAATGCGGAAGCGGTCATGGAGGCGGCGGTGGGCACCAATATACATGTTTTGCCGGGAATGGAATTGCAGTCCAGAGAGGAAGTCCACCTTCTTTGTCTGTTTGACACCGTTGAACCCTGTAAGGAGTGGCAAAAAAAGGTTTTTCAAAAACTGCCTCCCTTGACCAACAAAGAGGACCTGTTCGGACCCCAGTACGTGGTCAATGCCGCCGGGGAATGGCTCTGGACCGAAGAACGCTTATTGGCCCAGTCGGCGGATATGACTTTGGAAGAGATAATAGACCAGGTTGCTTCGTTGGGGGGGATAGCTATCCCTGCCCATGTAGACCGCCCTTCCTACAGCTTATTAGCCAACCTCGGTCTGATTCCTAAAACCCTTTCTGTTAAGGCCTTGGAGGTTACCCCTTATTTCAACCCCTCCAAAGGTTTCCAGGAGTGGCCTCAACTGAAAGATTGGTGTCTCATTGTCAATGGAGATGCCCATCGGCTGAGTGAGATCCAAGATCGAACGCTGTTCAAGATGGCCCACCCGGAGATCAAAGAAATGATCCTGGCCTTCCAAGGTCAGGAGGGACGACAGGTCGTGGTGGAATGGCCGACTCAATAAACCTCGATGTTGCAAAAGTTTGGGAGGCTGCAGATCCGAGGCGTCCAGAGCGAAGTCCCGCCTTGGGCGGGACCTCCCAGACTTTCCCGGAGGGTAAAAATTGATCGATATTTTCCTTAATCCAAACTTCACCTGGAGTGATATTTAGATTTAATGTCAAAATCATCATAATATATTGTCTTAACAAATAAAATTTACTTTATCGATCAATTTTTATGCAACTTCGAGGTAAATGCAGGAATTTTAAAAACAGGAGGAAAAAATGACCCAATCGGAAACTATCGACTTAGAGCCTCTCAATAAAATAATCGATGAATATAATGGGAGGACAGGGACTTTAATCCCGATTTTACAGAAAGCCCAGGATATTTACGGTTATCTTCCACCTGAGGTAATCAACTGGATATCAGAGAAAACGGGTATCCCTTTAAGTCAGATTTATGGGGTAGCCACTTTTTATTCCCAGTTTTATCTGACGCGGCGGGGGAAACACATTATCCGGCAATGCGACGGGACCGCCTGCCATGTCCGCGGGGCGGGAAAGATCACCGATACGATTCAAAATGAATTGGGGATTCAGGCCGGAGAAACTTCCCCGGACTATAAGTATACTTTTGAAGTCGTCTACTGTCTGGGGGCCTGCGGGCTGGCGCCCGTAGCGGTGGTAGACAACAAAGTGGTGGGCCGTTTAGTCCCTGAAAAAATGGCCCAGATCCTGAAGGAGACTTAAAGACCTTGAAAGAGCTTTCTCTACATCTGCTCGACCTGGTTCAAAATTCAATTGAAGCCGGTGCGTCTAAAATTGAAATAAAAATCATTGAGGATTTCACAGCGGATGTTTTGCTTATGGAAGTCAGTGATAACGGAAGAGGGATGCCTCAAGAGCAGATTGCCCAGGTTCTGGACCCTTTTTACACCACCCGGAAAACCCGGCATATCGGATTGGGGATTCCTTTGTTGCTGGAAGCCTGCCGCCGCTGTGACGGGAATTTGGAAATCCATTCCCAGATGGGGAGAGGAACAACGATTCAGGCCACCTTTAAGCATAGTCATATCGATCGAGCCCCACTGGGGGATATCCCTTCGGTCCTTATGACCGTGCTTTTTTCTGAAAAGACCGTTGATTGGATCTATATCCACAAGGTCGATGAGGAGGAATTTCGTCTGGAATCCTCTGAAATCAGAAAAGAATTAGTGGACATACCCATCACGCATCCCAAAGTGAGAAACTGGCTGCTTGATTTTTTAAATAAAGGAGAAAACGGTTTGTTTTCTAAGGCCGGGGCGGTGAGGGCGTCGGCCTAAAATGGCATAAGCGTTCGGCGGAGGAAACAGGAGGGGAATCAATGACAAAATTAAAAAGCATCGAAGAACTTAAAAAGATCCGGGAAGAGGCCAAAAAAGATCTTTTATCCCGTGTTAAGACCGGGACCCGGATTATTATCGGCATGGGGACTTGTGGGATTGCTGCCGGAGCCAGAGAGGTTATGCAGGCGGTTTTGAATGAGTTGGATGCGCGAAAAATTGATGCCCATGTGGAAACGGTGGGGTGTGTCGGGATGTGTGCTAAAGAACCCCTGGTGGATATAGAACAAGCGGGGAAATCCAGGGTTCGATACGGTAATATCACTCGGGAGAAGGTGCCCCGTTTAATTGAAGAACATCTGGTTCAAGGTCAGGTGGTTGGGGAATGGGCGGTCAGTCGAATGGAAGCACAAAAAACCTGATCGGATTTGAAAATTGAAACCAAAAACATCAAGCATTTTGTAGGAGGCAGACATGGCTGAACCTTTTTATCGGGCTAACGTTCTGGTGTGCGGCGGGACAGGGTGCACGGCTTCGGATTCCGCAGAGGTCATTTCCGGATTAGTCAAAGAGATTGCCCGCCGTGGATTGGAGAAAGAGGTCCGTGTAGTCCCGACCGGATGTCGCGGTTTTTGCGCTATGGGACCGATCATGGTCATCTACCCTGAAGGGATTTTTTATTGTCAAGTACAGCCCAGGGACGTCCAGACGATTGTGGAAGAAACCCTGGTCAAAGGAAGGGTAGTCGGCCGTTTAACCTATAAAACCCCGGAGGACTACAAGGAACTTCCCCGGTACCAGGATATTCCTTTTTACAACAAACAAGTCCGGATTACTCTCAAAAACTGCGGGATCATCGATCCGGAGAAGATTGATGAATACATTGTTCAAGGCGGATATGAGGGTATGTCCAAGGCCTTATTCGATATGACCCAGGAGGAAGTCATTCAGGAAGTGAAACGTTCCGGCTTACGAGGACGTGGCGGAGCCGGTTTTTCCACCGGCACCAAATGGGAATTCACCTTCAGGGCCCCGGGAGACGTCAAGTATGTGGTTTGCAATGCCGACGAAGGGGACCCGGGGGCCTTTATGGACCGATCTCTTCTGGAAGGCGACCCTCACAGTTTGATCGAAGGGATGACCATCTGCGGGTATGCCATTGGGGCCAGCGAGGGATATATCTATTGCCGGGCCGAATACCCCTTGGCCATTAAACGACTCACCGTGGCCATTGCCCAGGCGGAAGAGTATGGCCTTCTGGGCGATAATATTCTGAACACCGATTTCTCCTTTCATCTGCAAATCAAGGAAGGGGCCGGTGCTTTTGTTTGCGGGGAGGAAACGGCCCTGCTGGCCTCGATTGAAGGCCGCCGCGGTGAGCCGCGACCCCGTCCACCCTTCCCGGCCGCTTCCGGATTGTGGGGGAAGCCGACCAACCTGAACAATGTTAAAAGTTATGCCAATGTCCCCCAGATTATTGTCAACGGTTCCACTTGGTTCAATAATATCGGGACCAGACGAAGTCCGGGAACCGCCATTTTTGCCTTAACCGGAAAGGTGAATAACACCGGTCTGGTCGAAGTTCCCATGGGGATCACCTTGGGTGAAATCATCTTTGATATCGGCGGCGGAATTCTCAAAGACAAGCACTTTAAGGCTGTCCAGACCGGTGGCCCTCTGGGAGGATGCATCCCTCCGCAGCACCTCAATGTGGAAGTGGATTTCGATTCCCTGCAGGAGGTGGGCGCGGTGATGGGGTCCGGCGGTATGATTGTCGTCGATGAAGATACCTGTATGGTGGAGTTTTCCAAGTTCTTCTTGAAATTTGCCCAGGCCGAATCCTGCGGTAAATGTATTCCCTGCCGGGTCGGCGGTAAACGGATGTTGGAAATCCTGACCCGCATCACTGAAGGGAACGGAAAGCTGGAAGATCTGGATACCATCAAGACCATAGCCAAAGGGATGGAAACAGGCTCTTTGTGTGCTTTGGGGCAATTGACACCCGGACCGGTGATGTCGGCCTTAAAGTATTTTGAAGATGAATTTTTAGCCCATATCCTGGATGGCGAGTGTCCGGCCGGGGCCTGCAAGAGTCTGGTGCGGGCTCGTTGTACTAATGCCTGCCCGGCCGAGGTGGATGTCCCCTCGTTTATTTCCTTGATTGGACAGGGTCAATTCGCCGAAGGTCTGGCGATCCATCGGGAGAAAAATCCTTTCGCCTTGATTTGCGGACGGGTTTGTCCGGCCTTTTGCGAGCAGAAGTGTCGGCGTGGGGATATCGATGAACCGGTGGCCATCCGGCTGGCCAAGCGAGCCATGGCTGATCACGAAATGGAAAAACCCTGGACTCCACCCAAGCTCGAAGGTCCAAAAAAAGAAAAAGTGGCCATCATAGGGGCCGGTCCGGCCGGTTTGACCGCCGCCCTGAGGCTGGCACAAAAGGGTTATCCGGTAACCGTTTTTGATAAGCTGCCGGTGGCCGGAGGCATGATGGCCGTCGGAATTCCGGAATATCGTTTGCCGCGAAATATCCTGAATATGGAAATCGAAGCCATTAAACGGGCCGGGGTGGAAATCAAACTGGGACAAGAAATGGGGAAAGATTTCACCATTGACGGTTTATTGGACCGGGACGGCTATAAGGCCGCTATTTTGGCCATCGGTGCTCATAAAGGGCGTCGTCTGGGTATCCCCGGTGAAGATCTGCCCGGGGTGTACCAGGGGGTCGAATTCCTGAAAAATGTGGCCTTAGGCAAACCCCCTGAGATCAGAGGAAAGAGTGTCGCCGTGGTCGGCGGCGGTGCCGTGGCCATTGATGCCGCCCGAACCGCCCTGCGGCTGGGGGCGAAAAGGGTCCATATCCTCTATCGTCGTACCCGGCAGGATATGCCGGCCTGGAAAGAGGAGATTGAAGAGGCCTTCCGCGAAGGGATCCAATTTCACTTCCTAACCAATCCGGTGGGAATCCTGGGCCCGGAACAGGTAACCGGGGTAGAATGTCATTTGCAGCGTCTCGGTGAGTTTGATTCCGGAGGCCGGCGTCGTCCTATCCCGATCGAGGCCACGGAATTTGAAGTTCCTGAATTTATCTTGGATGCCGATATTTTCATCGCCGCCATTGGACAGGCTTCGGACTTGGAAGGTCTCCAGAAAGATACTAAAATTGAAGTCAAACCGGATACCACTATCACCGTAGGAGCAAACCTGATGACAACGCGGAAAGGCGTATTTGCCGCCGGTGACGTAACCTTAGGCCCGGCCACGGTCATCGAAGCCGTCGATCAGGGAAACAAGGTGGCTATAACCGTCGATGCCTTTCTTAAGGGAGAACCTGTGGAAAGAGTCAGGTTCGTACCCTCTGATCGAGCAATCCCGCAACTTTTTTCTATGGAGGACTATGCCGAGGCCAAAAGGCCGGTGGTCAGACGCCTGTCCGAGGAGAAAAGTGTTCGATGCTTTGAAGAGGTCGAAGCCGGTTTTGATGAACATACCGCTCGTGAGGAATGCAAACGCTGTCTGCGATGTGATTTGGAATGGTTAAATTCAATGGGTCTCCAGGCTCCGATTGAGGAGAGGAAAGTGCAATCCGCATGAGAAATAGATCCTATCAGTTTTTCGGATCCCTAAGAAGGAGGTTTGTCTAATGGATAAGGTTGTGAATATAAGAATCAACGGGCATCACATTCGGGCCAGGGCCGGACAGACCGTTATGGAGGCGGCCAAGGGGGCCGGGATCGATATCCCCAGCCTGTGCCATCACCCGGCTGTAACCCCCCTGGGAGCCTGTCGTATCTGTGTGGTTGAAATCGAGAGGCAACGGGGTCTTCAACCGGCTTGCACCTTCCCGGTCACCGAAGGTATGCGGGTGGAGACTGAATCTCCCAAGGTGGTTGAGGAAAGGAAATTCATCCTGGAAATGCTTTTCTCAGAGGGAAACCACTATTGCCCCTTTTGCGAATCCAGCGGAGACTGCGAGTTGCAGGCCCTGGCCTATCGATACGGCTTGGATCATTGGGTTTATCCCAACCCCGGGGAAGCCAAGCCGGTAGATGGGACACGGGAATATTTTATTATGGATCATAACCGCTGCATACTTTGTCGCCGCTGTATCAGGGCCTGCAGTGAATTGGCGGCCAATAATACCCTGGGTGTTAAATTCCGGGGGGCCAAGACCGTGATTTGTGCCGATGGAGGGGTTCCCTTCGGGGAGTCTACCTGTGTCAGTTGCGGTACCTGCCTGCAAATTTGTCCCACCGGGGCCTTGATCGACCGCAAGAGCGCCTATGCCGGACGTGAATCCCAGGTGGAGAGAACCAAAAGCGTCTGCATGTTCTGCAGCGTAGGCTGCGGTTCGGAAATTATCACCCGCGCCGGCAGGGTATTGCGGGTGGAAGGAGAATGGGAAGAACATAATAACGGGGTCCTTTGTACGAAAGGTCGTTTTCAGCCATTCAAGGAAGAACGAAAGCGTATCGAAACTCCGCTGGTACGCAAAGAGGGCCGGATGGTTCCAATTACCTGGGATGAGGCTTTAGATACGTTGGCTGAGGCTATTAAGAAAAGACCCGGTAAAAAGGTCGGGGCCTGGACGACCTGCCGGACCTTAAACCTGACTTTGAGTGAATTTGTAGCCGTATTCCTGGGAAAAATCGGAGCCAATGTAGGTGTTCTGGAATTGACCCTGGCCAGATTTAAGCTTCCCCTGGGAGGCTCGTTAAATGATTTACTTTCCGCCGATACCATTTTGGTCACCGGGGCCGATCCGCTCGTCGATCATCCGGTCATCGGCTATCATATAAAACGGGCCTGTATGAAAGGGGCTCGATTGATCATTGTTTCCGACAACAATAATGAGATGAGACGGTTTGCCCATAAGACCTTTGCGATCGGTGAAATGAGTAAGGCCATAAAATTTTGCCAGGACAGTGCCTCCCCGGTCGTGCTCTATGGTGAGGAAACACCGCCTGAGCAGGCCGAAAAATTGGCCGTATTGCAAAGAAAAGCCCATTTTATTCCTTTGTTTCCAGAGAGCAATGGGTTCCATGCCAAGGTCTTGGGTCTTCGGGCCAATTTTGCCCCCAGTCAGATGGAAGCGGTCTACCTCCTCCTGGAAGACACGCTGTTATCGGATGAGAAAATCAAACAGGCCCGGGAAGCAAAATTTTTAGCCGTCCATGCCACCTATCACAGCCCGATTACCGAAGTGGCCGATATCGTTTTTCCGGCCTTGCTTTGGTATGAACATGAAGGCTCGCTTTATAACCTGGAAGGCAAAAAAGTGGCCGTCAGGAAAGCCGTTCCGCTACCGGAGGGTGTGATTCCTGAAAATGAAGTATTAACCCAA